>JBGTMF010000072.1:0-1657 GCA_041743795.1 Thermodesulfobacteriota bacterium | reverse complement strand
ACTCTCCCGCGGCGGGTCCGCCGCCGCCCGTCTGCGTCGCCGACGCCTGATGCTGGCGGGCTTTGACGTAGTCGGCCAAGGCGTCGCGCATCTCGCGCTTCTTCGCCAGGAGCGCGGTGATGAAGCCCTCGAGGCGAACCTTGTCATCGGCCAGTTCCAACAGACGCGACTCGAGGACCGGAATCTGCGCTTCGATGTCGATCTGGCGCTCCACCGCAGCGGTGGCCAGATCCTCGCGGTTCTGCCCGAGGGCGAGGCGCGCCTGCTCGGCGAGCAGCTCGTGGCGACTGCTTTCCTCGGCGAGGCGCTTGGCGCTGAGATGGCGCTGTGCCTCGACGTTGCCGAGATCGGCGCGCACGTCGGCAATCGCGCTTTCGATCTCGCGTACCGCCTGTTCCATCGTCGCCTCCGGCGCGGCGTTCTCGACGGCGTCGACGACGGCGTGGAAGCTCCCTGCGATGAGGCGACCGACGCGGTTTGTAAGGGACTCGATCATGACTCGTTCCTCCCTCGTGGATTGCGATTCTCCCCGCCGCTCGCGGCGATGTTCAATGCCGATTGCGCCCGCGCGGCCAGCGTCGTCGGCGCATAACAGCCCGGAAAGCCCGCCTGCGCAAGCTGCAATATCGAGTCGGCCAGACCGATACTGCGCTCGCCGATGCCCTGTTCGAGGCGAGCCAGCGCTTCGCGGCCGCCGTCGGCGCATGCACTGGAAAGGACGAAGGCGGTGGTCTCCGGCAACCATGCCAGCACCCGCGCGATCAGCTCGGAACGCACCTGCTCGCGCACCTCGGCGTCGCGCACGCAGCGCTCCGGCTGGCCGAAGAGACGTCGGCTGAAGTCGTACGCCGCGCCGAAGTCGCCCATCCCCTCGCGCTGGGCGCGCGCCTCGGCCAACAGGCCGCGGATCTTCTCACTGAGGTTGCCGGCGCCGGGGATCTCGACCTGGGCCAGATAGGTCAGATCGTCCTCGTCCAAGCGCAGGGTTACGGTTTGCTTTGCCATGATTTGCATTCCCAGGGTTGAATGCGGCGAAACTACTACAGTCAACCTGCGAACGCAAGACATTTGTCTTACGTATGAGCGACGCTCGTAATTTTCGGCCCGCCCCAACTCGCGCAGCCTCCTCGGCAATGATCTCGATGCAACGGATTTGATGGCCTATCGACTGCGTGGTACGGCACGAGGACATCATGGCAGAGATCATCGACGGCAAGGCCGAGGCGGCCAAGGTACGCGGCGAGACGGCGGCCGCGGTGACGCAGTTTCGCGCCGAATACGGCGTACCTCCCGGCCTGGCGACGGTCTTGGTTGGCGATGACGCGGCTTCGGCGACCTACGTCCGCAACAAGCGGCGCTCCTGCGCCCAGGTCGGCATCGAATCGCTGCACCACGAATTGCCCGCCAACACTCCGCAAAACGACATCGTCGACCTCGTCCGCTCGCTCAACGAGCGGCCGGACGCACACGGAATCCTGGTGCAGCTGCCGCTGCCAGCCGGACTCGACAGCCGCGCGGTGCTCGACGCCATCTCGCCGGAGAAGGACGTCGACGGACTGCACCCGATCAGCCAGGGCCGCCTGCTGGCCGGCGGCGAGGGGCTGCGTCCCTGCACCCCGCTCGGCATCATGCGGCTGCTCGACAGTGTCGGCGTCGA
>JBGTMF010000071.1:0-14556 GCA_041743795.1 Thermodesulfobacteriota bacterium | reverse complement strand
GACCGCCTCGACCACCGCAAGCGCCTCCCTAGAGTCCGCCATGCGGCTGGTGAGGCGCGCGCGAAACGCCAGCATCTCGGCCAGGTCCAGCGCCGGCCCCGTCGGCGACCCGCATCCGCCGACGCGCTGGCGCAAGCCGACAATCTGCGAGTCCAGGTTCGCCATGGCGAGGCGTGACGATGTCGTGGTCTGACCGCCCATTGCGGACGACGGCGTCGCCGCGACGGTTATCGCGATGAGCGCCGTGGCGCACTGTACCAACGTCCACGTACTCATCGTTTGGGTACCGGTCGGTGTCATCACTGTGGCGCGTTCAAAAACGGGAACGCCGTCAGCGAGGGGACACCGTCGGCGTCCGCATCGACGTCGTCGCCGACTCCCGTCAATTGACCGATCGCCAGCACCGAGTACGAGACGTCGACCGTGTCGTGCCGCGGCGTGCGACCGCCGCAGTCATCGTTGATGATGCCGAGCGCGTTACCTTCGACAGCGAGGTACTGCTCGCACGCGCCCGACGACGTGTTGACGAACAGCCGGTCGTCGGCGAGCACGCCGGCGAGCGCATCGTAACGACCCGCCTCCGCCTCGGGGCCGGCGAGGAGTTGGTTGCCGCACACGCTGTCCAACGCGTCGAGGATCGCCAGGTTTCCTGCCATGCGCGCGGCGAACTCAGATGCCCAGTCCTGCGATGCGCTCGACGCGTTGTACTGGTCCTGAATCCGGCCATGGTCCAACGGGTCGGTGAAGAACGGATCGACAACCGCGGTATTGATCGCCGAACGCCCCATCCGCTCGATCTGACGTCCGAGCGCCGGCGCCGCCGTGTTCTGGCAGCCATCCAGAGCATTGTTGACGGCGATGATCAGCTCGTTGATTCGCACTTGCCCATCCTGGTCGGCGTCGCCGACGCAAGCCGTACCGCCCGGGCTGCGATTGGTGCTGGCCCATACGCCGACGATCGGCCCATTGCCGGCGACCAATGACTTGTCGACTTCGAGAACCAGGGCGAGAACGTTGCCGCCGACGAAGTCGTCCAGCGGCGGGCCTGCCTCCGGGTTCGTTCGCAGCTGTGTCACGAGTACGTTCGACGTCGCCGCATCGACCATCGGGCAGCCGGCGGCGTCGAAGGTCAGGCTAGGCGCCGCGCCGGCGACGATGCGCGTCGTCGCATTGAAGCCCGAGAGGTTGAAGTAGAACGGGTCGTTTCGCGGCCCCGCGAAGACACGCAGCCGGCCATCGTCGGAGACCAGTCCCGCCGGCGAACTCGCGTCGCCGAGGACCGACGTCTCTCCCGCCCAGCACTGGACATCCTGCGCGGCATTGAAGGTGCAGATGATCTCCCCATCGTCCGCCACGCCACCGAATTCTGTGCCGCTGCCGATGTGGAACACGTACTGGACGCTATCCGAGAACCGCGATCCGGCGCTGGCGAAGGGAAAAACCGACAACGCCAGATAGAGCTTCTCGGCGTCCTGCGACATCCATGCGAAAAGGTCATTGATGTCCGCGGCGGGGTCGGCCCGCACCGCCGGGCCGTCGGCGTGGTCGGCCGCGTACAGCGGCGCCCCGAATCCTCCGCTAAGAATAACCATCACACAAACCAGTAACTTGAAGGATTTCATTCAACACCTCCTCGAGATAGCGCAGCTCCGCGGACGGCGTCCGCAGTCTAAAGCTCTACGCACGAAGCCGGTGTTTGGATTGGGGCCCGGACGAGAATCTCGTCGCCGGTGGGGGGGGCGGAATGGGCGCGGGTGTCCCCGTCAAACGAACCGGCGCCGACTCAGCTGGCGCGCAGTCGCGCGTTCATGTCGCGCAAGCGACCCGCCATCACCTTCATAACCTCGAGGCCGAAGAACGGGTGCTGCTGGATGAGGAACTGAAACTTGCGCGAGTCGACGCGAACCAACTCGGTGTCGACGATCGCTGTCGCCGTCGCGCTGCGAAGCCCCGCGTCGACCAACGCCAACTCGCCGACGACGCCGCCGGGCCCGACGGTGAGCACGGCGGCCCCGGCGACGCTGATCGCAAGCTGGCCGGTTCGAACCACGAACATACAGTCTCCGGGATCGCCCTCGCGAAAGACCACGACCCCAGCCGCGACGTGCTCGGTGTCCTCCGAAAAGCGAAACAATTTAGCGACGGCGCTCGATGTCTCCATGGCGCGGCAACCTACCACCGCTCCTCGGGTGGGCGAACGGATCGGTCCGTGAAGTTTCTGTTACAAGCCGACTCGATTCCCTCTTTTGCCATGTTCTCGGGTCGGACCATCGCAACCCACCTGAGTCCCGGAGGATCCTCCGCTATCTGATGCTCCAGGAGGGCCCGCCATTTTGCCACCGAAACGGCTACTCGTTGGGCTATTCCTGGTGAGACCAGCGCAAGTACTCGAGATTCCTCACGCTTGTCGTATGCTTTCATCGCGCGGACGTTAGTTGTCCCGCCTCTCGTTCACATCAGCCCATCTTCGTCCCCGGTGCCCACCTCTATCGTCAGCGTGTATTCGTCTGACTCCCGATATTCGGGCGCTGTCGTCGTCAGGACGAAGCTGACGAAGCGGGGCGAGGGAGTTGCGTCGGGGGGAAAGCTCAGTTGCCAGGTGGGGTGGATGTCGAAGGGAGACTCTCCGATCTCGACCTCGTCACCCGCTCGAGCGAGCAGGCCGTTGCTGAAGACGATTTGCACCTCCGAGTCGATCTCGGTGATCCGAATGCCGATCGGTGTGCCATCCGGAAAACCGAAGGGCGACTCGGTGAGATTGCGCGATCCGAGCGAGACGAATCCCGGCACGGTGCTGCTGTAGATGGAGAAACCTCCGATCTCGGTGTTGAACACGACCGGTATCGGGACGCCGAAGTCGAAGTCGGCGATGATTCGCCCGCCGTTCAATTCGCTGGAGCCGAAGATGATCTCCAGTGGCTCTTCGAACGGAATCGGTCCGTCGTCCCAGCAGCCACTGAAGCTAAGGGCGGCGCACAGCCCCGCCAGAAGAATCGACGAGCGAAGGCGGCTCCTGCGAGCGCCACTGGCGGCACGGCGTGCGGCGAAAGTTCGAGTAGATCTTCTCATGAGTAAAAGTCTCCGTGCTGCGATGCCGGCAGTCGTGGCACCGCCGTCGCATGTTTTCAGAAGCGGAAGAGCGCTCCGCCGGATACGCCGGCGCCGGGCAACGGTGCGAATTCCTTTCGCGTCGACGTCGACAGACGCGCCTCCTGGTGGAGCAGGTTCGTTCCGCGCAAGAACAGGTCGATTGTCCCGAAGATCATCGGGATGTGATAGTTGGCGCCGATGTTGAGCATGAAGTAGCTGTCGGTGGGAAGAATGAATTCCGGCGTATTGTCTTGACGCCGCGCCCACCTCAGCGACGCCTCGGCGCTGAGTTCGTGCCAGTGCAACACGACTTCGCTGCCGAGACGCAGCGGCGGCAGGTATGGCAGGGCTTCCCTAGTGCTCCGATTTCGCGCGAAGACCCAGTCGGCTAGCAGGTTGAAGTGGACATCGTACGTCGCGGCCTCGACTGCGTGCACGGTCAGATCGGCTTCGGTGCCGACGAACGCGGCCGGGACGTTCTCGAACTCGAAGACTGGGATGATCGGATCGCCGCCGTGGGAGTGGCCGAGATCGGCGGTGTCGAAGAACTCCCCTGTGGGAATCAGGTCGATGAAGTTGTCGATCCGGTTGTAGTAGGCGCCGACCGAGCCGGTGATGCGGCCCGTCTCCTTGCGGGCGATCACTTCGAAGCCGAGGGATTCCTGGGTCGAAAGATCGCGGTCGCCGACTTCGAACTGCGCCGTCGCCAGATGCGGACCATTGGCGAACAGCTCAGCCGCATTGGGGGGACGCTGCGCGTAGGCGACGTTGAGTGCGAGCGAGTACGGCTCGACGGGAGTAACCACCGCCCCGACGGAGCCACCACCGGTGACGAAGTCTCGCGAGTCTCCCGGGCCGAAGACGAGCGAATCTTTCGCTTCGGCAGTAGAGACGTCGAGCCGACCGGCGGCCTGCAGTCGCGCCGGTCCCAACACGATCTCTTCGAATGCGAACAAGGACTGGACCGCGGTTTTGGAACGAGGAAAGAACGCCTCCGCGCCGCTGGCGTCGAAGTCCGAGTAGAAGCTCTCGAACCCAAAGGCGCCCTCGATCCCGGCGACCGGCTCGTGGACGAAGTCGATGCGGAGGTCGTATCCGCTGTTCTCGAAGCGCGTGCCGACGCGGTTGCCGCGAGTCGTGACCTCGAGCTCTTTGTGTGCGTAGTCGACGAGACCGAGCCGCGAGGTGATGGAGGAGATGCCGCGCAGCGGCGCGTCGTCGAGAGCGCCGCCGATATCGAGGCGGTGCTGTTCGAGATCCACGAGTGCCGACGGTGCTCCGGGAATACCATACTGTGAAGTGTAGATCTGCGGCGAGATTCCCAGATGCCCGCCGTCCCAGTGGTAGGCAACGCCGGCGCCGCCTCCGGAGGTTTCGAGCGCCGTGTTGAGCAACCTGTTCTTCTCTTCCGACTCGCCGGGCGGGAGCGGTGCGAGTTCGCGCAAGGCCGCCGATCGCGCGAACCCGGGAATCGAAACGTTGTCGGTCTTGCGCGCGAATCCGTCAGCGTGAATGGCGAAGCCGCGATAGCCGCCTTCGAGGTAAGCGACACCCGCGCCTTCATCGTTGATCGAATTGCCGCGCCCGAGAATCGCGCCCGTGACGAGGTCGTCCATCGGTTCGTCCGGAAAACGCCGGGTGATGACGTTGACGACACCGCCGATCGCATTCGGGCCGTACAGGAGGGCTGACGGACCGCGGATCACTTCGGCGCGTCGGATGAGCAGCGGCTCCACGCCGACGCCGTGATCCGGACTGATCGACGAGGCGTCGAGCAGGCCGAGGCCGTTCTCCAGAACGCGAATGTTGTCGCCCGCCAGACCGCGGATCACGGGCCGGCTGGCGCCCGGTCCGAAGTAACTCTGACTGACCCCCGGCAAATCGGCGAGAATCTCACCGAGCTGCGGCGCGGCGCGCTGCCGGATCTGCTCTTCGGTCATTACCGCGGCTGGCTTTGCCAGCTGGTGCGTGGTCCGCTGCAGCGGCGCGGTTACGACGATCTCTTCGAGGTGCTCGGGGTGCCTCGGGTCGCCGGAGATCCACACCGCCGGCTCGTCACTTGCCGTGGAAGTAGCGTCGTCGGCTGGCGCGGGCGCGAAGAATCCCGCAACGAGAAGCATCACGGCGGCGATGGTGAGGCGCGCGTAGTGAGCTGATCGCTTTTCGTGGTTCATGGTTGAGCATCCTGACTGTTTTGGAGTTCACGGTCCGCATGGAAAATCATGAGATCGAACTTCTCGGCGGACTGCATCAGCAGCCCTCGAGGGCGTCGCGCACGGCGCTGATCAGCTCGCCGATAGAGATACTCCCGTCTCCATTGATGTCGAACGCTGGGCATTCGTCGAGCATCGCCCTACCGAGTGCGATGTTGACGCCGCGGATCAGCTCAGCGATCGACACGACTTCGTCGCCGTTGCAGTCGCCGTCGCAGGTGTCGTTGGGCGGCACGGTGGAGGTCGGAGTCCGGATCGCTGTCGGGATCTCGGTGTGCGTCGCGGTGGCAGTTGGAGGATCGGTCGGCCGCGGCGTCTGCGAGGGTGTCGGCGTGGCCGGTACGTCGCCGTTGGTCAGCGTGAAGCTGCGAACCTGCGAGTCGCTATACTGTGGCGAGGTGGTGGTCAGGCGGAACGACAGAGTGAAGTCGCCAATGACGCCTTCCGCGGCTGCCAACTGATACTCTGGGTGAGCGTGCATGCCGAGGGCCGTACCGAGGCTGGTCGACTCTCCGATGGCATCGAGCACGGCGGCGCCCGACTTGAACGACACACCCGCATCGAGCGCGACGATCTCGAAACGGACGGGCGTTCCCGGCGCCAGCGCATACAAGCCCTCGTCCGGCCGGCTGCCGGAGGGAGTGCGAAAGCCGGGATCGGCGACAGAGTAGAAGCACTGCCCGGCCGGACATTGCCCGAGCCTATTAATCACCGTGATCTTTTCGTCGAAGTCGTACCCGGCCGTCACCAGCGCGCCGCCTCCGGGTTGGGTGGAGAAGATGAGAACGTCGATGTCCTGAGCCAGTGCCACCTCCCGGCCTCCACACAGGATTGCCGAGGTAAGAATGGCCAACAAGGTCGCGGTCCTTGCCAGACCGGCGAACGTCGCCGGTGCGCGACGCAGGCCGTTTTGCAGAGTGAGTCGATTGTCCATGATTGGTCGCCTTTGTCCTTGAAAGATTTCGAGTCGGCGGGGGCGTCGAGCGAGACACGGTGCCCCCGCGTTCGTTAGTCAGCTTCAATCAGCCGCTTGGCTCATCTTGAGACACGGAAATGCCTCTTCGAGGGGGCCTCGGCCGCTGCGGAAGTCGCACAAAGCGCGGCTTCCTAAGCAGGGATGATCAGCTAACGAGTGTTACCGTACCGACGCGCGTGCCAGCGGATCACTCTGAGCTGATTGGGCTTCTGCTGCGACGAGCCGGAGTGGCGAGCGCGGTCGACTATCGACAAGTCAACGCGACTCCGCGCGTTCGATCGATCGCGAATCCGGCGGACGCAGCGCCTCTCAGGCGCGGACGGGTGGTGGGCCGCGAGAATGCAGCTCGGAGACTTCGAGTTGCAGATCGGGCGAAGCGGGCGCCGCGGCCCGCACGGTTCGAACGATGGCGAAGAAGTCGAGGCTGGGAGCCTCGATGACAGTCCCCGCAGCGTTCTTCGACCACAGGCAGGTACCGCAATCGACCGAGTCGATTGCGCCATGGTGCTCGAACGAGTGCGCGATGCCGATCGCCGGGGCGGCGAAAACCGCTACGGCAAAAAGCAAAACGAGCAGGCGGGAAATGATCCCGATCCTACGTCCGCGCATTGTACCCTCCGCTAGCGTTCAACGGAGTGTCCGTCAAGTCGATTGATCCCCGGCTGTGTGCGGCGGGGGATCAAAAGTGGACGGAGCCGTCAGATTGCGAAGATTCGCAGGTTGCGGTGTGGCGCTGCCAAGCGCTGTAGATCTTTGGGATCGCCGGTGGCGATCACGGCAGAATCGTACTCGAGGGCTGTGGCTACGACAAAGGCGTCCACCGCGTGGCGAGATGCCATCTTGGCGGTACTGAGTAGACCTCCGCCCCGCTGAGCAATCCGACGCGTCAGATCGCAAACTGCAATGCCACGACCATTCAGCAGTCTGTCAACCGCAGCATCGAATCGAGACCCACGACACACCTCGCCGAGAACTGGCGCCGGAACACGGACGAGTGCCTGACGTTCAAGGGCGATCGTCAGAATAGCGCGTGCTCGATCAGCCAGGACCCGACGTTCAGTTGCCTGAGCCAGGGCATTTACCGCCTCGGCGTCTAGGATCAGCGCTTCGGCCAAGCGCGCCTCGCTTTGGCCAGCTCGGTCTTGGGCACCGGACCTCGGGCTTGTCCGAGTTCGTCGAGGAAGTTGCCCAGTTGCTCGCGCTCGAGCTCGTGGGCCATCGCTCGCGCAACGAAACCGGAGAGTCCGCGCGCGCCAACGCGGCGCCGGACGGCGGCGGCCAATTCAGCGGGAACACTGACGGAAAGTTTCGCAGCAGACTGGGCCATGGCTGAAATCCTACTATAGTAGGATTTGCATGCAACCGGCGGACGAAACTAAGTCGCGGCCGAGACTCGCGAGATCGAACGAACATATCCATCGCGGCGGCCGGACCCTCACAGTAGAGTGGTGCCTGGCTCCCTCGCCAGTCGCTTGTCGAAGGTCAGCAGCTCGCCGGCGTGCTGGCGCGCTTTACCGAGGATGAGGTAGTCGGCGACCTCCGCGCGACCTGCTGCGTACTCGTCAAGGGCCCGCTCGACGAGCTCAATGTCTTCGACTACGACGTTGCGCGTGCGCAGCAGCCTGCGCAGGCGCGACTCGATGGTGGCGCGATCCCAACCATAACCCGCGGCTAGCACCCAAGCGGTTTCGGCAAGCACCACCAGCGACAAGAACACTCCGTCGCTCTTGGCGTGCTCAACGAAGGCTCGTTCCGCCCGCTTGGTTTGTGCCGGGTCGTCGCCGACTAGAACCCGAACGACGACGTTGGTGTCAAACGCGACCACGCGCCCGTTTGCGGATGGCCTGGTCCATTTCCTCGACGGAAAGGACGCGCTCGTTCGGCGGCCGGTCGCGAAACAAGTCCTCGGGCTCGTGGAGGGCGGGCGTTAGAATGAGCCGGCGCTTATCGTCGACCGACACCTCCACCTTGCAGCCTGGAAACAGCTTCAAGCTTTCCCGGACTACCTTGGGCAGGACGAACTGCCCTTTTGCACTCATCGTGATGGTGACCATTCGATGTGAGTAGTATTTTGATTCTTACATTGCAAGATGAAGTATCTTACCGCCGGCGTGGGAGGTCCACGACAGAAGACTCAAGCCAGCCGCGCAACGTTGCTACCATAACCGACGGCGTAAACGATTGCGACGTCTATAGGATCTGAACCCTCACCTTCGATCCTCTCCCGCGAGTCGTGCGGGAGAGGGATTCTGTGCGGGCTCCGCCCGTCCATTCGAGAAAACCGACAGTCCCTTTCGCCGGCATGACGAGTGTCTGCACACTGCTGGTATCTCCCCGCCGATCGCCGACGCCGTTATGTCGCTGGTTCGGCGTTTCGGCGGGCATACTTGTCGAGGGTCTGCGCCAGGTCGGTGAGATCGTTCAGCCTGCCGAGAAGTTGATGGACGATGTGGTGACCGACGGTGAGGTAGTCGTGGGCGAGCAACGGCGGGGCCGCTTCCAGATCGACCACGTCCGCCGTAGCGACTCCGACCGCTCGAGCGATCTGCTCGGACAGGATGCATCGCACTTCGAACCGCCGTTCGGCGGCGACCGCTTCGGCAAAGATGATGGCAACGTCGACGTCCGATGACGGGCGATGGCGCTCGCCAGCGTGAGAACCGAACAAGTACGCCGCCGCGACCTCCGGGAACCTTTCCAGCGTTCTGCGGACCGCCTCATCGATGATCATGGCGTAACCATACCACCAGACCCGCCCGCGGTTGAACCGGGAATCCGTCGATGGCGCGGATGTCGGCATTTCGGGCTGAAACTGGCAGCCTGTGCGCAGTAGCCCCAGCTCGAACAGGGCGGACGTCGTTTTGAACCGATCAGCTCTTTGGGGCCGCAGCCATTTCGGCTGCGATCGCCGCCTGGACAGCGGGTCGCTTCTGATTTTCTTCGACGTAGGCGAGCGCCGCGGGCGCTAGCGTCGCGCCGACGCGCTGCGCGAGCATCAGTGCCCAGGCGAGGTATGCGTCGGCGATCGTAAAGTGCTCGCCCACGACGAACGATCGGCCCTCGAGCTGCGACGCCGAGGTGTAGGGCTCTGGCGATAATTCACGAAATCTTGCCTTGATCGGCGTCGGGGGATTGTGTGAGGATGCGCGGCGATGGTCCCTTCGCCGCTGTTTGCGAGCAGTCTCCGTCGCCTCGCGTTCGCGGCGGTTCTACTCGCCACGTCGACGGTGCAGGCGTTCTCGGGAGGCATTGCGACCACGAGCTTTCCGTTGCCGGCGCAGGGCTGCAACTTTTGCCACAGCGGCGGCATCGCGCCGACGGTGACATTGGAGTGCGCCGACTGCGGCGGCGGACCGCCCGCGGTACTACCGCTGTCGACGCACGAGTTTGTGCTGACGGTGTTTGAGACCGGGCTACAGGATCGGGCCGGCCTCAACGCATCGTCACTCCTCGGCACCCTCGCCACCGGCGGCGTGTTCGCCGCCGGCACGCAGGCGGTCGTCGGCACCGGGGGGCGCAGCGAGATCACGCATACAGCGCCAAAGCTCGCGAGCGGTAGCTTCACCGAGTTCAGCTTCCTCTGGACCGCGCCCGCCGCGCCTGGCGTGGCGGTTCTGTCGGCCTGGGGCAACGCTGTCAACGGCGACGGCAGCACCGCCGGCGATGCGGCGACCAACGCGACACTCGATGTCGATGTCCTCGGCGACGTGCCGACGGCGACACCGACGGTCACGCCGAGTCCACAGGCCGACACTCCGACTGCCACACCCTCGCCGACCGCAATGTGTCCACCTGCGGTGGATGCCGGTTGCGCGGGCGGATTCGGGCGGGGGATGTTGTTGGTTCGCGAGGACAAGCCGGGCGCGGAGAAGCTGGTCGCCAAACTCGTGAAGGGGCCGGCATTGGCGCAGACGGACATGGGCAACCCGCTCGCGGTGGAGCAGGGGGGAACTGGTACGGCCTACGCACTGTGCGTCTACGACGACGGCGGCGACCTTGCCGCCGATCTCCTCGTCGATCGAGCCGGCGACACGTGTGATGATCGGCTCTGCTGGCGTTCGATCGGTCGCGCGCCGAACGATCCGAACGGACCTGGTCGCGGCTACAAGTACAAGGACGCGGCGCTCGCCGCTGATGGGGTTCGCCTGATTCGCTACAAGGGTGGCGACGCCGGTAAATCAAAGGCGATCGTCACCGGCAAAGGCGCGAGCTTGCCCGGCGGCATCCCCGCAGCGCTGCAGTCGGCGACACAAGTGACGGTGCAGTTGCGCAGTTCGGACGGGGTGTGCCTGTCCGTCCAACTCGGCGACATCAAGGTGCAGGAGCCGGCGGTGTTCAAGGCGAGATGATCGATATGGTCGAAGTCGCGGCGCGCGACTTCTGACGTGGTGCACGACGCGTCGCCCGGCGCGCTCAGGTGGCGATCCGGACGCGGGAGGAATGATGACTTGGACGTGGCGATCATGACGGCCCGATGGGCACTCCCACTGCGAACCGCGGCATCGGCGTTGGCCATCGTCGCGCTGACCGGTGCGACGGCTGTCGCGGCTCCACAGTCGAGCTTGCAGCAGCGCTGCCTGACCCAACTCAGCAGCGCGGCGGCCATCGTCGCCAAGCGGCAGGGCAAGGCGAATCGTAAGTGTCTGCAACAGGCGGCCCGCGGCAATGTCGACAAGCTCGGCGATCCGGGCGACACCCTGACGGCTCAGGCCTGCCTGACCAACGATCCCGGCGACAAGGTTGCGCGTAAGGAACAGAAGACCGTCGATCGCGACGGGAAGCACTGCCAGGGCCTCGGCGCCCCCGATTTCGCCTACGCCGGCGCGGCAGCGGTCAACGCCGCGGCAAGCGGCGAGTCGCGCGCGCTGGTCTCCGCGATCTTCGGCGGCGACTTCGACGCCGCGGTGGTCGACAGCGACGTCGATCGCGACGGTTCGCGGTGCCAGGAAGAAGTTCTCCACGGCGCCAACCGCATTGTCGATGCGATGTGGCGCGTTGCGCGCCTGGCGGTGAAGGACGGGCTGAAGGGCCGATCTCGTCGTGCCGGCGCGGGCCTCGAATTGCCGGCCCATTCCGGCGAGAACTTGATGGGCGAAATCCTCGCCCACTCGCTCGACGACGTGAAGGGAAAGATCCAGAAGGAACTCGATCGTCTGTCGTCGCGGGTGCCGGCGCGCTGCGCGACCGCGATCACGCCACTCGCGGGTATGTTTCCCGGGGACTGCAGCGGCGCGGCGTCCGTCGTGGATTTGGTCGGCTGTGTCGCCGGCGCGGCGCGTGGGCACTATTACCGGAGTGTCGCCGGCGCGTTTGCCGTACCGCTCGAGTGCGATCTGACCGACGACGGCGTGCACGACGCGAGCTGCACGTCGGCGGCGCAGCAGCAGCACGTGTTCGACCGCATCGGATACGGCCCGGACGCATGGACCGTCGGCCGCATGCAGACGCTGGGGCTGAACGGCTACATCGACGAGCAACTCGACCCCGCCGCGATCGACGACGGCGCGGTAGACGCGGTCATCGCCGTCCGTTACCCGAGCCAACTGTTGAACGTGGTCGACGTGCGCGACTGCTACCCGCAGAACATCGACGGCACCTGTCCGGGGCACGAGGGCGGCAGGAAGAACCACGTCTGGCGCGACATGGAGGAGTCGGAAATCTACCGCGCTGTCGCCAGCCGCAGGCAGATGGAAGCGGTGCTGGTCGACTTCTGGTTCAATCACTTCAATGTCACGGGCAGCGTGGGCCAACAGAAGTGGAACACGCCTTCCTACCTGCGCGATTCGATCCGTCCTTACGTGCTCGGCAATTTCGAGGAGAGCGTGCTGCGGATGACGCGCGCGCCGGCGATGCTCGATTACCTCGACCAGCGGCAGAACCAGGTCGGCGTGCCGCCGGGCAGCGGATACAACGAAAACTTCTCGCGCGAGTTGCTCGAGCTGCACACCCTCGGCGTGACGGCGCCTTGGACCGAGATGGACGTAAAGGAATTGGCGCGCGCTCTCACCGGATGGCGCGAGGAGTGGAACAACGAAGCCAACTTCGATCCGCTCTATCCGGGCTTCCGCTACCAGAACAACCGCCACGACTTCCTCGGTTCGAAGACCGTGCTGGGAGCGGAGATCAACTGGCCGTTCGATGGTGAGCAGGAAGGCTTCGACGCCATCGCCGTGGCTGTTGGGCATCCGTCTACCGCGACATTCGTCTGCGGCAAGCTGGTGCGCCGCTTCGTGCACGACGATCCGCCGTACCGCTTGGTCGACGCATGCGCGGAGGCGTTCATCGCACACGAGGACGATGCGGATCAGCTCCTCCAAGTGATCGAGATGATCCTCAAGTCCAGAGAGTTCCAAATCTACCCTGAGTACCGTCGCAGCAAGGCGAAACGACCGGTGGCGCTGGTGCCGAGTCTCATTCGCGCGCTCGGCGTCAACCCGGATCCGGCGGTGACCAACTATCAGCAACTGCGAAATATGGCAGCCGATCTGGGCGAGCGGATCCGCAACGCCGATCCGCCGACCGGGTATCCGGACGCCTCCATCGTGTGGGCGAGCCCCGGCGGCTTGGTGCAGCGATTCAACCTGGTCGAGGAGCGCGCGATCTCCGCTGCCGCGGGGTGGGGTGTTTCGGGTGCGGCACCGAACGCCGACATCGTCGACGATGTAATCGACGTGCTGTTTCCGGTGGCGGGAGTGTCGCAAGCGACGCGCAGCGCCGCGATTGGTTACCTGGATTCGCTCGCCGCCACGGATGCGCAGAAGGTGCAGCAGGCCGGCGCCTTCCTGCTTTCGAGTCGGGAATTCCTGCTCCACTGAGGGTGATGCGATGAGACTGACGCGAAGAGATTTGATCAAGAGTGCGGCCGTCATGGCGACCGCGTACTTCGTTCCCGGCGGCGCCCGGCGCGCCATGGCAGGCGCGCCCGCGGAGAAGGTGCTGGTGTCGATCTTCCTGCGTGGCGGCGCCGATCCGTTGAACCTCGTCGTGCCTGCGTTCGACCCGACGTATTACTCGGTGCGTCCGGATATCGCGGTGACCAGCGGAACCGAACTGCAATTGAACGGCGGTGACTCGCACGGTTTCGGGTTCTTCCCGCTCTGCACCGACCTCAAGCAGATGTACGACAACGACGAGTTGCTGGCGATTCACCTCGCCGGTAGCACGGATCCGAGCCGGTCTCACTTCGACGCCCAGGACTTCATGGAGAAGGCGGCGCCGGGCAACAAGGCGATCACCGACGGCTGGCTCAACCGCTATCTGGCCGCCATCAACAACACCGACGCGATCGCCGGCTTGTCGATTTCGGACGCGCCGCAGCTCGCGATGCGCGGCGACGCGCCGAACGTCGCCTTCTCGGCGATCAATTCGTTCCTCATCCAGGGTGACTTCGCCGCGGCGCGCCGCGCCGCGCTGCAGAACTACTACGCCGGTTCGACCGACACCCTCGGCAAGGGGGTGAACGCCGCTCTGTCCGCGGTCGACGTCATCCAATCCGTCAATACGGCGACTCCGGTAACGTACCCCAGCACCAAGCTCGGCAGGGCGCTCAAGGATGTCGTCGCCATCATCAAGGCGGACGTCGGCGTCAAGGTCGTCGCCGTCGATATTGGCGGCTGGGATCATCACACCAACCTGCAGACGCAGCTCGGCCAGGTCGGCGGTGAAGACGGCGACGGCAAGGCGGTCGAGCTGAACAACGCGCTGAAGGCATTCCGCGACGATCTCGTCACCGGCACCAACTATCTCGATCATACGCTGACGTTGGTGATGACCGAGTTCGGCCGCCGCGTCATACAGAACGGTGGCGCGGGAACGGACCACGGCCACGGCGGGGTTATGTTCGCCATTGGCGGCGGCATCACCGGCGGCCGTCTCCTCCTCAAGAACGACAACTGGCCGGGCCTGACGCCGCCCAGTTTGTATCTCGGCGAGGACTTGCAGGTGACGACAGACTTCCGCGACGTGTTCGCCGAGGCCCTCTACGCCCACCTCGGCATGAGCACCAGCGCCATGGGGTCGGTCTTCCCCGGTTTCAGCGCCAAGACGACAAACTTCGCGGGCATGTATACATAGTGTCCTGAGTCAGAGATTCGTGACGAATCTCTGAACTCAGGACACTATCCTCGAGCTGACATAGTTCGTGCAGACTACGGTGCCAACGCCGCGGCGCCGGTGGCCGCCGCGGAATCGCCGGTGGCCGGCTCGTCTTCCGCATCCGCGTTCCAGGCGAGGACGGCGCATCCCAGGAGCACGACCGCGGCAACGCCCCACGCGATC
>JBGTMF010000070.1:0-9051 GCA_041743795.1 Thermodesulfobacteriota bacterium | reverse complement strand
CGCGAGGAGATCCGCCAGATGAGTCCCGAGGAGCGGCAGAAGGTGCAGGCCGAGCGGCGCGAGCGGCACCGCAAGGAAAACGAGAACCGCCCGCCGCGGCCGATTGAGATCCGCGCACCGCTGCCGCTGCCGGTGAAGATGGGGCCGACGGGTAAGCCGGCCGGCGGCGCCTGCGCCAAGGACGATATTTGCACGCTCGAACTCGTGCCGTCGAGCGGCGAGGTGCTGGTGGTCACCGCGGTCTGGTCGGCCGACGAGATCCAGTGCGACGAGGTCAAGTCTTCGACCCCGCCGGCTGGGCAGCCGATCGCTCCGCAGTGGCGTTGCGCGCGTCTCTTCAGGGCGCGCGGCACTGGAGCCGGCTACACCGGCTTTACCGTCAGCGAATAACCGCGATGCGGATTTCCGCGTTCGTGCTGGCGGCGCTCTTCGCCGCCGCGTTGCCCGGATGCCAGAGCGGGGACGGGATCGACCGCGAGGGGATCCGCAATCTCATCGTCGTCACCGTCGATACGACCCGCGCCGACCACATCGGCGCTTACGGTTATTCCGGCATCAAGACGCCGCACATCGACGGCCTGGCGCAGCGTGGCGTTCTCTTCGAAACGGCGATCACACCGGTGCCGCTGACACTGCCGAGTCACACCTCGATCTTCAGCGGCATGCTGCCGACGCGCCACGGGGTTCGTAACAACGGGACGTTCCAGGTGCCGTCGGAGATCGACTTGTTGGCTGAGGTGTTGCGGCGCAAGGGCTTCCGTACCGCCGCCGTGATCGGCGCCTTCGTCCTCCACTCGAAGTACGGCCTCGACCAGGGGTTTGAGAGTTACGACGACAACCTGCACGGCGGCAAGGAAGGGCCGATGTTCATGTTCGACGAGCGACCCGGCCGCATGGTCACCGATCAGGGTATCACCTGGCTCGATTCGCTTGGCGACGAACGTTTCTTTCTCTGGCTGCACTACTTCGACCCGCACGCCAACTACGAACCGCCGCCGCCTTTCGACGTGCTCTACGAGGATGCACCCTACGATGGGGAGATCGCCGGCGTCGATGCCCAGATCGGCCGCGTCGTCGATGTGCTGCGCTCGAAAGGGCGACTCGACGACACGCTCATCGTGTTGACATCCGATCACGGCGAAAGCCTCGGCGAGCATGGCGAGAAGACGCACTCGCTTCTGCTCTACGATTCGACGTTGCACGTCCCCTTGATCATGAGCCACCCCGCGCTGCCGCAGGGTACCAGGGTGCGCGGCCAGGTCGGCACCATCGACATAGCCCCGACCGTTCTCGACTTGCTGCAGGCGGGTTCACTCGGCGACGTCGACGGCCGCTCGCTGGCGCCATTCCTCGACGGCGTGCGGCCCGTGGTCGGCGCCATGTACATCGAAACGCTGGTGCCGCGATTCAACAATGGATGGGCTGAGTTGCGGGGGGTTCGCACATCGCAATTCAAGTACATTCGAGCCTCACGCTCGGAACTCTACGACCTCGAAGGCGATCCGCGCGAACTGGACAACGTCATCGAGGGGCGCGGCGAGGTGGCTACGCCGTTGCTGCGGAATCTCGATGAGTATCTGGCAAACGACGTCATGCTGACCGGAGATGCAGAGGCTGCGTCACTGCAACTTACTTCGACCGACCGCGAGCGCCTGGCGGCGCTCGGTTACGACGTGGATTCGCGACCCGCCGCCGGCTATGGCGGCGACCTGCCGGACCCGAAGGACAAGATCGAGCTGTGGGAGGAGTTCCAGGCGGCGCAGAACATGATGCGGGGGAAAGACTTCCAGCGTGCCGCCGATGCCTTGCGGGCGATCCTCGACAAGGACCCCGGCAATGTGATTGCGCGCAGCTCGTATGGGAACTCATTGGTGGCGATCGGCGAGACCGAGGCAGCGCAGCGCGAGTTCGAGAACGTGCTCGCTCTCGATCCGCGTCGCCATCAGGCGTACATGGCCATCGCTCGCATCCAGCGGCGAGGCGGCGACTACGAGGCGGCTTTCGCTACTCTCAAGAAAGCCCTGCCGCTGGAGACGAACGCGCCCGAGATTGCCAACGAGTTCGCCGACCTCTTCCAGGAGTCCGGCAACACCGACAAGGCGATCGAGTGGTACGAGGAGGCACTGCGGCGTGACCCCCTCTACATCAAGGCGTTGATTGGCCTCAGCAACAGCCATCACCGCGCCGGTCGCGAGAGCGACGCCCGCACCGTGCTCGAGCGCGCCCTGGAGATCGCCCCCCGCAACGCCGATGCACTCTACAACCTGGGAGTGGTGTTGGAGGCACAGAACAAGAACGAGGAGGCGGCGGACCAGTATCGACGCGCCCTCGAAATGGAACCCGAGCACGTGCCGTCGCTCAACAATCTCGGCAGCTACTTCGACCGCGCGGGTGATGAGCGGCGCGCCATCGCGACCTACCGGCGTGTTCTCGAGCTTGCGCCGGGGCATTTCGAGGCGAACTACAACCTCGGCACGCTGTTACTCAAGGCTGAGCGGGCCGAAGACGGAATCCCCCTGTTGGAACGCGCCCTCGAACTCAAGCCGCAGGCGGGTGTCGTCTACAACAATCTGGCGTCTGCGTATGTCAGCGCCGAGCGCTTGGATGACGCGCGCCGCGTCCTATCGACGGCCGCGGCGGGAGACCGCAGCTCGCCTCTCTGGTCGCTTAAACTCGCGCGGCTGGAGATGCGCGCCGGAAACGAGGAGTCCGCGCGATCGCACGTCGAGAAAGCCATCTCGATCGGCGGCGAGCCGCTGCGCAAACGCCTCGCCGAAGACGCCGTACTGGCCGCGCTCGTCGCGCCTTGAACGCTGGATCCCAGGTAGAGACGGTCCTCTTTTTCCGTTGACGGATCGTATCATTTTTACTAATGGTCGCCCATGCTGGCTTTCCGGATCGCGAAGACGGCAGTGATTTTCTGTTGTTTTGCCTCGACTGCATGGTCGGTCGACTTTGGGGTTTCCGTTCTCGGCGCCGACACTGCCTCGTGCGGGGTCGATCCGAATCCCAAATGCGCGACGATCGGCTTCGCTCTCGGCACGCGCGCCACCGCCGACCCCGATCAGGTGCTCGTCATGGACGGTACCTACGACACGGCACAGGGGGAGTCGTTCCCGATCATTCTGAAGAGCGGCGTGTCCATCATCGGCAACACTGCGATGCCGGAGAACGTGGTCGTGCGCTCGCCGGAGAACGTCTTTCTGGCCTTGGGACCTCTCAGCGCGTCGACGGTGATCTCGGGTCTGACGATGGAGCCTGGAACCACCAACACGACCAGCAGTACGGCGATCGGCGTCTATTCGCTATCGGGCACGGATGAGGCCAAGCCGGTGATCGAACACAATCGGTTCATCGGCGGCGGTACCGGCGTCGACATTCACAACACGGTGAGCGCCAACTCCGTCGACGTCGCGCCAATCATCCGCAACAACTACTTCTCCGGCCAGACCTTCGCCGGAATTCATCTGTATGCCGACGAGTCCGGCACTCTGCAGATGCTACAGGGGACGATCTCCAACAACACGATCGACAGCGCGTACGAAGGCGTCTACGTCGAGGCCACCCAGGAGGTGGAGGGCTTGATCGCGCCGACCATCCAGTCGAACACGATCAACGACCCCGACGAGGACGGGATCGACGTTTCGCTTTTCAGCCTGACCAACTCGGACAACTCGGTCACGTTTGAGCCGATGATCACCGGCAACACAATCACGAATCCCGGTGACGATGGTATCGACGTCGATTGGGGACAGGAAGATGAAGGCGATCTCCCATTCGGCGTCGTCAGTTTCAAACCGACGATTAGCGGCAATACCATCACCGGCAGTGGCGGCGGTGACGCCGGGATCGCGGTCGAGATTCTTGATTTTACCAGCAGTTCATTTGCGCTCTCGGTGACGGCTGACATCAGCGTGACCGGCAACACAGTGACCGGGATGGCTGGCAACGGTATCCACCTCATCGTCACCGACGTGACCATGAGCGAAGGGAGATTCGCCCTCGCCGCGACTATCTCCGACAACCCCATGGTTTCGGGGAACGACGGAACCGGCATCTCGATCGTGCTCTCCGATTGGTCTTCCATCGATACAGTCGCCATCGGCGACTTCGACATCAACGGCAACACGGTATCCGGCAATGGCGCTGTGGGAATCGGGCTGGTCGCCGCCGACATCAATTCGAGCGCCGACGGGTTCAATTTTTCACCGACGATCGCCAACAACACGGTGACCGGAAACTTGGGTTTCTTCGCGGGGGTTGCCATGCAGTTCAGCGACTCCGGAGTCGCCGGCACGGTACTCTTGAGCGATAACACGATTACCGGCAACGAAGTCGCAGGAGTCCTGGCGTTGATCGGGGGCATCCGCGGACCCGCCGGCGGCCCGGTGAACGTGGCTCTGCGCGGCAACACGATCGAGGGCAACGCCGGTGATGCGGTGCTGATCGCCGGCACAAGCTTCACGGATAACGCTACCGCTCCCGGCGCGGCGCTGCAGGGTGTCAGTACGATGTTCGTACCCGCCAGCGGCGATTACGAGATAGACCTCGGCGGTGGGTTCTTCGGCGGCGACGGATTGAACGTGCTCAAGGGGAACACGACCGGCAGCGGCGGCACCTGCGCCGGCGGTGGATTCTGCGACATCAACAACAACGGCCCCGAGAACGTCGCGGCACTCTGCAACGAGTTCACAGAAGACGACATGGCAATCGAGGAAGACTGGCTGAACGACGCGGATGACGACATGGCCCGCGGTGACGTCACGCCGATATCTGGATGTGCCGTCGGCACGGCGACTGCGACCGCTACCGCGACTGCGACGGCCACTGCAACGGCGACAGCGACTGCAACCCCCACGAGTACGCCGTTCTTGCCCGTAGGAGCGGACTGCAGTGAGGCCTCGGAGTGTATCTCCGGATTCTGCGTCAACGGCACGTGTTGCGATAGCGCCTGCGATGGCGCGACCGAGTTCTGCAATCTGGCAGGTCAGGAGGGCGTTTGTTTGGAAATTTCCGCCCCTGCTCCCGCCATTTCGCAGCAGGGAATGTTGGCGGCATTGGCAATCCTCCTTCTGATCGCCGGCATCGGCGTCGCCAGGTTGCGCACAGGCCGCGAGTGAACTAGCAGTCCGTTGAGAAGAGGGGCAGATCTCCCGTGCGCTGGTAGCGACCGGTGGCGTGCCGCCCTTTTTCAGCGGCGTCGCAGTACGAGCAGGTAGCCCAATTTCTCGTGAGGCGCCAAAGGTCGCCGCGGCAGCGGTAACGGGATGTCCGCGTCGAGGGCAAACCACTCCTCGGCCCACTCCAGCAACGTCTGCGGGGCGGCCTCGGCCGCGACGAGCGGTGGCCATTCCGGTGCGGCGATCCAACCTGCTTCGTGGACGAAGTCGCTGTAAAGGACCAGCGAGCCGCCTGGGAGGAGTGCATGCGCGAGCTGCTCGAGCCAGGCGCGCGCTTGCCCTTGCTCGGCCATGCTGAAGAGATACACGTTGGCTAGTAGTACTCGGTCGAGGGGGGCTACGTCCGGTAATAGCTGCTTTGCGTCGACCTGGCTGACGCGCAGTTGGCTCAGTCCGCTGGCGCGTGCCTGTTGCTGCAGGCGGGCGACGAACTCCGCGGATACATCGGTGGCCAACACCGCACCCGGTGGCCCCACGTGCTCTGCCATCTTCAAGGCGAAGTAACCGCCGCCGCAACCTACGTCGGCCACGCGCAGGCCCGCTGCCAGGGCGAGTGCGTCGAGGATCAACTTCGTCGAGGCGGAGCGTTCGCGCTCTTCGTCTCTCTCGGCTGCCCAATTGCGGTGCTGATGGTGAACCCGCCGGCGCTTGTCTTGAGTCAACTGTCTGCTCAAGGAACGGATTCGCTGGTATTCGTCCCGCGCCTGGTGGCGCAGCCGTGCCAGCAAATCCTCGGTGCTACCGTGCATGTGCCAAAGGATCGCGAAGACGATCAGCAAGGCGTAGTGGAAAAACGGACGCGCCGTCAGCCACAGCTCGTGCCGCCCCCAGAGCGCGTTGGCAATAGCCAAGATCGCCAACCCGCACGCCGCGATCCAAATGACCCGGTAGAGCAGGTGCTCGACGGCGAACTCGCCATCCCGGGGAACATTGAGATCGGTCTTTCGCAGGCTCTTCACCAACAGCGCTCGGCGGACGCGGCGCCAGTCGGCGAGCAAGAGAACGCAGGCCGGCGCGAGCAGAAGCAAGCGCAGATTGCGAATCGCAGCGCCTTCCGCCGGTAAGAGTTCGCCGGCGATGAAGACGATCGACAGCGCCAATCCGATCAGCGCCACTGTCAATACCTCGCGTCGCCACCAGCGGGCAGTTGAGGGCAGAACGCGCGGTGCCGCGGCAGTGACCCGAACCCGCACGTCGGCAAGTCTGGTTCGCGCCAACAGGATGAGCACGCAGGCACCCCAGAGGATTGCGCCGCGGACCGTTCGCCACTGCGCGCTGAACCACAGTGTGTTGCCGGCTGCGACGAACGCCAGGGCGGTGATAGCGATGATCGGTGGGGCTGAAAGCGCGGGTTGGGACAGCCACGTGACGCCGTCCTCCATCGAGTCGGAGCGCTCCAGCTGATTGCTCGTCGGGCCTTCGATCGTCGGTTTTCTTCGGCGCATAGCCGGAACTTCGAACGCCGCCGATCACCTCGAGGTAGAGTCGCGCTATCGACTTCCCCCGCGGCTGCCGCGTGCCCCTTTGCGTCAGGCATCTATAAGGAATGGCAACGACTGATTGCAAGCTGCATTCCTCCGGTCGCGGCCAAGGTCTGCTGCGTGATCTAGTGTCGCGCTCTGAGCGAGCACCGCCCCCACTTACAGATTCGCCAGGGCGTAGTCAGCTGCAATGCTGACAAATACCGCGAAACCTACCCAATGATTGATCTCGAAGGCTTTGAAACAGCCGTGGTGGGTGCGGCCGCGGATAAGGGTGTAGTGCCATCCAACCTGTAGCGCAGCCAAGACGAGGCCAAGAAGGTACACGTTTCCGAGGCCGAAGCATCGGCCCACCGCCGCCCATATGGAGAGGAAGGCCGCGTAGAACAGCATCACGCCCATCACGTCGAAACGGTCCAACGTTATGGCCGAGGACTTGATGCCGATCCGCAAGTCGTCGATGCGGTCCACCATTGCGTATTCGGTGTCGTAGGCAAGGACCCAGAACAAGTTGCCGACCAGTAGCCCCCAAGCTGCCGCCGGCACCTCTCCCCGCACGGCGGAGAAGGCCATCGGAATTCCAAGGCTGAAGGCCACCCCCAATACAGCATGCGCCATCGAGAAGAATCGCTTGGTGAAGGGGTAGAAGACGACGACGGCCAAGGCCGCGACGCTCCAGGCAACGGTGAGGGCATTGGTGGTGAGTACCAGTGCAAACCCCGCCAATGCGAGCACGGCGCCAATCAGCATCGCATCCCTCGCTCGGATCGCGCCGATCGTCACTGGCCGTCGAGCGGTACGTTGTACGTGCCTGTCGATGTCGCGGTCGATTGCATCGTTGACGGCACAGCCCGCACTGCGCATCAGGACCGTGCCCAGCACGAAAACCGCGAACAGATGCCAGCCGGGAAAACCACCGGCCGCAATCCATAGCGCCGACAGTGTCGGCCACAGAAGCAGGTAGATCCCCGCGGGGCGGTTGCAGCGGATCAGTTCGAGATAGAGTGCCAACCGGCCGCAGCTAGCGGGTAGGTTTGACGACACTTCTCGGGCGCCGGTACCTGCATCGCGCGCAGAGGGATGCGCCAACCTGGAATCGCCATTTGATGCGGCAGAATCAATCGAGGCGACTGCGTCGTCGATCACCGCGGACAGGTTTGCTCGTTGACCCTTCATCACTTTTAGCGGCCCGTTCTAGCAAAGGAAACGTTCCGTCCCAACTTCACCGAGTCGGGCGACAGCTGTTGGATTGCAACTTTCCCGCAGTGCCGGTTTCGCGCCGCCGGCGGCTCCTGCGCTCGCCGGCGTGACCCGGGGAAGAGGGTCTGTCATAGTCGTTCGATCGACAACAATCCGGAGGAATCGACATGCGATACGAATTCGATCGTCCCATCACTGCCGCGGCCGCATTCGGGCTTGCAGCTCTATTGCTTTCTCCCGTGCTGGCGCAGACGGCACCGGAACTGCCGGCGCCGAGCCCGCTGGCGGGCGTCGAACAGCGTGTCGGCCTGACCGACTTCGCCATCTCGTACTCCAGCCCGGGCGTCAAAGGACGCAAGGTGTGGGGCGAGTTGGTCCCGTACGACGCGCTGTGGCGCACTGGCGCCAACCGGGCGACGACATTCGAGGCCAGCGGCGATTTCACCTTTGGTGGAAAGAAGGTCGCGGCAGGCAAATATTCTCTGTTGACGATTCCGGGAGTGTCCGAGTGGACGGTCATACTCAACAGCGTCGCCGATCTACCCGGAACGCGCGGCTACGATGAAGCCAAGGACGTCGCCCGCGTTACACTACAGCCGACCACCTCGCCGGCGCGTGAGCGGATGACCTTCATCTTCTCCAACACCACTGACGACGCGACGCGCCTCGATCTCGAATGGGCCGACCTACGGCTGTCGATTCCGATCGGTGTCGACACGGCGCCGCAGGTGGAGGCTAAGATCGGCGAAGCTGTCGACAACGCGTGGCGACCTCATTTTGCGTCGGCGCGCTGGCTGCTCGACAACGACGGCGACCTCGATCGCGCGCTCGGCTTCATCAACACCTCGGAGTCGATCAAGCCGACCTGGTGGAACACCTGGGTGAAGGCGCAGATCCTCGGCAAGCAGGGCGACAAGGCAGGGGCTGTCGCCTCCGCGACAAAGGCGCAGGACCTCGGCAAGAGCGACGCAATCTTCACCGAGTTCTTTGCCGATCAGGTGGCGAAGTCGATCGCTTCCTGGCAGTAGGGGCGACAGCCTGGAGGTCCGGAGGAACTGGCTCTCCCGGCGCTGACTCGTGACGACCGGCATTTACGAAGCGTACCGCGACGGCGGCGCGCGCGCCTTCTTCCGCGACCATTTCGCGGATGTGAACGCGCGCGTGCGCGCGGTGCGTCGGACGACGCGGCC
>JBGTMF010000069.1:0-4099 GCA_041743795.1 Thermodesulfobacteriota bacterium | reverse complement strand
GCGCCCACCCCGCGCCCTCGCGATCCAGCGCCTCGACCAGCGCGCGGTCCTCTTCGAAGACATTGTAGCCGACCAGCGGTGAAGGCTGATTGAGAACCTCGTGCGTGGCGCCGCGCCTGATGGGTTCGATATTCGTCATGATCCCTGCATTGCGCCGCCGCCGCGCGGAGTCAAACGGCGATGGGCGGGGCGTCTGCTGTGGCGGACTTGCTGCGGGGGATGTAGGGTCGCCAGCCGATGGCGACGGCGTTGCGACGGGCGTACGACAGCTACCGGACAGGGGAATCGCTGATTCGCGACGCCAACCGGCTGCGCCAGATCGTTGCGGTGCTGGTCAAGCACGGCTTTGGCGCCCTGTTGCGGGAGCTGCACCTCGACGAGCGTTGGGCATTGAAGAAGATCCTCGAGCTGACCGCGGTCGAACGCGACGACACGCCGCTGGAGCGCCGTGTCGTACTGGCGATACACGATCTCGGACCTACCTTCGTCAAGCTCGGGCAGATTCTGTCGACGCGCGGCGACCTGCTGCCTCGCGAGTTGATCGCCGAACTGGAGACACTGCAGGACGATGTACCGGCGATGTCCGGTGACGAAGTGCGCAGCATCCTTCGCGACGAGCTCGGGCAGGACGCCGAGGACCTGTTCGACGACTTCGCCGACCAACCGCTGGCGTCGGCGTCGATCGCGCAGGTGCACTGCGCACGCCTGCACGGCTCCGGCGAGGAGGTCGTCGTCAAGGTACAGCGCTTGCGGCTGCGCGAGAAGATCGAGGCCGACCTCGAGATCATGCGCTATCTCGCCTGGGCTCTGGAGAAGAATTTTCCCGAAGCGGAGCTCTATGCCCCGCTTGGAATCGTCTCGCAGTTCGAGCGGGCCATTCGCAAGGAAATCGACTTCCACAATGAGAGTGAAAACATCGCGCGATTCCAGGCGAACTTCACCGGCATCGACGGGGTGCACTTTCCGGCCACCTACGACGACCTGAGCAGCGGTCGCGTGTTGACGATGGAGCGCATTCGCGGCGTCAAGCTGACGGCGATGTCGCGCCCGGATTTCGACGTCGACCGCGTCGTCCGCACCGGCATCGACGCGGTACTGAAGATGATCTTCGAGGACGGCTTCTTCCACGGCGACCTGCACCCGGGAAACCTATTGGTGCGCGCCGACGGAACGCTGTGCTTTCTCGATTTCGGCTTGTGCGGCCGCCTGACACCGCGCCAGCGCGACGATCTGGTCGACATGATGGTGGCGCTGGTCGGCAAGGACTATGTCGGCCTGGCGCGCATCTACTGGCGGCTCGGCGGTAGAGCCGTTGGTAGCGGGGGTTACGCCGCCTTCGAAGCCGACGTCATCGAGTGTCTCGAGCGACGCTTTGCCGACAAGACCGTCAGCGAGATCGAGTTTGGGGCCTTCTTTCGCGACCTCATCGAGCTGGCACTGCACCATCGAGTGCGCATGCCGCCGGACTATACGATGACGTTCAAGGCCGTGATCACCATGGAGGGCGTCGCCAAGCAGCTGGTGCCCGACCTCGATATGATGGCGGCGGCGCGGCCGCGGATTGCCGCTCTGGCGGCGCGGCGCCTCGACCCGCGGCGCCTGGTGCAAAGCGGCTACGACGCCTTGCGCGACCTGACCGACGCCGCCGGAGACTTGCAACAGATCACGCGCGCCGGTCTCGGGTATCTGACGGCCGCGGAGAGCAGTCTCCGCGCCACCTCCGATCGCGACCGCGAGTGGCGCCGCGCATACTCCGCGGTGCAGCGGCGAAATCGACAGGCTGCGTTGGCCGCGGCCAGCGCGCTGTGCGGCGTCGTCACGCTGGAATACGGCAACCCGCTGGTGTTCGGTATGCCGGCCGGTTCGCTGTTCTTCCTGCTGATCGCCGGCGCGCTTGGGCTGGTCTCGCTCGGTAACTATCGGCGCTGAGCGGCGGCCGAGTCGCAGGACGGATGCGATAGCGCGGACGAGCGACCCGGCTGATGGCGCGGTCGGATTACCAGGTCTGCAACTCGGGCAACACCTCGGCGGCGAACAGCTCGACGCTGGCGCGCATCTCGTCGTATGGCATGCCGCCGTAATTGACGATCATGTTGAGCTCGAAATCGCCGAGTAGGCGGCGGCGTGCGCGCAGCTTTTCCAGTATCTGCGCCGGGGTACCGTACGTCTGCACGTCGCAATAGGTCTGCACGGCGGGCTCGAGGCCGACCTCGCGGAACAATTCGCCGGCGCTGGCGTAGTAGTCGTAACCCTTCACCGATTTGAAGTGCTCGCTCATGATCTCGTAATGGCTGACGATGGTCAGGAAGTAGTTGGCCATGTACTCGCGACCCTTCTCGGCGGCGACCGTCGGATCGCGGTGGCAGTACATGAGGTCGCCGGTGAGCGGCGGCGGCGGAGGCCCTTCGTGCGCCGCCTTCCAGGTGTTGCAGAAGGAAGCCCATGAGCCCTCGGCAAACATCTCCCAGGGCTGTTGCGAGAAGATCATCAGACGGGCGCCGAGGAGCGCCGCCTGTTCGACCGACTCGGGAGACATGCCTACGCTGTAGAGCCGATCGCGGAAGCCGGCGCGGGGTCGCGGCCGGATCTCCGTGCGTGGCTGCGGATAGAACGGACCGTCACCCTCGATGAAACCTGTATCGAGCGCCTCGATGATCATGCGCGCCGCTTCGTCGAAGCGCTGGCGCGATTCGCCCATGTCGAGGCCGAAGCTCTCGTACTCGCGGCGAGCAAGACCGCGGCCGAGCCCGAGCACCGCGCGGCCGTTCGACAGATGATCGAGGAAGGCCATCTTCTCGGCGACGCGCAGCGGATCATTCCACGGCACGATCACCGCCCCCGTGCCGAGCCGTATGCGGGAGGTGCGTCCGGCGATGTAGCTCAGGTACTGCACGTTGTCGGGGCAGGCGGAGTAGTCGGTGAAGTGGTGCTCGGCAGCCCAGAACTTGTCGAAGCCCAAGCCCTCGGCGAGGTCGGCGAGCGCCAGCTCGGCGCCGACCATGTCGTCATCGCTGCCGCGCCCCAGGTAGTTCTGAAAAATCACCAGCAATCCGACTTCCATGCCGCAGCCTCCGTTGTCGTGGCGGAAAGCCTTACCACGACCGACCGTAAGGTCCACCGAGAGAGTGGTTGACAGTGTAAATTTACAGCGTACGGTCTTTTTGTGCCGCGCGAGCTCACCGAGAACCAGATCGATACGTTTCGCGCCGAGCTGTGCGCGGTGGCGGTCGATCTATTCGTCGAGCGCGGCTACGAGGCGGTGACGATCCGCGAGATCACGCGGCGGATGGGCTGCAGCGCGATGACCCCGTACCGCTATTTCGCCAACAAGGCCGATATCTTCGACGCCGTTCGCAGCGAGTGTTTTGCGCGCTTTGGCGAATGGGTCCACGGCGAGGTCGAACGATTCTCGGATCACACCGGCCCCATCGAGCGTCTGCGGCTGTTGGGGCGATGTTATGTCCGCTTTGCCCTGGCGGAGCCGCGTGCCTACCGCATGATGTTCGAGGTGGAACGAATGCACCCACCGCCGGTGCTCAACGAGATCGATCTCGAGCCGTGGCATCCGCTGCTCGAAGCGACGCGGGCGGCGGTCGAGTCGCGGGCGATTGCCGGCGATCCCGAGGTGCTCGCCCACCTGTACTGGGCTGGTCTGCACGGCATCATCGCCCTGCACCAGGCCGGCCGGCTGCAACTCGGGAAATCAATTGACGACCTCATCGAGCCGGCGCTCGAGCTGTTCTCCGGAGGGCGACGATGATTGCGATCGCGGCGCTCGTACTCACCGCGCTCGTCGCAGCCTCGGCGGCGCATGGCGCGGAGCTGCTGCCGGTGGTCAGCGTGGCCGTCGAGATGCAGTCCGGTTTGCAGGTCGACGACGATCTCATCGGCACCGTGGTCAGCGCGCGGCGCAGTGATCTGGGTTTCGAGCGCGGTGGACTCCTCGAGTCGGTTCTCGTCGACAGCGGCGACGCGGTCACCCGCGGCCAGCGCTTGGCCGCTCTCGACATCCGAAATCTCGAAGCGCAGCGCCGCGAAACGGCGGCCCGCCTGACGGCGGCGCGGGCCGATTTGCGACGCCATCGCGCGCAGCTCGATC
>JBGTMF010000068.1:0-20709 GCA_041743795.1 Thermodesulfobacteriota bacterium | reverse complement strand
CCGAGGCGCCGCTCAAGCCGCGCCCGGGGACGCTGATTCGGCCGGGCTGTGACGAAGGCGTCGACGAACTGCGCGATCTCGCCCGCAGCGGCAAACGCACCCTCTCGGAACTCGAGTCGCGCGAGCGCGAGCAGACCGGCATCGCTTCGCTCAAGGTCAAGTACAACAATGTGTTCGGCTACTATATCGAAGTGACCAAGGCGAACCTGCGCCACGTCCCCGAGCACTACCGGCGCAAACAGACGACGGCCGGTGGCGAACGCTTTGTCACCGAGGAACTCGAAGCCTACGAAGCCAAGGTGCTCGGCGCCGAGGAGAAGCTCGCGGCACTCGAGGCGCAGCTCTTCGACGAGTTGGTGACGGCGTTGGCCGGCTGCCACGCCAGCCTCGGCCGCAGCGCGCGCGGTCTCGCCGAGCTCGATGTCTTCGCAGCGCTGGCGAAAGTGGCGGACGAGCGCGCCTACGTCCGCCCGCGAGTTCACAGCGGTCGCTCCCTGCGCATCGAAGAGGGGCGGCATCCCGTCGTCGAGGTGATGGCGGGCCGTTCCGGCTTCGTCGCCAACGACTGTGTCCTCGATCCCGACGACCGCCAGATCCTCATCCTCACCGGTCCCAACATGGCCGGTAAGTCGACGTACCTCCGTCAGGTGGCGCTGATCACACTGCTGGCACAGATGGGCAGCTTCGTGCCCGCCGCGGTCGCCGAGATCGGCATCGTCGACCGCCTCTTCACCCGCATCGGCGCGGCCGACAATCTCGCCGGCGGCGAGTCGACGTTCATGGTCGAGATGAAGGAGACCGCCAGCATCGTCCGCCAACTGACCGACCGCAGCCTCGCCGTACTCGATGAGATCGGCCGCGGTACCAGCACATTCGACGGCATTTCGATCGCCTGGGCGGTGGTCGAGTACCTGCACGACTCGTCGGCGCGGCCATTGGTGTTGTTCGCCACGCACTACCACGAACTCACCGACCTCAGCCGCAGTCGCGAACGCGCCCACAACCTCTCCGTCGCCGTGCGCGAGTGGAAGGGGGATGTCTTGTTCCTGCGTCGCGTCATCGAGGGGCCGGCGAGCCAAAGCTACGGCATCCAGGTAGCGGGTCTGGCCGGCGTTCCCGACTCGATCGTCGCACGGGCGAAGACGATTCTCGCCAATCTGGAGAAGAACGAACTGACGGCTTCCGGCGAGCCGGCACTCGCCAGTGGCGGCGCCGAGGAGGCACAGCAGCTGGCGCTGTTCGGTCGTGCCGAAGACCCGTTGCGCCGCGAGCTGGCCGACATTCAAGTCGATTCGATGACGCCGGTCGAGGCGTTGACCCGGCTCGATGGACTCAGCCGCCGGGCGCGTGGCGAGCGCGGCTGAGGACGAACATCTCGCCGTCGCCGCCGACCTCAGTTGCGAGTTGCCTGAGATTCCGGTGTGATGGCTTGCTGCGGAAACCACGATCATGATTGCCGAGTCCAACCAGGCTGCTCGCGACCTCGAAATCATTCCGGGCTTGCCCCCGATCGAGTTTGACGGTCCGCGAGGCCGAGTCACCCGCGAGTACCTGAACCGCGCCCGCGACATGCTCTTCCGCGAGCACCTCGACGGCGCCTCGGGCACTCTGGTGGTCGAACGCTGGACCGCGGTGGTCGATCACGTCGTGCGCTCGCTTTTTGAAACGGCGCGCGCGAGCTACCGCGAGCGAAACGCCACACTCGATCAGAAATGCGCCTTGATCGCCCAGGGCGGCTACGGTCGCGCCGAACTGAACCCGTGGTCGGACATCGACATTCTCTTCTTGTACCCGCAGCGCATGGACGCCTACGTCGAGACCATCACCGAATCGGTACTGTATGCGCTGTGGGACAGTGGTATGACCGTCGGCCAGGCGGCGCGCAACGTGCGCGACTGCGTGGCGTTGGCGAGCACCGACTTCAAGGTCAAGACGTCGCTTCTCGACACGCGACTGTTGGCGGGCGACGCCGACCTCTTCGACAGTTTCGCGATGACCATGAGCAACGAGGTGCTCAAGCGCAACGCCGCCCGGTTCTACCGCGAAAAGGTGGCAGAGAACCGCGAGCGGCACCGCAAGCACGGCGACGCGGTCTTCCTCGTCGAGCCTCATCTCAAGGAAGGGGAGGGCGGTCTGCGCGATATCCACACGGCGACGTGGCTGGCCAAGGTCAAGTATCGGGTGAACTCTCTCGATGACCTGGTGACCAAAGGCGTTCTCACCGAGTCCGAGCTGCAACAGTTGGTCGAGGCGCGGGACTTTCTCTTCCGCACGCGCAACGCGCTGCACTTTCTCAGCGGTCGGCACCAGGATCAGTTGACGTTCGAATACCAACAGCGCATCGCCGCCGACCTGGGCTTCACCGACGACGGCGCCATCAAGGGCGTCGAGAAATTCATGCGCGAGTACTATCTGTTCGCCAGCGTCGTCAACCGCTTCGCCGAGGAGATGATCGCCCGCTGTGTCGAGACGCGTGGGCCGTCGCACTGGGTCGGTCGTCTGGCCAGCCGCGAGATCCGTCGCGGTGTGCGCATCGTCTCCGAAGAGTTGGTGATATCGGACGAGAAGGTACTCGAGGAGGATCCCACCCTGCTGCTGCGAGTTTTCGCCGACGCGCAACGGCACGGCGTGCCGTTCAACCCGGGCACCCGCCGCCTGTTGCGTTCGAAGGCGCAGTACCTCGCCGACGACGCGGTGCGGAGTTCCCCTGCGGCGGCGCGCGCTTTTCTCGACGTCCTCACATGGAAGCACGGCGTCCACGAATCGTTGGCGATGATGCACAAGCTCGACATTCTCGGTGCGTACTTGCCGGAGTTCGAGAACCTGCGCTGCATGGCGCAGTACGACCGCTACCACATCTACACCGTCGACGAGCACACCCTGCGGGCGGTGCAGAACATCGAGCTGATGCGCAGTGGCGCCTATAAGGCCGAGCATCCGCTGTTGACCAGCGTCGCCCGCGAGATCGAGGACGTCGAGATCCTCTATCTCGGCATGCTCTACCACGACATTGGGAAAGGGCGCGGGGGCGACCATTCCAACAAGGGCGCGCAGATGGCCGTCGATACGGCGTCGAGGCTCGGCCTCAACGCCGACGCGACCGCGCAGCTCGAGTTTCTCGTCCGCTACCATCTCACCATGCACCGCCTGGCGACGCGGCGCGACATCCACGAGCCGAAACTGGTCGTCGAACTGGCGGAATTGGTGGGCACGCTCGACAAGCTGAAGATGCTCTACGTGTTGACCTATGCCGATTTGAAGGCGACCAATCCGAAGCTGTGGAACAGCTGGCAGGCGATGCTGCTCGGCGAGCTGTACGAGTTGACGGTGGAGACCTTCGAGCGCGGCATCACGGTCGAGCAGGACCAGGAGCAACGGGCGGCGCGCATCCGCGAGCGGGTGCTGGCCGCGGCGCCGGACGACAGTCATCGCCGCCTGCGTTTGTTCCTGCGCGATGTGCCGGACCGCTATCTTTTGTCGACGCCGGAGGACGATATCCCGCAGCATTTCGCGCTGTCTGAACGTCTCGCGGACACCGGAGATTCCTTCGCCTCGCACGTCGAGCAGTTTCCCGAACGCGAGTTCACCGAATTCACCGTTGTGACGCGCAACCAGCCCGGGCTGTTCGCAAAACTGTCCGGTGTACTTCGCGCCAAGGGAATGAACGTCGCCGGCGCGCGCGCGGCGACCGCCGGCAACGGTCTGGCGATCGATGTTTTTCGCGTCACCCACATCGGCGACGCCGATATCGCGACTTCGAAGGACCAGTGGGATCGGGTCGCGGCAATGATTCGCGACGTTCTCGCCGGTGCCATCGACATCGAGCAGATCGTCGACCAGGCGACCCGCACGCCGATGGCCGGCGAGCGATTCGCCCCGCGTGTGCCGACCGAGGTGCAGGTCGACAACACGACGTCGGTGGAGTTCACGCTGGTCGACGTCAGCACCATCGACCGGCTCGGTGTTCTCTACACCATCACAAGCACGCTTTTCCGGCTCGGCCTGCGCATCCACCTGGCGAAGATCACCACCAGCGTCGACCGCGTCCTCGACGTGTTCTATGTCTCGGACGAATCAGACCGCAAGGTCGCCGAGGCGCAGCTCGAGAGCATTCGCTCGGCGCTTCTCGAGGCCTTGCAGCCCGACGCCGACCGTGAGTCCGGAGCCGGCGCGGAGAGCGCTCGGGCGTGAGCGCGGCGATGACCGTCGACGACGCCATCGATCGATTCCTCCATTTCATCGCCGCCGAGCGCCGCCTTTCGACGCACACCGTACAGGCCTACGGCAGTGACTGCGCGGAGTTCGCCCGCGGCTTGGATCGGCGGTCGATCGGCTCGATCGGCGAGGTGCGGCCGGGCGACGTCGTCGCCTGCTTGTCCGAGGTAAAAGAGCGCGGCTTGTCGGCGCGTAGCCGTGCGCGAATGCTGTCGGCGTTGCGCGGCCTCTTCCGCTATATGGTGCGCGAGGGCGTCGTCGCCGTCGATCCGACGAGCGATCTGCGCCGGCCGCGGCAGGGCCGTCGACTGCCGAACTCTCTGAGCCGCGAGACGGTAGGCGCCTTGCTCAACGCCGATGCGGCGGAACCCCTGGACTCCCTGCTGGCGCGTGACGTGACGATGGTCGAGCTCGCCTACGCCACCGGTCTGCGCGTCTCCGAGCTGGTGTCGCTCAAGGTGTCGCAGATCAATCTGGAAGCGGGTTTCCTCACAGTCGTCGGCAAAGGGCGCAAGGAGCGCGCCGTGCCCATCGGCACCTACGCCAGGCAGCGCCTGGAGCGCTACCTGGTAGAGGTGCGGCCGGAACTGCTGGCGGGGCGCCTGAGCGCCTATCTCTTCGTCACGCGGCGGGCGACCTGCATGACCCGGCAGACCTTCTGGAGGCGCCTGCGCAAGATCGCCGCCCGTGCCGATGTACGGCAGCGTCTCAGCCCCCACTCACTGCGTCACGCCTTCGCCACGCACCTGATCGAGGGCGGCGCCGACCTGCGCGCCATCCAGCTGATGTTGGGCCATGTAGACCTCGGCACCACCGAGGTCTACACCCACGTCGCCCGCGACCGCCTGCGCGAAGTACACAAGAAGTTCCACCCGCGGCCCTGAGCAGCCGCGGTTGGCGGTCGGGATCGTGCGGTTGGCGGGACTAGGCGGATGGGTGACGGCGGAAGATCAGATTGCCGCTTGCCTCGCCGACGACTCGATCGTCGACGGTCAGGGTCGCCGTCGCAGTAACCCAGTCGCGGCCCTTGTCGTCGCGGCGGCGGGGCCCGGGGCGGGCGACGTAGGCGGCGCAGGCGTCGTCGACATCCTCGACCCAACGATAGCTGAAGTCGGCGAGAAGCATCGACTCCTCTTCGCCATCGGCAACACCATCGCCACGGATGATCTTGCCGGCGTCGGCGAGTGCCTGCTCGGCGGCGGCAAGCAGCGAACCGGGATGCTCGCGGCAGACGCCGTGGATCTCGCCACTGCTCCAACCGGGAAGATAGGCGGGCAAAGCCAGGCGCCGCGGCAGTAGCAAAAGATAGTCGGACATGCGGCGTTCGACCGATTCGTTTGCAACCTCCGCCGCGCACGGGACCACGGCGAAGCGAGCCGCCGCCTCGAGAGTCAGCTCGACACCGATCGTGTCGGGCGGCTGGCGTGTCATCCGAACCGCAACAGATAGGTCGGAGCCTACCGTCGTGTCGTCGACGACGGCGCTCCAGTAGAGCACCGCGCCGCCGGCCGCGATCGTCGGCTGCCAGTGCGCATCGGCAACGCCAATCGCCTTGCGGAATCGGATCGAAAAGTCTCTCGCTTGCGGCCGCTGCTGCGGATCGAGGATCGTCAAAGCGCACAGCACGGCACAGCGTCGGGTCAACTCCGCGAGCAGCGCGCCCGAAACTGCCGGCCAACGGTTTCCGGCGAGCACCTCGTCGGTCAGCAGGGCAACGCCGCGGCAACTTGCACGGCACCAATCTGTGCCGTGCGGCAGAGACGGGATCACCAGGCCATTGGGTAGGACGTCCCAGCGGCCGGCGTGTCGCTCCATCTGCGCGAGATAATCGGCGCGCGCCATTGCCGTCTATTAGCGCCGACGGCGCGACGAGGGAAGACCGCTTCGCTGTCGCTGTTCCTCTATGTCGAAAGACCTGCCGGCGCCGCCGCCGCGAGTTCCGCGACGACGGCGTTGACCAGGTCGACGTGCGCGCGTGTGCGCGCGGCGAGGTCGTCGAGCCGCCACGAGCTCTCGAGGGTTATCTCGGGAATCCCGCGATCGTCGCACCACATGCCGGTGGCCTTCATCTGCAGGGTTCGCGCCCACAGCTCGGTGACCAGCCAGGTGGCACGACTCATCGGCGCGATACCCGGCGGATCGAGCCGGCGGCCGAAATAGTCTCGTTCCGCCAACTCGGTGCCGCCAGCCGCGAGGGCCCGGGCCAGCCGGCGGGCGAGCGCCCCGCCGACATATCGGTTGAGAAACATGAAAGACGAATCCTGCGGGCCCTCGTGCAGACTGACGACGAAGTCCGGTCGTTCCGCCTCGAACACGCGCCGCACCACCTGAGCCTCGCGCGTTTCGAAGCGCACGAAATCGCGATTGATATCGAACCCGTCTCCATTGTAGCGCGACATCTCGGCGGCGCCGACCGGATTGACCGGCGCCAGCGCAACCAGTCGCACCGAGGGTTCGGCGAAATTGGCGAGAATCCGCGGCACCGCGAGTATCCCGGCATGTTCGTTGCCGTGCACGCCGGCGAGCACCAGAAGCGTGCGCCGTGCCTGCGCGGCCGGGGTAGCGACGCGCAACACCGGGTGCCGCCGCCCGCCAAATGGAATCTCTTCGACGGTTTCGACCTCGTAGCGTCCAGCAAACCCGCGCAGCTCGGCGGCAAAGGCCGCCGCGTCGAAGCCGAGCCCGACGATACCGAGTTCGGTCTCCCGCGCCGGATGATCGAATACCCGGCGTTTCAGGTGATACTTCGCGAACGTGCGCAGATCTTTCAGAGTCTTGCGCGGTTGTTGCTCGCTCGGCATCGGCTGCTCTCTTGCGGAAGAGGTTGGTTGCGTTCGTCGGCGACAGGTTGGTGGCTGGCTGCGGTCTCGCCTCGTCGTGGCCGACAGCGTAGGCGTTTTCTCCCCGAATATCACGCCGTTGGGCGGGTCGCGGGAGAAGCGGATTTGGCGATGAGCCGCTGGCGCGACGACGGCCGACCCCGCGTGGCGATACGCATGTCGATTTGGTAGCGTCGACTGCGTGTTGGACATCGTCATCATCGGGTTGCCGCTGCTTTTTGCCGTAATTCTGCATGAGATCGCCCACGGATACGTCGCCAAACGGCACGGCGATCCGACGGCGGAGCGGATGGGGCGGCTGACGCTGAACCCCCTGTCGCATGTCGATCCGGTGGGAACCGTACTGCTGCCCGGACTCCTCTACGCCGCGGGCGCGCCGATCTTCGGCTGGGCCAAGCCGGTGCCGGTGGATTTCTCGCGCCTCGGCAATCCGCGCGCCGATATGGTCAAAGTTGCGGTGGCGGGGCCCGCGATGAATGTCTTCCTCGCACTGTTGTTCGCGGCGTTCTTTCACGCCAGCGGCGGTTTCCAGTCCGAGGCGGGTCTGGCGCCCGGGTCGATGATGTTGGTGTGGGCGGTGCAGATCAACATTCTACTGGCGGTCCTCAACCTGATCCCGATCCTACCGCTCGACGGCGGGCGAATTCTGTTCGGATTGCTGCCGCGCCGCCAGGCCATGGCGTATGCGCGAATGGAGCCGTACGGGTTGATGATCGTCATGGCGCTGCTGTTCACCGGTGCGCTCGGCAAAGTGCTCGGTCCTGTCGGTAGCGTGCTGATGCGGGCGCTTCTCTGACGGCGCGGCCGGGGCGCTGGAAAGGGAGAGATTGTGGGGGGGACGACGAAAGGGGACGAGGGCGCCAAGGTGGCGCCGCGCGTGGTCAGCGGGGTACGGCCCACCGGGCAGCTGCACATCGGGCATCTGCTCGGCGCGCTGCGCGGCTGGTTGGCGCTGCAAGACGAGGCGGAGTGTTTCTTCTTCATCGCCGACTGGCATGCGCTGACCACCGGCTACGAGGAGACGGGCCAGATCGCACAGAGCGGCCGCGACATGCTGGTCGATTGGCTCGCCGCCGGGCTCGACCCGGACAAGGTGGTGATCTTTCGCCAGTCGGCGGTCAAGGAACACGCCGAATTGCACCTGCTGCTTTCGATGATCGTGCCGACGCCGTGGTTGATTCGCAATCCGACGATCAAGGAGCAGGCGCGCGAACTCGGCCTGATCCAGAGCGAGGACGAGGCCGAGATGACGAAGATCAACTACGGCCTCCTCGGTTACCCGATTCTGCAATCGGCCGATGTCCTCATGTACCGCGCCCGATGCGTCCCCGTCGGCGTTGACCAGGTACCGCACCTCGAGCTGATGCGCGAGGTCGCCCGTCGCTTCAACCGCCTTTACGGGGAGGTATTTCCGGAGCCGCAACCCCGGCTCACCGAGTCGCCGAAGATTCCCGGAACCGACGGTCGCAAGATGAGCAAGAGCTACGGCAACGCCGTCTTCCTGTCCGACTCAGCGGCCGAGGTCGACCAGAAGCTGAGCCGCATGATGACCGATCCACGCCGCGCGCGGCGCACCGACCCAGGCGATCCGGCCGACTGTCCGGCGTTCAACCTGCACCGCGTCTACTGCACCGAAGAGGAAGTCGAATTCGTCACCACCGGTTGCAAGACGGCGGCGATCGGCTGTCTCGAGTGCAAGAAGATCATGATCAAGCACGTCAATGCCGACCTCGAGCCGATTCGCCAGCGGCGGGCCGAGCTGGCGGCGCGCCCCGATTATTTGGCGCAGGTGTTGGAGGAGGGCAACCGGCGCGCCGGCGCGGTGGCTGGCGAGACGATGGCCGACGTACGCCGAGTCATGGGACTGGAGTGAGGGCGGTTTTCCGCTCTCTGCCGTCGTGTGGACGAAGTTGCGGGGCCGAAGCCTGGACCGGGCGGCGGCCACCGTGCTAGCGTCGACGGCGTTGTCGCGGTGGTGAATGGCTGAGGATACGCAAATAGAGAGGGCACTGGTCGAATCCGCCGTGCCCATTGCTGTCCGCGCCGCGGCACCCGACAGGGTCGTTCCAGGCGGGTCGCGTTTCGACGTCGAATTGTTCGAAGGGCCCCTCGACCTCTTGCTGCACCTGATCAAGAAGGACGAGGTCGACATCGCCAACATTCCCGTGGCGTCGATCACCGAGCAATACCTCGGCTACCTCGACGTCATGCGCGAGCTCAACCTGGATGTCGCCGGCGAGTTCCTGGTCATGGCGGCGACCCTGATTCTCGTCAAATCTCGCATGCTGTTGCCGTCGGCGGAGCCGGAGGAAGGCGAGGAGGCGGACCCGCGCGCCGACCTGATCCGCCAGTTGCTGGAGTACAGCCGCTACCGCGACGCCGCCGCCGACCTCGCCGAGAGGCCGCGTTTGCACCGCGATGTTTTTTCGCGCGAGGAAAACGCCGAAGGCATCGAGGCCGACCCCAACGAGCTACCGCGCGTCAAGGTGACGCTGTGGCAGCTGATGGAAGCATTCCAGCGCGTGCTCAAGCGTGCCGAGCCCGATCCCATCCACGAAGTGGCGATGGAGTCGGTGCGGGTGCGCGACCGCATCGACGCCCTGTTGCAGGTGCTCAGCGTCGCCCGCGAGGTGACGTTCGAGAGCCTGTTCGATGAACGTGCGACACGCGGCTTCGTCATCGTCACGTTTCTGGCACTGCTCGAACTCGGTAAGCTGGGGGCGATCGACGCGGTGCAGGAGGAGAGCTTCGGCGAAATCCGCATCGTTCTATTGGTCGACGACGTGCGCCAGGTAGCGATCGACCTGCAAGACGAATACGAGGGAAGTGTTCTCCCGGTGCAACCTGGGGAATTCTCCCGGAAGACCTGAGACGAGCGTGGCGACCGGGTGGACGCGGATTTTCACCGGCGATCGCGGCCCGGGTGTGGCCGCGCTGATGGTCGATCGTCTTCGCTCGCCGTTGCGCTCGATGGCGCGTGGAATGGTGCAGTCGCTGGCGGTTGGTCGCGAATTCGTCGTCTCGCGGTGGCTGGCGATCGGTGTCGCCTGGCGCGGAGCGCCGGTGTCAGCGCTCCGCTCGGCGGTGGGGATGTCGCACACCGGCGGGTCCGCTTTACCGGCGGCGCCGCGCGGTGGCGCGCCTGCGGCCGGATCGATTGGTGGCGCAATTAGTGGTATGGGATCAACGGCCGGTTTGTCGGATCGCGTCGTCGCCATCGGGCGGCGACGCGAGGCGGCCGCCGTCGTGAGTGGTGAATTTCAAGTGGAGGAGAGTGACGTGCTGGGATCGACGAGTCGGGAGATGATGATCGGATCGGGTTCGGTGCCGAGGCCGAATCCGGCGGACTTCGAAGCGGTGCCGCTGGCGCCGCCGGTTGACGACGACACGACAATGGACGCTCGCGATGGCGATGCCGATCCTACCGCTGAGGACGAAGGCGATAGCATCGATGCCGACGACTTGCCCGCGCTCGCCGCGGACGCCGAAAGTGAGGGCGCTGGGGATGAACAGGTAGGCGGCGTCGAGCGACTGGACGCGGTCGTCGAGAGCCTGCTGTTGGCGGCAGGAGCGCCGCTGCCAGTGCGCCGCATGGTCGATGTTCTCGGCGGTCCGAAAAGCGCTGAGTTGCGGGCCGCGGTGGCACGCCTTATGGAGCACTACAGCGGCGCCGGTCGCGGCATTCACCTGGTCGAGGTGGCCAGCGGGTTCCAGTTCCGCACGGCGCCGGCCAATGCCAAGTTCGTGCGAACCCTGCTGCGCGAAAAGCCGTCGCGGCTCGGTCGCGCCGCCCTCGAGACTCTTTCCATCGTCGCTTACAAGCAGCCGGTCACACGCGGTGAGATCGAGGCCATCCGCGGCGTCGATGCGGATAGCGCCATCAATACATTGCTGGCCAGGAAGTTGATCAAGATCGATGGGCGCAAGGAGACAGTCGGCCGGCCGCTGCTGTACTCGACGACGCCCGAATTCCTCGAGGTGTTCGGCCTCAAGGACCTGCGAGAGTTGCCCACGCTGAAGGAGATCGGTCCCGTACCCGAGCCCGACTATGAGACGGACATCGAAGAAGAGGACAGCGACACCGCCGGTGTCGAGGAAGCCATCGTCGAAGCCGCGACAGCGAGTCCGGGACGACCGCTCGCAGCCGCCGCAGAAGGCACGGACGGGGTCGAAGCTGTATGCGCGGAAGGGGCCGGCGGGGCCGCAGACGTCGACGGCGGGGCCGGCGAGATCGCGGCCGCGACCGTCAACGGGTGCGGCGAGATCGAGGCAGCGCCCGGCGGCGGTGACGACGAGGACGAAGACGAGGACCCCTTCGACGACGACGCCGACGACGAGGACGACGAGGACGACGACGACGAAGAGGGGGACGACGACGCCTTCGCCGACTTCGAGGACGAGGACGACGTCGAGGGGGACGACGCCTTCGACGACGACGACGAAGACGACGACGAGGACGAAGAGGACGAGGACGAGGAGGACGACGACCGCTGAGCGTCTGCAGAAGATTCTCAGCGCGGCCGGTGTCGCTTCGCGGCGCGCGGCGGAGGAAATGATCCGCGAGGGCAGGGTCTCGGTCAACGGCAAGGTCGCCGAGATCGGCACGCTGGCCCATCCGTATGCGGATCACATTGCCATCGACGGCAAGCGGATCGGCATGCCCGAGTCGCATGTCTATCTGGCGTTGCACAAGCCGGTCGGTGTCGTCACCACGCTCGACGATCCGCAGGGGCGACCGAGCATCGCCGACTTCGTTCGCCGCTTGCGGCACCGGGTATTTCCCGTCGGCCGGTTGGATTTTCAGTCTTCGGGACTGGTGTTACTGACCAATGACGGAGAACTCGCCCTGCGCCTTACGCACCCCCGCTATCACGTTGCCAAGACATACCGCGTCAAGGTCCACGGACATCCCGACGAGCGCTCGCTGCTGCGCTTGCGCCAGGGGATACGCCTGGCCGACGGCACGACCGCTCCGGCGCAGGTGCGCGTTCTCAGCGACGTCGGCCGCAAGACGTGGCTGGAGGTAACCATCTCCGAGGGGAAGAACCACCAGATCCGCCGGATGTGCGAGGCCGTGCGCCTGCCGGTCGACAAGCTGCAGCGCGTGACGATCGGCCCACTCGAATTGAAGAAGCTGCCGCCGGGAGAATGTCGGGCGTTGACGGATAAAGAAGTGATAAGGCTGCGCCTCGCCGTCGGCATGTAGGGATCGCTGCCCTCTTGCCTGTGGTCGACATCCGTACTCGCGCTGGCGGATGAACCGCGCCACCCCGTGTTGACTCGGCCTGCTGCTACCACTATCAATCCCGGGCGGGGTGGAGCAGTCCGGTAGCTCGTCGGGCTCATAACCCGAAGGTCGGAGGTTCAAATCCTCCCCCCGCAACCTTTCGAAGCCCCGCCGTCTCTAGATGAGATCGCGGGGCTTCTCTGCGTCGAGACAACTTTCTACGCGTATTGGCCGTCGGCGAAACGCCATCCGCGTAGGTACTTCTCCACCTCGGCGCGCAGGGTTTTGGGTTCGACCGGCTTCTGGATGACTCCATCGCAGCCGGCCGCGCAGGCTTGTAGCGCGATCTGGTCCCAACTGTGAGCGGTCACGGCGACGATGGGGGTGCGCGACTTTTCTTCGTGTGCGCGGACGTGTTCGATCAGCTCGATACCGCTGATGCCGGGCATGGCGAGGTCGGTCAGGATGAGATCGAAATGTTCGTTGTCGATCAAGCGCATGGCTTGGCGGGCGCTTGATACGGTCGTCACGTCGTAGGCGCCTTTCTTCAGAGCCCATTCGAAGATGACGCGGAGTTCCGACTGGTCGTCGACGACCAGAATTCTGCGTTTGCGGTCTGGCATCTCGATTCTCCTCGGGGTTCGCGGCGGCGCGTTACTGGTGCGGCGCTCCGCGGGCGTTACTGTAGCGCTCTTCCACTGCCGGCGTAACTGGGAATTCCCGCAGCGCAGATTGCATGCGCTATGGTTACCGAGCCCTGCTGCGATGGCGATCCAGGTCGCGGAGCTGTAGGCATGTCGCACGCCCTGTCACTCCGTCTCTCGCGTCTTTACGAGGCGGCCCAGGCGAGGAGGATTCGATGGCAATCGTAGAGGCTTTGCAGAGCGAGGGACCGCGGCGACGAATGCGCGTGCGCAGCCCGGCGTCGCTGCAGCCGATCGGCGAGTTCGAGTGCGGCACGGCCGAAGACGTGCGTGCGGCGGTGCAGCGCGCGCGCGTCGCGCAAGGCAAATGGGCGGCGTTGTCGTTCGACCAACGGGCGGGGTACTTGCGGCGCCTGGTCGATCAGTTCGTCGAGCGCCAGGACGAGGTGATCGAAACTGTGATCGCCGAGACCGGTAAGGCGAGGACGGAAGCGATCGCCATGGAAGTGTATTCGCCGTGCGACGCGATCTCGTATTACGCGAAGCACGGCGGCACGATCCTGGCGCCCAGCAGGCGCCGGCTGCACGGTGTCATGCGCCTGACCAAGACGCTGCGCATCGTCTACCAGCCGCTCGGGGTGGTCGGCCTGATCACGCCGTGGAACGGACCCGTCGTTCTGGCGGCGGTGCCGTTGGCGCAGGCCCTGATGGCTGGTAACGCGGTCGTTCACAAGCCGTCCGAGGTGACGCCGCTGTCGGCGCTGGTCCTCAAGAGCCTGACCGAGGGCGCGGGCTTTCCCGAGGATTTGTATCAGGTCGTGCAGGGCGATGGGCAGACCGGCGCGGCGCTGATTGAGTCGGGGGTGGACAAGGTAGCCTTCACCGGCAGCGTCGCCACCGGCCGCGCCGTCGCCGTAGCCTGCGCCCGCCGCCTGTTGCCGTATACGCTGGAGCTGGGCGGCAAGGACGCGATGATCGTCTGCGCCGACGCCGACCTGGAGCGGGCAGCCGCCGGCGCGGTCATCGGGTCCTGCATGAACACCGGCCACTACTGCTGCGGCACAGAGCGGGTGTACGTCGTCGAGTCGATCTACGATCGCTTCGTCGAAAAAGTCGTCGAGAAGGTGCAGGCGTTGCGCCAGGGCGATCGCGGTGAGTTCGACGTCGGCGCGGTATTCTGGGACGCGCAGCTCGCCATCATCGAGTCGCACGTCGAGGACGCACGCGCCCGCGGCGCCACGGTTCGCGCCGGCGGCCGCCGCAATCCCGACCTCGCCGGCCTGTACTTCGAGCCGACCGTCATTACCGACGTCGAGCAGGACATGGACGTGATGAAAAAGGAGACTTTTGGGCCGATTGTCGCCATCAAGAAGGTGCGCGACGAGGAGGAGGCGATCCGCCTGGCCAACGATTCGGAGTACGGTCTCAACGGGACGGTCTGGACGACCGACAGCGAGAAGGGTATCGCCATCGCCGCGCGCCTCCACACCGGCGGCGTCTGCGTCAACGACATGACCATCAGCTATGGGATACCCGAAGCGCCGTTTGGCGGCCGCAAGGCAAGCGGGGTGGGTCAAGTAAACGGCCCGGAAGGACTGCGCGGGTACTGCCACGCGCAGCCGATCCTGGTCGATCGCCGCGGCCGCGGCAAGATCCAGGGCGGCTACCCTTACAGCCGCGCCCAGGAAGACGGCATGCAGAAGTTCATTCGCATCCTCTGGGGAACTCGCGTCGGCCGCTGGATTTCTTCCTTGTAGCGCGCCGACTCGCGCGGCGCTCGCGCTTCCGGTAGCATTCCCGGCTATCGAAGGAGGCTCTCGAATGAAACGAATTGCGCTATTCATCTTCACCAACATCGCCATCATGCTGGTGCTGGGAATCACTCTCCAGCTGCTGGGAGTCGAGTCGATCTTGGCGGAGCAGGGCACCGACTTGAATCTGCAGTCTCTGCTCATCTTCTCGGCCATCTTCGGCATGGGGGGCAGTTTCATTTCCCTGGCCATGTCAAAATGGGTGGCCAAACGCGCGACCGGAGCGCGGGTCATCGGGCAGCCGAGTTCGGAAGTGGAGACTTGGTTGCTGAGTACGGTGCGCGGTCAGGCGCAGGCGGCCGGAATCGGCATGCCGGAGGTGGCGATCTTCGACTCGCCGTCGCCGAATGCGTTTGCCACCGGGGCGCGTAAGGACAGCTCGTTGGTCGCCGTCAGCACGGGGTTGTTGCGCGACATGAACCGCGACGAGGTCGAGGCGGTTCTCGCTCACGAGGTCAGCCACGTCGCCAACGGCGACATGGTGACGTTGGCGTTGATTCAGGGGGTGGTGAATACCTTCGTCATCTTCCTGTCGAGAGTCGTCGGGTTCCTCGTCGACCGTCTCGTCTTCAAGACCGAGCGCGGCCACGGCCCGGCTTTCTTCATCACCTCGATTTTCGCGCAGGTTGTGATCGGCTTTCTCGCCAGCATCATCGTCTTCTGGTTCTCGCGCCGACGCGAGTTCCGCGCCGACGCAGGCAGCGCTCACCTGGCCGGTTCGGAAAAAATGATCTCGGCGCTGGAGCGGCTCAAGGCTGGCCGTGTCGAGCCGGATCTGCCGGAGCAGATCGCCGCCTTCGGCATCTCCGGCAGGCGTATGGGCGGCTTGGCACACCTGTTCGCCACGCACCCGAGTCTGGATGATCGTATCGCCGCGCTGCGCGGCGCGCGCACCTGATCGCAACTAGTGTCCTGAGTCAGAGATTCATCACATGATTTGGCGGCCCTTGGCGCCCATGCCGGCGTTGCTTCTCCTCGAAATATTGCAAATATTCCTTCGTCGTCGCGCCTTGGCACGGGCGCCAATTACTCGCCGACTAATGCAACGAACTTCCAACTCAGGACACTAGCATTGCGCCGCGACCGGCCAGGGGGACGGGGGGGACGATGTCCGAGGATCTGAGCCGCTACCCGGGCACCTGGGCCGAACGCACGCCGGACAAGCCGGCCGTCATCATGGGTGGCAGCGGGCAGGTCGTCACCTACGCCGAGCTCGACGAGACGGCCAACCGTTTGTCGCAGTTCTTCCGCTCGATCGGACTGCGGCAGGGCGATCACATCGCCTTCTGCATGGAGAATCGCGCCGAGTTTCTGCCGATCCTCTGGGGCGCCCACTACGCCGGGCTGTACTATACGGCGATCAGTTCTCGACTGACGTCCGAGGAATTGGCCTACATCGTCGAGGACAGCGGCAGCCGCGTGCTTCTCGCCAGCCCCTACAAGGCATCGCAGCTGGCGGAGATCTCCGACCGCCTGGCCGGACTCGACCGCTGCCTCAGTGTTGGCGGTGACATCGCGGGGTTCGACCGTTTCGAAGACGTCGTCCAGCAACATCCGGCGACGCCGCTGCCGGACCGTGTCGAGAGCCAGCCGATGTTGTATTCGTCGGGAACGACGGGGCGGCCGAAAGGAGTCAAGCCTTCGTTCCTCGGCGCGCCGCTCGGTCGCGGCGAGGGTCTGACCAACCTCATCTCCCTGCTCTTCGGCGCCGACGAAACCTCGGTGTACCTCTCGCCGGCACCGCTGTATCACGCCGCGCCGTTGCGCTACTGCACGCAGTTCCATCGTCTCGGCGCCACGGTCGTCATCATGGAGCGGTTCGATGCCGAAGAGGCATTGGCACTCATCGAGCGCTACCGCGTGACCCATAGCCAATGGGTGCCGACGATGTTCGTCCGCATGCTGAAGCTGCCGGAGGAGACGCGCCGGTGCTATGACGTTTCGAGTTTGACCTGCGCCGTGCACGCCGCGGCGCCGTGCCCGATTCCGGTGAAGGAGAAGATGATCGAGTGGTTTGGCCCGATCATCCACGAGTATTATGCCGGAACCGAGGGGAACGGTTTCGTGTACTGCAGCTCCGCCGATTGGTTGGCGCACAAGGGAACGGTCGGCCGTCCGGTGCAGTGTGAGGTCCACATCGTCGACGACGACGGCGGCGAGCTGCCGGTCGGCGCGGAGGGCACCGTCTACTTCGGCGGCTTTGGTCTGCAGCGCTTCGAGTACCATAACGATGCGGAGAAGACTGCGTCGAGTTTTCTCGGCAACGGATGGAGCACTCTCGGCGATATCGGCCGGCTCGACGAGGACGGCTTCCTCTACCTGACGGACCGCAAGGCGAACATGATCATCACCGGTGGCGTCAACGTATATCCGCAGGAGACGGAGAACGTGTTGACGATGCACCCTAAGGTGCAGGATGTCGCGGTCCTCGGTGTGCCGAACGAGGATTTCGGCGAGGAGGTCAAGGCGGTCGTGCAGTTGGTCGATCTGGCCGACGCCAGTCCACAGCTCGAGGCCGAACTCATCGCCTATTGCCGCCGTCACCTGGCCGACGTCAAGTGCCCGCGCAGCGTCGACTTTCGCGCCGAGTTGCCGCGCCACCCGACGGGTAAGCTCTACAAGCGATTGTTGAAAGACGAGTACTGGAAGGGGCACACCTCGCGCATCTTGTGAGATGCGCGCTGGCACGCCGTGAGCGGTTTCGGTTTTTTGTGCACCATTTCTATCTGGAATGGGAGTCGGCCGCGGCTTCGTCCTGACGGCGGCGGGAAGGCGATATGAAGAGCTACCAGATTGCGGATCTATTCGAGGCGATCGCCGACGCGGTACCGGAGAACGAGGCGCTCATCTGCGACGGCGTGCGCATGACGTATGCGGAACTCGATCGGCGGGCGACCCGACTCGCCAACTTCCTACGCAGCCGGGGGATTGGCCGCGGCGACCACATCGGGACGTACATGTACAACAGCGTCGAATACGTGACGACGATGATCGCCGCATTCAAGATTTCAGCGGTGCCGATCAACATCAACTACCGGTACGTCGAGGACGAGTTGGCGTACCTCTTCGGCAACGCCGACCTCAAGGCGGTCGTCCACCATCGGGAGTTCGCCGAGCGAATCGCGCGGGTGCAGGGCCGTTGCGCGGATCTCAACCTGTTCATCTCGGTCGAGGACGGCTCGGGCGTGTCGACCGATGCGATCGGTTCGATCGATTTCGAAAGCGCCGTCGCGCAAGGGGCGGAAGCGCGCGACTTCAGCGGGCGCAGCAACGACGACCTCTTCATCATCTACACCGGCGGCACGACCGGCATGCCGAAGGGAGTGATGTGGCCACACGAGGCCGCCTATTTCGCATGCTTCGGCGCCGGCGATCCGATCGGGGCCGATATCGACGACCTCGACCAGCTGGTGACCAAGGCGAGAACGTCCGGCGCCGGCTTGACGATGATGATCGCCGCGCCGTTGATCCACGGCGCGGCGCAGTTGGCCACCTTCATTTCGCTCTTCGGCGGCAACCGGATGGTCTATCAAAAGCGATTCGATGCCGACGAAATCGTGCGCCTCATCGACGAGGAGAAGATCATCAGCATTTCGCTCGTCGGCGACGCCATGGCACGCCCCATTGCCGACGCGCTCCAGCGCAAAGCCGAGGAGTCGGCCATCGACTGCTCGAGCGTTTTCGTCATCGGTTCGGCCGGCGCCATCTTCTCCGAGCCGGTGAAGGACAAGCTGAAGAAGTATCTGCCGAACTGCACGATGCTCGACAACTACGGATCGACCGAGACCGGCTTTCAGGGTCGCGGCGGTGGCGACCACAAGAGCTTTGGCCAGGGTTTGACGTTCGAGATGAACGAGCGAACGACGGTATTGGACGACAATCGCAACGTCGTGCAGCCGGGTTCGGGCGTCTTCGGCAAGGTGGCGCTGCGCGGCCACGTGCCGGTCGGCTATTACGGCGATCCGGTCAAGTCGGCGGAAACCTTCGTCGAGATCGACGGCGAACGCTACTCCATCACCGGTGATATCGCCACGGTCGCCGCCGACGGAACGATCAAGATCTTCGGCCGCGGCTCGGTGTGCATCAATACCGGCGGCGAGAAAGTGTTCATCGAGGAAGTCGAGAATGCTCTCAAGTCGCACCCTGCCGTTTACGACGCCGTCGTCGTCGGTGTCGATGATGCCGACTGGGGCCAGCGCGTCGTGGCGCTGGTGTCGCTCGCCCCCGGCAGCGACGCGGGCGAGTCGGAGCTGCGCGAGCACTGCCGCAGCAAGGTCGCCGGGTACAAGGTTCCCAAAGAGATCCACGCGGTCGAAAAGGTGTTTCGCGGCCCCAACGGCAAGGCCGACTACAAGATGTCGCAACAGCTCGCGACCGAGCTGTCGCGAGCGCGCTGAACGGGCAGGGGGTGGCGATGGCGAGTGGCGATGATCCTGGGGTGAAACTGGCCAACGGCGAGACGTGGAACGAGTTCTGCGATCTCCTGCGCAAAGCGGGCGAGGTGCTGCATCGCCCCGATCTCGCTGCTTCGACCTTCGAACTGGCCGAGGGACACCGCTATCTAGGGCGGCTGCTGCGCGCCGGGTTGATGGCGTTTGGCGAACGTACGGGCGCCGGCTTTCCGGTGTTTCGCGCCATGCCCGACGGCGTCAAGATGGGGCTCGACAACCCCGACAACTACTACGTGTCGGCGACCGTCAGCGGCCGCCACTCGTACCGCATCGGCGGCCGCCGCGGCACCATCCACTACTTGTCGTTCGCCGCACAGAGCCAGAATTTCGCGGCCCGCGAGTCGATCGCCGGCGGCGCCGGCCACCTCAATGACGCGGAGTTGCAGCTCGCCGCCGACGGTACGTTCGAGATCGTCGCCAGCCAGTCGGAGCAGTCGGGAAACTGGTTGCGCATGACGCCGGCGACTTCGCAGATTCTCGTTCGCCAGACCTTTCTCGACCGGCGCAACGAAACACCCGTCGAGCTTCGCATCGTGTGCCTCGACGGCGATGGTCCACCGCCGCCGCTGGCGCCGGCGGCCGTCGCCGGTCAACTGATGGGTGCGGCCATGTACGCGATCGGCTGCGCGCAGTGGTTCGCCGATTGGGTGGTCGATTTCGACAATCACGCACAGATCAACCATTTTCATCTGCCCGATGAAGAGCAGCACCGCATCGTCGGCGGCGATCCCAACATCCGCATCTGGCTCGGCCGCTGGCAGCTCGCCGAGGACGAAGCGCTGGTCATCGAGATGACGCCGCCGCGGTGCCACTATTGGAACTTCCAGCTCGGCAATCTCTGGGCGGAGTCGCTCGAGTATCGGTTTCGCCGCACGCACATCAATAGCGGCCAGGCGGCGGTTGGCGATGATGGTGTGGTGCGTCTCGTGGTCGCTGCCGAGGATCCGGGAACGCCCAACTGGATCGACACGGCCGGCCACGCGCGTGGCACCATGTGCGTGCGCTGGGTGCGAGCCGACGGCCATCCGCAGCCGCGGTGTCGGGTGGTCAAGCGAGCTGGGTTGACTCGGGGGCGGTTGCACGGGTAGGGCTTAACGGTTGCGCGAGCGGTGACCCATGCCGGGCCGCGTGCGGCCGGCGCCAAGCCCCGGCGCAAACACCGAGGAGATTTTATGAAGATTGCTCTCGAAGACGCCAACAAGAGTCTTCGCCCCATCATGCGCAGTATCGACAAGAAGGCCGACTTCATCAGCTCGCTGACCGAAGGCGACAAGCCGGGTATCACCCTGACGCTCTCCAAGCGCGAGAAGACCAAGACGATAACCATTCCCCTCGGCATCCTGGTCGCCGCCAAGGACGACCCAGTGCAGCGCCACCAGCTGCGCAACCGTATCAAGCGCGCCTACGACCGGATGGTGTTCGTTGCCCCGCCGATGGCCAGCACCAAGATGGTGCGCGGCTCGGGCGCGGCCGACGGCTACTTCCGCCAGTCGGGCGGTGGCGGCGGCCGCCGTTGATCGG
>JBGTMF010000067.1:0-8729 GCA_041743795.1 Thermodesulfobacteriota bacterium | reverse complement strand
GGCGCGAGATCGAGGTCGTGCGCGAGCGCGACGCCGCGCCGACGATCCGGCTCGCCGGCAGAGCGGCGCAGCGGGCCGCCGTACTCGGCATCGAACGCTGGCACCTGGCCCTGACGCACACCGCCGAGCTATCGACCGCTTTCGTCGTTGCCGAGCGAACGAGTCCTACCGACTAGGAGAGCGCAAGCAACCGCCCAGAATCCGAAGACGAAGCCGGCCGCGGTCCAAGGGTTGCGTCGCATCTGGTTGTTCTGCGCGATGACGCGGCACATTACGGCGTTGCAGATGTTGACGACCAGCGCCGTGCGCAACAGCGTGGAGAGGTCCATCTCCGCGGAGGCGAAACGAAGACCCGTCAAGTACCCGATGAATGCTTCCCAAGACACGGTTGACCCCTACCGGTCGGACACTATAAGCGAAACCCATGGCAGCCAAAAGCTCCGCGACAGAAGACGTGCGCTCGACCCTGCGTGATCTCCTCGACCGCGGCGAAGAAGTCGTCAGCGTCTTCCTGGAAGAGCTGACGGGGAGTACCAGTCTGCGCGAAGAGCTGCAGAAGACGGTGCGCCGGGCCAATCTCGCTCGCCAGACCGTCGATAAGAACCTCGAGGCGGTATTGGGCGCCCTCAACCTGCCGACGCGCCGCGATTACAGGCGTTTGATGGAAGAGGTGCACGCTGTACAGGGCTCGATAACCAATCTCAATATGAAGGTCGACCGATTGTTGGCGGCTCAAATGTCCGATCGCGCCGCTTCGGCGGTGCCGCAGCGCACCCCCCCAACGCCTCCGCAAGCGGACAAACGTGTCGCGGGCAAGGCGAAGACCGTCAAGCGACCGACGACCAAGCGGGCGTTGCGACGGCGCAATTCGGCCTGATCTCCGCTGCGGCGCGCTCATCGCCGCCCCAGTTGCGCGGCGAGGATGTTGGCCATCGCCGCCAACTGAGTCAGAGACGAGATCGGTTGCGCCAGCCGTGGGATCGTTGCCAACAGCGGGCCCGCCTCTTGGGCCAGCGTCGCCACGACGGCGCGATCGTGTGCCGCCCGCGCCGCGTACTCGGCATAGTTACTGCGCAATTTCACGCGTAGCGGAGCGGCGCCGCGCAGGCGGGAGTGCTCTTTCGTCGGCGCTACGGTGTTGATCTGATTGGCAATGAGTCCGGCGACGGGCAGCTCATTTGCGATCAGGTCGGCGTAGAGATCTCGCGTCGTGCGCACCACCGCGTCCTCGGCGGTAGAGACGAGGACGATCGCCGTGCGCACGTCGCGCAGGGTCTGTTGCACGTGTCCGGCACGCTCGCGAAAGCCGATGAGGAGCGGCTCGAAGGCGGCGGCAAAGTCCGACAGATTTCGCACCAGGCCGCTGCCGATCCAGCGCTCCAGTACCTTGAGCACGGCGCCTAGGGTCGCGTCGACCATGCGACTGCCGCGCAGGATGCTGGTTGGCGCCCGCAGCACCCGCGCCGCACCTGAATCGATGAGCGTGGCGATGCGTGCCGGGGCGCCGAGCAAATCGCGCGCATGCGCGCTGGGCGGCGTATCGACGACGATGACGTCGAACTCGTCGGTGGCATGGAGTTGGTGCAACTTCTCCATCGCCATGTACTCGGTCGAGCCGCCGAGTTCGTTCGACAGCTCGCGGTACAGGGGGTTGTCGAGGATTCTGGCGGCGACAGCCGGCGACGGTGCGACGCGTTCGATGAGATCATCGAACACCCGCTTGGTGTCGAGTGCCATGGCGAAGAGTTCCCCGCGGGCATCGATGTCGATGCGGGTCGGCGAAGCCGCCAGCTGATCGAGGCCGAGAGCGCTGCGCAGGCGGCGAGCCGGGTCGACAGTGATCAGACCGCAGCGGTGGCCTTTGAGGGCCGCCGCATAAGCGACCGCGGCCGCAGTCGACGTCTTGCCGACGCCACCGCTTCCCATGCAGAGAATGAGGCGACGGTCGAGGATGGTGCGCGCGGCCTTGGTCGATCGTCTCATTGTTCGAGGCCGCGCAGGAGTGTGCGTCCCAGATCGTCGCGCGCGCTGTCGCCGGCGAGTAGATCGGGCAGCCCGAGCGGACTGCGTCCGAACGCTTCCTTCAAGCGGGAGGCAAAGCCGACGGTTCGTTGTTGCGCCGCGATGTGTAGCCGCGCCGCTGCGACCAGCGGCTGCGCCTCGTCCATGGCGCTAATGACGCGACTCTCGTCGCGTGTGAAGCGGCGCGGCGCGCAGCGGTTCAACACCGGCCGCTCGATGGCAATGCCGATTCGCTCAGCCAACGATTCCCGCGCTTCCACGCTCTCGGCGACGGACATCTCTTCGCAGATCGAGATGAGGGCGACGGAGACGCGATCCGCGCGTGTCAACGTATCCATCAAGCGGCGCAGCGGGCGGTGCAGCGGGCCGCTGTTGGCGATGCTCGCAAGCTGAAAGGGCGCGCGCAGCAGCTGCAGTGCGTGTCCGGTGGCGGGTCCATCGACTATCAGTCGATCGTAGGCAGGATCGCGGCTCCAGCTCTCGAGGCAGTCGAGGATGAGGAACTCGGACACTCCGGGCGCGGCGGCGGTGACCGCGTTGAATGACGTGCTCGAAAGCAGCGTGCGGGCGAGCAGCGGAAGCCGGAGAAGCTTGCGGAAGTAACGTTCGAGCAGCGACCGCGGCTGCAGTCGGACAGCCGTCAGATTGGCGGTGATTCCCGTCGGTTCCGCGCCGATGTCCGGTTCGGGAAAGTGCGACTCCAGTCCCCGTTGTCCGTAGGGTTCGATCAGCAGCACCCGCTCGCCTCGCCGCGCCAGCGCCGCCGCCAGCGCACAGGCGACCGTGGTCTTGCCGGTGCCGCCTTTTCCGGTGACGAACAGGATCGGGGCTGCCGGCATCGCCGCAGCCTATCCCGGAGATCCGACCGGGTCCATGTGGCGCGTCGGGCGATCGCCGCGGGGCACAGCCAGGCGGCCGATCCGAGAAGCGCTCATCGCGAGTGCCGCGGTTGCACCCGCCGGTGCGGCGCCTTTATGGTGCGTCGCTCGGAGGGCTGGGAAATGGCGAATCGGATTTTGGCGATAGATCAGGGTACCACCGGCAGCACGGCTCTTGTTTTCGACGAGACCGGCGTGGTGCGCGGGCGTGGATACGCCGAGTTTACGCAGCACTATCCGAGGCCCGGCTGGGTCGAACACGATCCGGAGGAGATCTGGAAGGTGACTCGTCGGGTCATCGACAAGGCGCTGCGCGCGGCCGGCACCAGGCCGTCCGGCATCACCGCGATCGGCATTACCAACCAGCGTGAAACGACGGTGGTTTGGGATCGCAAGACAGGAGCGCCGGTGCACAACGCCATCGTCTGGCAGGATCGGCGCACGGCTCCACTTTGCGACGAGCTGCGCGCCGCCGGCATGGAGTCGGCCGTCCACCGTAAGACGGGCTTGGTGATCGATCCGTATTTCTCCGGGACCAAGCTTCGCTGGTTGTTCGACAACGTGGCGGGCCTACGCAAGCGATCGGCCGATCTCGCATTCGGCACGATCGACAGTTGGCTGATCTGGAAGTTGAGCGGCGGCGCCTCGCACATAACCGATTTCACCAACGCGTCGCGCACGCTGCTCTTTGACATCCACCGCCGCCGCTGGGACCCGCAGTTGCTCGAAGCGATGACTGTACCGCCCGAGATTCTTCCCGAGGTGGTCTCCTCGAGTGGCGTCGTCGCCACCACATCGCGGCGGGCGTTCGGCGCCGAGGTGCCGATCGCCGGCATCGCCGGCGATCAGCAAGCGGCGTTGTTCGGCCAAGCGTGTTTCGCGCCCGGGCTCGTCAAGAACACCTACGGCACGGGTTGTTTCGTTCTGATGTTCACCGGCGACGTGGCGGTGCGATCGAAGAACGGGCTGGTGACGACGATTGCCTGCGCGGCGGACGGTTCCCCGGCATACGCGATCGAGGGATCCGTATTCGTCGCCGGCGCCGCGATCCAGTGGCTACGCGACGGACTGCGTTTACTGCGCTCGGCGCGCAAGAGCGAGAAGATGGCGCGCAAGGTAGATTCGACCCTCGGCGTCTACCTGGTACCGGCCTTTGTCGGGCTCGGCGCGCCGTATTGGGATCCGCAGGCGCGCGGATCGATCGTCGGGCTGACACGTGGCGTCACGCGCGAGCACATCGTTCGCGCGGCTCTCGAGTCGCTCGCCTATCAGACGCGGGACGTCGTCGACACGATGGCGGCGGAGTCGGGTCGCAGCTTGGCCGGAATGCGCGTCGACGGCGGCGCCGCCGCAAATGACTTTCTGATGCAGTTCCAGGCAGACATCCTCGGTGTCGCGGTCGATCGGCCAAAGCTGGTCGAGACGACGGCGCTCGGAGCCGCGTTGCTCGCCGGCCGCGGCGTTGGTTTGTGGAAGACGGGCGCCGCGTTGAAGGCCGTGCGTCAGCGGGATCGCCTTTTCAAGCCAGCGATGCGCCCGGCTCGGCGCGAAGAACTGTACGCCGGTTGGCGCCGAGCCGTCGCCGCGACGCGGAGCTACCGTGCGACCGACTGACGCTGGCGCCGCCGTCGCCACCGGCTGACGAGGAAATCGAACCAGAAGGGGGATCCGCCCTGACAGCATTCTCGGCTCCATACGAGGCTCTCGTCGCGATCGAGACTCCGTTGTTGACGGTGACCCTCGTCTACCTGCTGATCTGTCTCTTGATGGCGCTGCGCGCCGCGGCGCGAGACCGTGAACAGGTCCCCGCCGCGGCACTTTTGGCATCGGCGGTGCTTCTGTTCTCAGCGCAATGGCTTTTCACGGCCAGCGCCCAGGTGGCGCTGGCGGGGTTGGCTGTTTTCACAGGTGGGGTTCTCGCCTACCGGCCGGCGAGGACGCTGCCACTGCCGGCGCTGCCGCTCTGGACCGGGTTTGCCGTCATTGCTGTCTCGAGCGGAATCAAGTGCTTCAGCCTGGCGGAATGGCCTACTCACCTGAACGCCTACTCTGCCGAGACGGGGTGGTGGGGAATCCGCACGCTCGCCGGCGAGTGGCCCGTGGATTTCTTTCGCGGCAAGGAGTTCGATCTCGTTGCCGGCGGCACCTCGCCGCTGCATCTGCCACTGCTGTGGGTGACGGTGCGTCTCTTCGGCGGAACGATCTACGCCGTGCGTATGGCCGAGGTTGCCGCATCGACGGTACTGCTCGTCGTCTTCTGGCTTTGGCTACGCCGGCAACTGGCGGGTGGATGGGCGCTGCTGTCGCTGACTGTCTTTGCCATGTCGCCTTGGCACCTGGCGCAGTCGCGCATGGGAACCTTCTATTCGGCCAGCGTCGCGGTCGCCTTGTCGCTTCTCTACCTCGGCGGTGAATTGTGGTCGACGGCGGGCGCGCGCCTACGGCACTGGTTGGCGTTCGGCTTCTGTACCGGGCTCATCGGCTATTCCTACGCGCCGCTCAAGGTGCTGTACGCGTTTTCCCTCGTCGTCACTTGCGCGGTGGCGCTCGCCTCTCGGCGCGGCGGACGGCGACAATGGTGGCGCGGGCCGCTCCTCGCCGTGTCCGTGGTTGCCGTCGCCATCACCGTCCAACTCGGTGGGTTGGGACGATTCGACGAAATGTTCCGCCGGGATTTCGGTCCGTTGGCGACCGATACCAGCGTCTGGCACAAGACCGCCGCCGACGAAGTCACCGCCGAAGTGCAGCCGCTGCCGGTCGTCGCCGCCAATGTGATGCGCAACGCGGTGGTTTGGTGGGATTGGACCTGGGCGGATACGACGGTGCTGGCGTGGTACGCGCCGGCGCTGGCGGTTGCGGTTCCGGCGGCGTCGGTGCTCTTGTTTCGCCCGCCCTACTGGGTGCCGTCGCTCTACTTCCTGATCGGCGCGCTGCCGCCCCTGATCATTTTTCCAGTGCAGCGGCGATCGCTCGTCCTCTGGCCGTTGGTGTATGTGGCCGGCGTCGTCGGCGGCCGCGAGTTGGCGCGAATCGGCGCGCGACAAATCAATCGGCGCTGGTGGCGTGGCGCCACCTGGTCGCTGTTGGCGGCATGTCTCGGTCTCGCCTCGGCGCACGGTCTGCACGTCTACGCCACGACCAACTCGATCGTCGGCATTCGTCCCTATTTCGGGCCCGATCACCAGGTCGACATGATGATCGAGGCCGAGCGGATGTTGCCGCTGTGCCGCGTTTATTTCGTCAACCCGACCGTCGAGGAGAGATTGGTCACGTCGGTTCGTCTCTTCGAAGCGGCGCGCCAGCTTGGCGACCGCGACCGATTCGGCTTCATTGAATTTGTGCCGGGAGAGGACCGGCCGGATGTGCCTTACGACCTACCGCTCTGTTTCTTCGAGCTCAATCGACCCGATGAAGTGGACGCCGTAGAGGGGGCTGTCGCCGCCCTGGCAGAGCTTTTTCCAGAGGCGATGGCACTCCGCCGCTGGGCGGGGGACGGCAGCGATACCCTGTTCTATACAATACTGATGGTCAGGCGAGGCGAGGAGGATGGCGGGGAGTCCGATTGAAGTCCGCCTTGGCGGTATTGCAGTCTGCGGCGGGCGCTGATACGTGGACGAGTTCGGAGAAAAAGACCATGCGCGAAGGAATTCACCCAGAATACAACGTCGCCAAGGCCCTCTGCGCCTGTGGTAACGCGTTCGAGACTCGCTCGACACAGGGCGAAATACATGTCGACATTTGTTCGGCCTGCCACCCTTTTTACACGGGTAAGCAGAAGCTGATCGACACCGCCGGGCGGGTCGAGCGCTTTCGCCGTAAGTACAGCATCCAGAAGTAGCGGATCCACGAGATCCGCGCCGACGATCCATGGCGCGGTGGTTAGAGGGCGTGGGGTTCATCCGCGCCCTCTTCACTTTCTGGGCCGGATGGATGGGTGATGCTGCAGAAGCTGGAAGACGTCGAACGTCGCTACTCGGAGATCGAAGGGCAACTCGCTGATCCGGACGTTCTGGGCAACCAGAAGAGCTACGGGCGGTTGGCCAAGGAGCGATCGGACCTCGAGCCGATCGTTCGTTCGTATCGCGCATGGAAGAAGGTTCGCGCCGATCTCGACGGACACCGCGAATTGCTCGAATCCTCGGACGAGGAAATGCGGGACCTCGTCAAGCAGGAGCTGCCGGCTCTGAAGGCACTGGCAGCGCAACTCGAGGCGGAACTTCAGGTGCTCCTCTTGCCGGTAGATCCGAACGACGATCGCAACACGGTGCTCGAGATTCGCGCCGGTACCGGAGGCGAGGAAGCGTCGCTTTTTGCCGCTGTGCTGTTCCGCATGTACAGCCGCTACGCCGAGGATCGGCGTTGGAAGGTGGAAGTGCTGAGCAGCAGCGACAGCGGCCTCGGTGGCTTCAAGGAGATCATCGCCTTGATCTCCGGTGAGCGGGTATACAGCCGCCTCAAGCACGAGGGCGGCGTGCACCGCGTTCAACGGGTACCGGTCACAGAGCAGTCCGGTCGTATCCACACGTCGGCAGTGACCGTGGCCGTGCTTCCCGAGGCGGAGGAAGTGGACGTACACATTGACGAGGCCACGGAGTTGCGCATCGACGTCTATCGGTCCTCCGGACCGGGTGGGCAGAGCGTCAACACCACGGACTCGGCCGTCCGCGTCACGCACCTGCCCACCGGCCTCGTCGTCGCCTGTCAGGACGAGAAGTCGCAGCACAAGAACAAGGCCAAGGCTCTCAAGATCTTGCGCTCGCGCCTGCTCGAGCGGGCACAGGCCGAGGCGCATGCCGAGACGGCGGCGAACAGGCGCACCATGGTCGGCAGCGGTGACCGGTCCGAGCGTATCCGCACCTACAACTTCCCCCAGGGGCGTCTGACCGACCACCGGATCAACCTCACGGTCTACAATCTGGACAAGGTCGTCGAAGGCGATCTCGACGCCGTCATTGATGCTCTCAACACGCACTTCCAGGCACTGCAGCTGAAGGCGGGCGAAGCCTGAACCGGGGCATCACCGCCGACCGCCCAGCGATGACCGCCCTCGGTGCAGGTGAACCGCCGGTGACCTTTGCCGAAGCGATCCGACGCGGCGAGCAGTGTCTGCGCGACGCCGCCGTCGAGTCGCCCAGATTAGACGCCGAGGTGCTACTCGCGGTAGCGGGTGAACTGCAGCGATCGGGGTTGTTCGCCCGGCTCAACGATCCATTGCCGCCACTCGTAGGCGAACGCTTCGCGCGCTTGGTCGCGCGCCGCTGCGGTCGCGAGCCGGTGGCGTATATTACCGGAGAGAAAGAGTTCTATTCGTTGCTGCTGCACGTTACCCCGGCCGTGCTGATCCCCAGGCCGGAGACGGAACTCATCGTCGATACGGCTCTCGACGGACTGCCCGGCGGCGCCGCCGTCTGTGACGTCGGCACCGGCAGCGGCTGTATTGCCATCGCTATGGCGTCGGCGCGCCCAGACGTGCGGCTCGTCGCCTGCGAAATCTCCGCCACGGCGCTCACCGTCGCCGCCGACAACGCGGCGCGGCATCGCGTCCGCGAGCGGATCGCGATGGTCCGTGGCGATCTTCTCGAAGGACTCCGCCACGGCCCGCTGTTCGACCTGATCGTCTCAAACCCGCCGTACGTCGCAGCGAACGACCGGCTCGCCGCGGAACTCGATTTCGAGCCGGCGGCGGCGCTGCGAGCCGGCGCGGACGGCCTCGACGTCTTTCGACGCCTGTTGCCGCAGTCGATGGCGCGATTGAAGCCGGGCGGTCGCTTGATCGTCGAGTTCGGCGCCGGCCAGGAGCGCGGCCTGCGCACGCTGTGCGACCGTGCC
>JBGTMF010000066.1:0-1530 GCA_041743795.1 Thermodesulfobacteriota bacterium | reverse complement strand
GGTCGACGGTTGCGGCAGCGATCGGCGCGGTGGTCGCCAGCGAACCTGGCGCACCGTAATGGTGCCGAGTCGGGTGACCCGCGGCGTGTTGGTGTTTGCCATCGAGCACCATTCGCCGCCGCTGGCGGACGTCTCGGCGGTAGCGGCACGCGCGGATGGCATCGAGGCAATCGATCACGTCGTCGTCGTCACCGCAGATGTCGACGAGGCGCGCCGGGTTTACGGAGAGGTCTTCGGCTTGCGACTGGCGCTCGACCGCGAGTTTCCGCAGCGCGGTCTACATTTGCTCTTCTTTCGCGTTGGCGGCGTGACGGTCGAGATTGGCGGCCGCATCGGTGCAGCGGTCGAGACGGACCGCGAAGACGAACTTTGGGGAGTCGCCTACCGGGTCACTCATATCGAAGCGGCGCGCGAACGCCTCGCGGCCGCTGGCGTCGACGTATCGGACGTGCGCACGGGCCAGAAGAAGGGGACACGTGTTTGCACCGTGCGCGATCGCACGCACGGCGTGGCGACGCTGCTGATCAGTGCGGAGGGCGGCGATGCGTGACGATGGATCTCGCATCATTCTCGCCGTCGACGTCGGCGGCACCAAGACCGACGTCGACGCCTTCGATGCCGGTGGGGGCGGGCGGCTGCTGCGGCACGAACGCTATCGCAGTAGGGATTACAGCGGTCTCGAGGACGTCCTGCGTGAGTTCGCGGCGAAAGAACGGGTCTCTGCGCTCGCCGTCGCGGCGGCCGGTCCGGTGCGTGACGGCGAGATTCGCACGACCAATCTACCCTGGCTGATATCGGCGCAACGCCTCGCCGCGCGGATGGGCGCGATTCCGGTGCTGCTGTTGAACGATCTGGAGGCTGCCGCCGCCGGCGTGTTGACGCTGGACGAGGCATCGTTCCACAGCATCGTTGCCGGCCACCCTGTGTCGGCGAACCGCGCACTGCTGGCGCCGGGCACCGGGCTCGGGCAATCGATTCTGTATTGGGACGGAGCAGTGCATCGTCCGTTCGCTACCGAGGGCGGGCATGTCAGCTTCGCGCCGCGCGACGCGCAGCAGATCGAGTTGCTGCGGTACCTGCGCAAGCGACACTCGACGGTATCTTACGAGCAGATCCTATCCGGCCCCGGCCTGACCAATCTCTTCCACTTCGTCGCCGAAGTGCTTCAGGTACCCGTCTCCGTGGAGTTGGCCGACGGTCGCGCCAGCGGCGATTGCGCCGCCAGTATCGGCCGCGCCGCCATCGAGGGCAGGTGTGACGCGAGTCAACGCAGCGTGGCCTTGTTTCTCGATATCCTCGCGGCGCGGGTGGGGGATCTGGCGTTGTCGGCGATGGCTCTTGGAGGTGTCGATATCGGCGGCGGAATGATTCGCAAGTTGTTGCCGTTGGTCGACGCGACCGCGTTCCGCGCTGCGATGACCGGCAGTGGTCCGTTCGCCGAGATGCTGGCGGAGGTTCCGGTTCGCGCCGTGCTGGAGCCGCGCGTCGCCCTGATCGGTGCGGCAACAGTGGTGGCGCGCGAGCTGTCGC
>JBGTMF010000065.1:0-8120 GCA_041743795.1 Thermodesulfobacteriota bacterium | reverse complement strand
GCGGCCAGGTTCATTACCGCCAGGTGCCGGTTCGCCTTGGCCTTGGTGAACAGGGCGCGGCGGTAGTCGACCGGATCCTTGCCGGCCGCCCGTGCCAGCTGGTCGATGGTGTGCTCCATCACATAGGCCGTGTGGGTCGCGCCCACCGAGCGCCACCACAGCACCGGCACGCCGGCGTCAGGAGTGATCACCTGGGCGTCCACCGCCGGGATCGCCTTGAAGTAGGCCGAGCCCTCCACGCCCTCGACGGCGGTGGAATCGAACTTCGGCTTCGGCCCGGCCAGCGCCGGCGGCACGGTCGAAGGCCTTCGCCTCGATCCGGTCACGGAGGCGGCGGCGCGCCTCTTCATCGAGTACGGCTTTGAACTGTTCGGCGATGCCGGCTTGCGCGCGATCCTCGATGCGATCTTCGCGGCACTGGCCAACCTGAACTTCGCCGGCTTGACCGCCGAGGGCGCCGCTCAGCTCGGCGCCAACACGGCACGCGACGACTCCGCCGTGCAGGACAGCATCGGCAACAATCGATTCACCCCGACCCCGACACACTCGCCGACTCCCACCAACACGACCGGCGCCAGCGCGACGCCCACCGATACGCCGACCAACACGCGCACGCCCACCATCACGTTGACACCGACTGCTACGTTCACGGCCACTCTCACGCGCACGGCGACGCAGACGTTCACCGCGTCGTCGACACCGTCGTTCACCGGCACACCCACCCCGACATCGACGCCAACGGCGACGCCTACGATCACGCCGACTCCCACGATCACCCCCACCGCGACTTCGACGCTGCCACCGCTCAACATCGCCATCGAGGTCAATCCCGATCCGGCGCGGCCCGGCGAGACGATCGACGCGGGCATCACGGTCACCAACACCGGTGGTTCTTCGCTCTTCGGCACAATGTTGCAAGTGGTCCTGCCGGCCAACATCGAGCCCTTCGCCAACACACTGGCAGCCGGCAGCGGCCGCTGTGCGGCGTCGGCGAGCCACTTTTGCAATCCGGGAAATACGATCACCTGGCTCAACCTCGGAACCCTCACCCCCGGCCAGGGCGTCACGATGAGAATTCCGCCGATCGTCGCCGCGGGGACGCAGAACGGCGCGGAGTTGACGTTCGTCGCCACTGCAACTTCGGGGGCGCTCACTGCAATGGAGTCGTACACGGCCGTCGTACAGAGCGGCGCGCCTACCAATCCGTTCGACCTCGCACTGATTCCGGCGCGAGACCCGGTCGTGCCGGGCGAACTGCTGACCTACACCGCTACGTACGGTTTCCGAGCGGTGGTGGGAGAGGCCGACGCGGTGATGCGGGTCCGACCGCCTGCCGGCACCACCATCGTCGATATGGGTGACGGCGGGGTACTGACTGAAGATGGAATGATCGAGTGGGACGTCGGCGCACTGACCCCCGGCCAGGGCGGCATCCGCCGCTTTACCGTGCAGGTGGGCGAGGAGTTCCCCACGGGTGCGCCGCTGCGCGCGCAGGCGACGATCAGCCGCGCGGACGGCACGGGGACGAAGCTCGCCGGCTCGGTCGTTCGGGCGGCAGCGCCGCAGACCGTATCGGTGGCGATCGAGGCGAACACCGATCCTGGTCGCCAGGGCGACGAGATTGAAGTTGGAATCACGGTGACGAACAGCGGCGCCAGCACCGCCCTGGTCGAACTCCAGATGGTCGTACCGGATCTCGTCGACCCGATCGCCGCTCTCCACAGCACCATCGACGGAGTTTGCGGCGCGGCGGCGTGCCAGCGCCGTACGCGCATCCTCTGGACCCTGGCCGTGCTGGCGGGCGACGGGATCACCGTGCAGGCGAACCCGATCATCGCCGCTGGTACGGTGAGCGGTTCTATCGTCAACTTCCAGGCACGGATCATCGCCGGGCCGTTCGATGGCATCGTCACCACCGCGCGCGGAGCCGTGCGGGTCGAAGCCAATTCGAACTGGGACCTCTCCCTCGACGAGGACCGCGATCCGGCGGTGCCGCTGGCGGCACTCACCTATCGCATCGTCGCGCGGCATCGGCCGTCCGCGGTCGCTGCCACCAACGGAGTCCTGACCTTGGATCTCCCGGCGGGGGTGTCGTTCCTCGATGCAACCGACGGCGGCGAGGAGATCGACGGCGTCGTCGAGTGGGACCTCGGCTTGTTGTTGCCCGGCGACGTCACCGAACGCGAGGCCACCGTGCTCATCGACGGCGATCTGCCCGGCGTGACGTTGCTCGCCGCCGAAGCCGAGTTGAGCGACGCCAACAGTCCGGCCGCGAAGAAGCGCTCGCGCGTCCTCACCCGTGTCATTAACGGCGCGCCGCTCACGTTGTCAGCGGTCGTCCACCCCGACCCCGTGCGACCCAGCGAGATCCTCGAGTCCGAGTTCACCGTGACCAACATCGGCAGCGCGAACATCGGACCCCGATTGGCGGCGCGGATACCGCTCGGCACCGAGGTCTTTGCGCCCGCTCTCTCGGAAGGCGCGCCGCAATGCGCGACGGCGCAGTCGTGCTCGCCCGGGACGTTGGTGCGATGGAACATCAACACCCTCGCCGGCGGCGACTCGTCCACGGTGCGAATCGCGCCGCGGGTTGCGCCCGATACCGCCGACGGGAGACTGCTGCGGCTGCACGCGATTGCCCACGATAACACCAACGGCGGTCGCAACACCTTGATCAGCCGCACCATCGCCGTCGACGGCGGCAGCGCGTACGATCTCGCGCTGACCGATTCCCGCGACCCGGTTCCCGCCGCACAGATGTTCACCTACGCGTTGCACTTCGGCCGCCGCGCCGCGACCGACGCAGTGGCTTCGGTTCTCCGGCTCGAGCTGCCGCAGGGCACGTTCTTTGACAGCGCCACCGGCGGCGGGGCGCTCGCCGACGACGGGGCGGTGGAATGGAGCCTCGGCCAACTCGCCGTCGGCGACGGCGGTGTACGCGAGGTGACGGTGATCGTCGACGACCTACCCGAAGGCACGCCGCTGCGCGCGCGGGCGACGATCGAAGACGCCGGAGATCCATTCGTCATCAAACGAGCCCACGCGGTGACCGTCGTGCAGGCGCGCGACCTCATCTTCTCGATCGATGCCGGTGCGGACTTCGTACAGCCGGGGCAGGCGATCGTCGTCTCGCTCTCGGTCACGAACAATCGCGCCACGACCGTCAGCAACATCGAGATCAACGCGGTGGTACCGCCCGAGGCGAACGCCTTCAACGCCAACACCACCACCGGCAACGGCCTCTGCGGCGGAATCTGCAACCCGCGCCAGGTCGTCCTCTGGGTCGCGTCGGTACCCGCCGGCCAGACCGTCACCGTGACGATGCCCCCGGTCGTCCGGGCCGACGTGCTCCCCGGTTCCGTCGTCCGCCTCGTCGGTTCGATGCGCGAACCATCGGCGCCGCGCCGCATGTTGGCCGTGGACGCCGTGACAGTGGCAGGTGAGCCGTAAGAGATGGCAGAGACGATGGTCGATGTCCCTGCCCGCAATCGCCGGCGCGGGTGAGGGTATTCCCGGATCGGGGATGTTCGCCGGCTAGTCCAGCGGATCCTCGATCTGGTCGTCGCGCATACGATCGTCGAGATCGTCGCCCAACGGTGCGTCACCGGCGGCGTCGCGATCCAAAGGATCCGGCCGCTGGTCGCGCCGCATGTCGTCGGAAAGCGAACTCGGCCGATCCGGCAGGCCGTCGATCCGATCGTTGGTGTGCCGTCCCCGCTGACCAACGGCGCCGCCGTCGTTCATGTCGGCGACAACAACTGGAGTGGCCAACATCACCGAACATCCGGCGGTAACCAAAATTCGCAGTAACCTTTTCATTTTGCACCTCCCTGTCAGTTTGGGTATGCAGCCTTGCAATGCCGAAGCCGGGCCAACTGCGGTCCCTCCCGGCGGAGAAAGCGAAGTTTGGCAGCGCAACGCCCGCTTCGAAAACTTTTCCGTAAACAGCTGCACGAAACGGCAGTTATGAGGAGCGATGGTTGCCGCTTTCGTCAACTCCTTCCTGGGCGCGCGACGATGCGGTCGCCGCTTTCCAGAAGGCGCAGCAGCGCGCGCTCGCATTTCTGCAGGCGACCGCTGCGCGAACGCGCCAGCACCGCGAGGCTAGCCGGGCGATGCGAGAGCACGCGTCCTTCGTCGTACGCCCGCACGAGACGCGGGGCGATGTACGAGGAGCGGCAGACCGCGGGCGTGTTTCCCAGGCTGGCCGCCGTCTCCTTGACCGCGGCGACGATCTTCCCACGCAACTGCGCCGGCGAGTCGTCCTCGTCGACGCCGGCGCTCGACAGCGCGCAGGCGCAGACCATCGTGCCGGCCCAAGTGCGGAAGTCCTTGGCGCTGAAGCGCGCGCCCATCACCTCTTTGATGTACGCGTTGATGTGGCTGCGGCGCACGTCGATCAGGTCGCCGGCCTCGTCGAGGAAGCGGAAGACCCGGTGCCCCGGCTGCCGGAGCAGAGCCCTTACGACGGCGGCGACGCGGCGGTCGTCGAGCTCGCTCTCTTGCGCCTGGCCGCTCTTGCCGGTGAAGCGGAACTGCACCCGGCTGCCGCGTACTTGCACGTGCTTGCGGCGCAGAGTGGCGATTCCGTAGGAGCCGTTCTCACTCGCATATTTGTCACTACCGGGGCGCAGAAAGCACAGAGACACGACGCGCAGCATCGAGGCCAGCACCGACTCGCGGCCGATGCCGCCGCGCGCCAGATCGGTCGCCACTTGTTTGCGCAGCGCCGGCAATGCGCGTGTGAAGGCGATCAGCCGGCGGTACTTCTTCTCCTCGCGCCGCGCCACGGCGCGCTGGTGATACAGGTACTGCCAACGCCCGGCAACGTCGCGGCCGACGGCCTGGATCGCCGCGCTCGGTGATCGTGCGATGGCGACCTCGCGCCAGGCCGGCGGCACTTTAAGCTCGCGAATCCTTTCGACCACCTTCCGCGCCGGCCTGCCCCCGTCGGAGTATCGATAGCGAAACCCGGACTTCATGCCGCCAAGCCGGCGAATGCCCGTCTCTCGAAGACGCTCCACGACAGTCATCTCGTCTCGTCCCTCTCCATCCGCCCACGCGAGCGCGGCTCATTCGATAGAACCTTAGCAAAAGCGATACCGTCGCACCCAGGGGGCGCAGCGAAATCCTCACGGCATGACCCACCTCTGGGGTAGCGGCCGGGAGGGTCCGCGGGCTCACACCCGAGCAGAAAGCATCCATGCGGCAGCGCCGAATGGAGGTGCAGCCGATGCACGATAGTCCAAATAAGCGGGATATTTGACGAGCTCGTCGAGCCGAGGCCGACATGAAAATGTCCGCGACTCGGATGACGGCCAGACCTAGTTTGAATCGGTTCTGGCAAGCGCCGTGAATGAACTCGACTAGCTGTCGATCGTCGGCGCGACGAGAGGGTGGGGGTTGGTGGCGGCGGTGCCGGCGCTGCCGTAGGGGCGCGTGATGATTTCGAGCAGGTGGCCGCTCGGGTCGTCGAAGTACACGCCGCGACCGTCGTCCCAGTGGTTGATCTCGCCGGGCTTCTTGCGAAAGGGGTCTGCCCAGTACGACATGCCGCGGTCGCGGATCTTGCCGAAGGTCGCGTCGAACTCGGCTTCACTCACCAAAAAGGCGAAGTGCCGCTGGGTGATCCTGCCGTCATCGTTCACGAAGTCGAGGCTGGTGTCGCCCACCTGGACGACGGCGAACGAACCGAGAAGCCGCGGCGCTGGCAAATCGAACAGCTCGCTGAGGAAACGCGCCGACTCCTCCTTGTCCCGAGCGGAGATGATCGTGTGGTTCAGGCTGATGGCCATCGCGGTCCAACGCTACTACGTATGTGCGATCAGGGGAAAACGCCCGCGGATCCGCGGGTAGTCCCACCCAGCGAGACGAGATCGAGCCGCTTGGCGCGATCGGGATGGATCGAGCGGCGCTTTCGGGACGTGTGCACTACTGCACGACTCGGTGCAAATCGTGCAATCGTGGCGCACGTGGAGTCGAAGGTGGGCGTGGTGGCTACAGGCCCGGGGAGTTGCTGTTACCGGCGGCTTTCGCCATCTCGTCGGTGCCTCAGCCCGTTCCATTACTCCGTTTCCCACCTCCGCTCATCGAACCGGACTTGCGCACATAATGAATAGCGTTTGATCGTCTCTCCGGCCAGCAGAAACATTTGCGACGACGAGAACGCCCGAGCCGGAGAGACGATAAACGCTGTTGAACTGAGCCGCGAGAGGCAGCGCGCTTCGGGCTATGGGAATTGTAAGCGGCGTCGGCTGGGCAGTGATGCTTGGGTTTCGCACCTGGAGCGACATCGCGCGGAGCGAGAGGTGTCGATGGTGCGGTAGGAGACCTGTGTCGCGGTCGGGGTGCACGGTTGGGCGGTGAGGGATGCGGGGCTGAGCGCGCAGAAGTGGCGTGCGAGACGAGTCTCGGAGGTGGCGAGGGTCGCGTGCGATGAGGGGGCTGAGGTCAGCACGGCGGTCCTCGTTGGGGGGCGACAATAGCGACCGTGTTCATCTGCCCCTCGCCGCACGCCGGGCACGTGTTTGGGGATCCGTCGCCTTGCAGATCTTCATGCTCGCTGGCGACAGCATCGCTGCACGAGCCCGCGCAGGCCGGGGCCGGTTGCACTCCGAGAATCTCGCGGCACTGCTCGAGCTTGTGTTTGCGATGTCGGTTGGCGAGGAGCCCGAAGTGGCGAATGCGCATGAAGCCCTTCGGGACGACGTGCAGCAGGAAGCGGCGCAGGAACTCCTCGGCCTCGAGTTCCATGATCTTGTGTTTAGAGCCATCGCGGTAGTCCTTCCAGGCGAAGCGTACGACGCCCTCACCGACGTGGTGGATACGACGGTTCGAGATGGCGATGCGGTGGGTGTAGCGGCCGAGATACTTCAAGACCTGCGCGGGCCCGCCGAACGGCGGCTTGGAGTAGACGACCCAGTCCGTGGAGCCCAGATCCGCGAGCCACCCTTGCCAGGCCCGTTCGTTGGCCAGCGGCTCGCACTGCCCGACGAAGCGGAGCTTTCCTTCGGCTCTGAGTTTGCGCAGGCCAGCGCGGTATTTGCCTCGGAACAGTCGCCCCAGCGCCTTGACCGGGAACAGGTACCCCTTGCGGACACACTTCCAGCGCCCGTCGGCAGTGAGCCCGCCTCCGGTTACGACACAGTGGAGATGGACGTGCTCGGTCAGGTTCTGTCCCCAGGTATGGAGGACCGCAGTGACACCGATTTCGGCACCGAGCCGGTCAGGGTCGCGACCGAACTGCAGTAAGGTGTCCGCGGCGGCGCGAAACAGCAGGCCATAGAGTGCCTCGCGGTTCACCCGGACGAGCGGGTTGAGTGCATGAGGTAGCGTGAAGACGACGTGAAAGTACTCGATCGGAAGCAGTGAGGCTTGCTGCGCGTCCACCCACTTCGCCTGATTCCCGCCCTGGCATTTCGGGCAGTGTCGGTTGCGACACGAATTGTACGAGATGCGGCGCTCTCCACAGCGGTCGCATTCGTCGAGGTGGCCACCCAGGGCCGCCGTGTGGCAGCTCTCGATGGCGCGCAGTACGGCGCGCTGCTCGAGCGATACGGCATGAGTGTGTTTGAAGCGGCGACCGTGAAGACGCACCACATCCGCAACCTCGAAGCGCGGACCATCGGGCCTCTCCCATGCCGCCGCGGCCTGCGGCGACATCGTGACCTACGAATGCTCTGTCGCTACTGCCGGCAATAGCAGCCGATCGAGCGGTGAGATCTGCTTGGTCAACGACTGTGTCGCAACGTGAATGTACCCGGCCGTGGTCTTGGGATCTCGGTGCCCGAGAAGTCGCTGGATGGTCAGCAGGTCGACGCCCGCTTCCAGCATGTGGGTGGCAAACGCGTGGCGCAGCGAGTGGATCCCGCCCTGCTTCGAAACGCCGGCTCTCGTCTTGGCCACGTGGTACATCCGCTGTGCCGAGTGTGGATCGAGCGCCGCCGTGGGGCCGCGAAGCCTGCTGGGAAAAAGAATCCGCTGCGGGCGGTACACGCGGTAGTAGGCGCGCAGCTCTTCGCGCAGCCGCTCGGAGAACAACGTGTAGCGGTCCTTGCGACCCTTGCCGCCGGAGACGCGAATGAGACCGCGGTCGGAGTCGAGGTCACGCACCTCCAGGC
>JBGTMF010000064.1:0-4164 GCA_041743795.1 Thermodesulfobacteriota bacterium | reverse complement strand
GCATACGGCCGAGAAACGACCTACGCCCGCTTGCTCGACCAACGCGTCGACCACCAGCTTGTAGTCGGGGTGGTTGCCCAGCTCCAGGATTCTCGACTTCATCCGCCGCACTTGCAGGTCCAAGTACTCCCGACTCCGGCGGAGAGTTTCTACGCGTTCGGATACGCTGGCGGGCAGATCCTGCTTGTCCAGCCACTCTTCGTATCTCTTCCAACCACTGCTTGGTTGCCTGATTCTTCCTGCCTTCTAGCCGTAACCTCTTCATCGGAGCCTCCCTCCTGGGTGCGCATTTCGCGCGTTGTTGTTTGATAACCCAGTAGGGGCATGGCTCCGTTTTTCTAACTCCTTCCATCCCTGCCTCGCCCCACATGGTAACTTGGCGTTAAAAAAGAAGGTCCAACGTGTCCCGGCCATCACGAATCCAATCCGCCAACGACACTGCCTCCATCATCAACCCTCAACGCAAAGCCGCAAAGCCGCCAAGCCGCAAAGGTCGAGCCCGGTCCGTACACCCATGCCTGTGCAACAGTTGCACACGGGCGAATCTTCAGAAGATACCGAGTGGCGGCTTCGCGTTGGCGCCGTGGCGTAAAAAGAATGCGCAACGTGTCACCGCGCGCCCGGACTTAATCCCCGAAGCAAACTGCTTCCCTCGCCCCGCGCCCGTCGAGGAGTCCCTGGCTTGGGGCGCCTCGCCCATGACCCCTGACAGGTTGTCGACGCGCGCCGACGGGTCTAGAATCTCCACATGCGATCTCGAGCGGCTGAGGTACTTCGCGACGCGCTGGCCTTGTCTGTCGATGAGCGCGCTGACGTTGCGGCTGAACTCCTCGCGAGTCTCGAAGGCGCGAACGACGAAGACCCGGCCGCGGTCGAGGCCGCATGGGCTGCCGAGATTGAGACACGGGCGCATCGGGTGTTGGCGGGAGAATCTCGAGCCCGGCCTTGGTCGGAAGTGCGCGCTCGCTCCGAGGCGGAGCTCCGCAAGCGGTGAGCCCTATCGTCCTCTTTGAGGAGGAGGCTGAAACTGAATACCTGGCTGCGGCCAAGTGGTATGAGGCGCATCGCCCCGGGTTAGGCAAAGAGTTCCTCATCGCCGTTGACACCGCCATCCGCCGCATCGTCGTGCTACCCGGTGTCGGTGCTCCGGTACCTAACGTCGCGGAGAGCCTATCGACCCGACGACTTGCAGTGACGCGTTTTCCGTATCACGTGGTCTATCTCCGGGCCTCAGACGCGATCCGGATTCTCGCAATCGCCCACGACAGGCGAATGCCAGGTTACTGGAACGCTCGTCTTCCGTAACCACGGCTAAAGAGAACGCCCAACGCGCAACACAACAGTCACCCATGTTCCCGGTTGCACATCCCGGTTGCACACGCCTGGAACCTGACCACCCCTTCGTGACTTTGTGCCTTCGTGCCTTGGTGTTAATAAAAAGCTCGATGAGCGATGTACTGCACGAACCCAATCCGCGCAATGCGCTGCTTCCCTGAAACAGTTTTCAACACGAAGGCACCAAGGCACGAAGGCACAAAGGGGGAGCCCGGCTTGTTCGGGAACTGCTCAGTACCCGTTGACGACGCGTTCGATACCGTCCTTGACCAGCCTCTGACCGAAGTTGATGACGATCGCCAATCGCAGGCCGAGAATCCTGAGGTAGGTCAACGCCTGAGCTGTGAAGATCTCGTTCCAGACCGCTATCGCCTTGCACTCGACTACCACTCGACCATCGACGAGGAGATCGACCCGGAGCGGACTCGCCAGCGTTCGCCCCTTGTATTCGACCGGAACCACCTTCTGCCGCTCGATTCTCAATCCCCGTTCGCCCAACTCCCAACACCGCGCCTCCTCGTACACCGACTCCAGAAGCCCCGGCCCGCCAAGTACCCGGTGCACCTCGATTGCCGCACCAACCACTTCTCGAGCAATGTGGTCCCCATGATGAGTCATAGCAAATACACTACTTATTATAAAACAATTCCGAAAGCCACTTAATGTCAAATCCGACACCCTGGCCACCCCTTCGTGACTTTGTGCCTTCGTGCCTTGGTGTTAAAAAAAAGCTCGATGAGCGATGTACTGCACCAACCCAATCCGCGCAGTGCGCTGCTTCCCTGAAACAGTTTTCAACACGGAGGCACCAAGGCACCAAGACACAAAGTTGGTGCCCGGTTATTCAGGATGCCGGTACGCGTTGCCCCCTGGAAATTTGACCAGCTTCCTGCATTTCTTGGTTCGGCTCGCGCTCGCGCAGCGCTCTGATTTGATCATGGCCCGACTCTTTCCACCCGAACTTCCATCCTTGGTGCTGAATGATTCCCGACGTTCGGCCGAGCGGCGTTTCTACGTCGAGTGCGGCCGACTGCTTCCCGACAGCATGTCGGTATTCTACGGAGTGACCTGGCTGGCGAAGAAGCGCGGGGGCGACGCCCGCGACGGCGAGGCAGACTTTGTCCTCGTCGACCGCGACGGCGGCCTGCTCGTCATCGAGGTGAAGGGCGGGCAGATCGGCCTCGATGGCCGGACTGGAAAGTGGTCCAGCAGGGACCGCGATGGAGTTGCACACCCGATCGAGAATCCAGTCGAACAGGCGAAGCGCAACAGATACGCCCTGCTGGAGAAGATCCACATGCTCCCCGGGTGGGGGAATCACTGGGTTCCAATTGGCCACGCCGTAGCTTTCCCCGATTGCGTGCCAGAGCACGGCGCGGCGCTTCTCGATCTCCCGGAAGAGATCGCGATCTTCCAGGATTCCCTGCGGTGGCTGCCGGAGAAGATCGGAGCGATCTATCGGTTCTGGCAATCGGAGGATGCCGATCGCCGCGGCCTTGACGAAGTCCGCCTCCGCATTCTCGAGCGGACCTTCGCACCGCAGCTTGCGACGCGGGTGCCGTTGGGGACCGCACTGCGAGAAGAGGAGCGACAGATCGTCCAATTGACCGAGCAGCAACGGAGCATCCTCGACGGGCTCAAGCGACACCGTCGGGTAGCGATCAGCGGCGGCGCTGGAACCGGCAAGACGTTTCTGGCCGTGGAGAAAGCGAAGGCCCTCGCCGAGGAGGGTTACCGCACCCTTCTCACCTGCTTCAACAAAGGACTGGGCGACTACCTGCGCGCATCCGTCGGCGAGCGCGAGAACCTCACCGTCAAACACTTCCACCTCCTCTGCGACGACGTCGCCAAGGCCGCCGGCGTTGTGCCGCGAGGGCCCGCGGAGCTTGGCTCGGATCAGGAGTTCTTCGATCGCGAACTCCCCGAGGCGCTCACGAAAGCCCTGGAGATCTCACCGTCCGAGCGTTTCGACGCCATCGTCGTCGACGAGGGGCAAGACTTCTCGCACGCCGACTGGTGGGTGGCCCTACAGCTTACACTCGGCGATCCCGACGACGGGATCCTCTACGTCTTCCACGACGCCAATCAGAACCTCTTCAGCACCGAGGGCGGAGCCCCGGAAGGGTTGACCTCATTCGACCTCACCGAGAACCTGCGCAACACGCAGACGATCCACGCCCTCGCGAGCCGATACTACGATGGCGACGACCAACGAGCGGTCGGGCCGGAGGGGCGCCCCGTCGAGTTCATCGAGGCCAACGGCGAGCAAGCGATCCGCCGCGAGCTGAGCAAGGTCCTGCACCACCTCATCAAAGACATGCAGGTCCCCGCCGAGGACATCGCGATACTCTCCGGCCACCGCCCAGAGAAAGGCCCGCTCGCCGGACTGGACCGCATCGGCGCCTTCGAACTGACCGAGTCCACGGACCCAGAGCCCGGCAAGGTGACCTTCGTCACCATCCACCGCTTCAAGGGCCTCGAGCGCCCAGTAGTGGTCCTGCTCGACATCGATTCGTACATCGAGCGGGCCACGGACGAGATCCTCTACGTCGGCCTCACCCGAGCACGGTCGCACCTGGTTGTGATCGGCGGCGCCCACGCCCTCGAAGCGTTGAACGAGAACAACTCGGAGAAGAAGTGATGCTGAGTATCACGGCAGAGTCCCTTCTCCTGGCTTGTCCTCCGTAGCTGCGCGTTTCGGCCCATCGTGATCACCCGTTTCGGGAACGTGATCACTGATTTCGCTCCATCGTGATCAGCCGTTTCGGCATCGTGATCACGTATTTCGGGATCGTGATCAGCAATTACGGGATCGTGATCACGTAGCCG
>JBGTMF010000063.1:0-12351 GCA_041743795.1 Thermodesulfobacteriota bacterium | reverse complement strand
CGAGTGCCAACGCGCCGGCGAAGACCTCGAGGTAGGCCGCCGCCATGCTCGCCGGGTCAGCAAATCGCCGCCGCCGATCGCGGCCGCGGCGGACGAGCTCGGCGTGCAAATCGTCGTCGCCGTCGATGCGCGCAATGGCGGCGGCCATTTTAGCCGGGCTTCGCGGATCGAAGTAGAGTGCGGCGTCGCCGGCGACCTCGGGTAAGGCAGTTCGATCGCCGCAGAGGATGGGACGATCGAACTCCATTGCCTCGATCAGGGGCATGCCGAATCCTTCGTAGAGGGACGGGAAGACGAGGGCGCGGCAGGAGCCCAGTAGGGCCGCCAGTTCGGCGTCCGGTAGAAATCCCGGAAAGCGGCAGCGGTCGGCGAGTCCCATGCGCCGTGCGCTCTCGATCAGCTCGTCCATCGCCGCGCCCGGCTGGCCGGTGCACACCAAGCGGAGGCGCGAGGTGGGGTGCTTCTCGACGAATTGCCGAAAGGCGAGGAGAAGCATGCGATGGTTCTTGTGCGGCCAGAAGTTGGCCGGATAGAGGAGAAAGCGCTCCTTCTCCAGGGAGAAGCCTGCCAAGACCGCGGCCGCCTCGCTCTGCGGCGCGGCGGTGAGGCGCCGCGCCAGCTGGATCGGTATCGTCACCACCTGCTGCGGCCACAGACCCCACTGGGTCAGGAGGACCTGGCGAACATAATCGGAGATGCAGACCAGCCGGACCGATGTCGCCGCGGCCTCGCGCAGATGAGCCTCGCGGCCGTAGCGCTCTTCGGCGGAGAAGAACTGCGGATAGGCGGCGAACTGCGTGTCATAGACTACCGACACGCAGGGCACGCTGCGCGACTGATAGAGCGGCGCGGTGAAGGGGTTGAACAAAAGATCCGCGCCGATCTCGTCGACGACCGTCTTGCCACGCGGCCGGTGGCGAATCGCCCAGTAGAGGTCGATCGCGCGCGATGCGACGGGCGGCGGAACTCGCGACAGCAGCCCGCGTGCCGCGCGGCGCAGCACGTCGCCGATTCCAGGATTAAGCGCGGCAGGGCGCGGCAGTACGCAGAGGCGGCGTATGTTCGGCCGGTCGAGGAACGCCAATTGATCGTGACACACCTCGGCGGTGAGAAGCGTGAAGTCCCAGGTGGCGGCGAGAGATCCGAGCTGCTCGATCAGCTCTAGGGTGAGGATCTTGGCGCCGCCGTTTTCGCCGCCGGCGAGCATAGGGGTCAGGTCGACGGCAAGGTGCGGCCGTCCGTTTGCAGTCATGACGGTTCCCGCAGAGAGTGTGGACACGCGTGGACGCCGCGCCTCGCATTCCCTGATCGCCGCAGTGAGTGAGCTTTGTTTGCCACCGGCCAGTCTTGATGCAAGCGCGAGGACCTTGGTAATGGAAGGTGGCCGCTAATACAAACAGGGCCGAATCGGCGGGCTGGCGTTTCGAGCGGAGTGCGTGGGGCGGCGGCGGCACCAAGGCCTGTCGCCGGCACGGGAGGCGGTGCTTGTCTGAAGGAGTGAAATGCTGGTGCGGAGAGCACGAGCTGAGAGATTTCTCGGCCGCTTTCCTGCGCTGTGACCTCTGCCAGACTCTGGTCCACCGCCGCGCCGCGGCGATGGGCGACGGTTGCGACGGCACCGCATCTCGGCACCGTCATCAGGCGCGGGAAACCGAGCCGGTCACCCCGATCGAGCGGCGAAGGTTGGACCTGATCGAAGAAGGTCCCTTCTGGCTGCGCACGATCCTCAAATACAAGTTGCCGCCGGCGCGTGTTCTGGCGGTGGGAGACGGCACCAATTGCATGCTGCCGCTTCTCAGCTCGGCGGGGTATGCCGTGACGCAACTGGAACCCACCCCTGGTTTGCCGGAGAGTTCGGCGCGCGCCCTCGCTGTCGCGGTCGAACCGCGCGACCTCGCCACTGAGCAGATCGCCGCAGGGTCGTTCGACGTCGTCGCCATGCGGGGCGCTCTCGAGCAGCTGCCGGATCCGGCCGCGACACTGCCCCACTACTTCGCCCTGTTGCCAGCCGATGGTCTGATCGTGGCGCAGACACCGTGCTACGAAGAAGGGGTTTCGCACGACGAGCTGGTCGCGGCGCGCAGCCCGTTCTTGCAGCTTTTGAGCGTGCCGGAACATCTTCATCTGTTCAGCAAGTCTTCCGTCTCCGCCCTGTTCAGCGGAGTCGGCGCGGAGAGCATGGTGTTCGAACAAGCGATGGCCACGCCACACGATATGTATTTTGCCGCGAGCCGACAGCCGCTCGCGGCGCAAGATCGGCAGGCGATCGACGCGGCGTTGGACGAGACCGCTGGCGGCCGCACGGTGCGGGCGCTGCTCGACGCGCTCGACCAGGTGCGGTTGCTCGAGGTGGTAGCAGGCGAGAGGCTGGAAGTGTTGGTCCGTGCCAACCGGGAACTCGTCGCGGCACTCGCCGAGCGCGCCATGTTCGAGAGCGCCGCATCGGAGCGCTTGGCGCTCCTCGCCGGTGCCGAGCGCCGCATCGGCGAGATGGCTCAACTCGAGCGGCGCTGCCTGGAGATCGAGAGCGCGGCCGAGACCCGGCTCGCCGAGCTGCAAAGCGTCGCATCGCAACGCGCCGCGCTTGCGGAAGAAGTGGAACTGCTGCGCCGCGCCGTACAGGTGCGCGATCGCCGCGTACTCGACCTCGAGCGCGAGCTGGATCGCCGCGGCGCAGACTCGGCGCTGGTCAGCGACAACAAGACGCAGGCGCCACCGCGAAGCCATCCGCCGCGTATCGACACCGCCGATGACGGCGCGGGAATTCTGGGAATGCTGCGGCGGCGCCGGAATCCGGGTCGCTGAAGGTCGTCGAGGAATCGTGCATATCGCCATCAACATGCGCCATTTCATCAAGGGTGAGATCGGCGGCCTCGAGAACTACGTACGCCACGTGGTCAGCGGTATCGCCGATTCGCAGCGTCAGGTGGGCCAGCCGGTGACGATCTTCGCGCGGCGCAGCGAAATCGAGAACGTGCGTCTGCTGGCGCCGGAGGCGAGGATTCTCGTCGTTCCGCACCTCACCGCGGAGGCCTCATCGGCGGCCGAGATCGCCAGGGGCGGCTACGACGTCCTCTTCTGCCCGTTGCTGATTCTCGAACCTCTTGAATCATCGATTCCCGCGGCCGTCATGGTTCCGGACCTCTTGCACGAGTATCACCCGGTGTACTTCCCGCCGGAGATTCTAGAGTGGCGCAATCGCCACTACGGGCCGACCATCGAGCGAGCCGACGTAGTCTTCACGTTGTCCGAGGACGCCAAGGGCACCATCGTCGAACGTTTCGGCGTCGACCCGGAGAAGGTCGTCGTCGTCCACCTCGATGTCGACCCGGAGTTTTGCCGCCCGCCGAGCGAAGCGGCGCGCGAAGCCTTCGCGCGACTCGAGCTGCCCGAAGAGTACCTGTACTTTCCAGCCAACTACTGGCCGCACAAGAACCACGAGATCCTTCTCCGCGCGATGGGTCGATTGGCGGGTCGCTTCCCCTCCCTGCATCTGGTGCTGACGGGGGCGAGCGCCACCGGAGAGGAACTCGTCCGCACCGCGATCGCCGCCCAGGGTCTCGAGAGTCGGGTGCGCATCCTCGGATACCAGAACGTCGAGGTACTGCCGGAAATCTATCGCCATGCGCGCATGCTGGTTTTCCCGTCTCGATTCGAGGGCTTCGGCATTCCCATCATCGAGGCCTTCCACTGCGGTATTCCGGCGGTCGTCTCCGCCAGCGGCAGCTGCCCCGAGATCGCCGGCGACGCGGCGCTGTTCGTCGATGTGTCGGACCCGGCGGCGATCGCCGCCGCAGTCACGCGCCTGCTCGAAGAGCCGGCCCTCTGTGCGGACCTGGTGGCGAAGGGCAGCGCGCGTGCCGCATCGTTCTCCTGGCGCAGCGCCGTCGATCTCACGCTGCGAGGGCTGGCGCGGATCGCGCCCGGTCGGCCGTCGCGCCAACTATTGGTTGAGGATCGTCCACTGGTCAGCATCGTAACGCCGTCATTCCAGATGGCGAAGTTTCTCGACGAGACCATCGAAAGTGTCCTCAACCAAGACTACCCGCACATCGACTACATCGTCATGGACGGCGGATCGACCGACGGCACGTTGGAGATCCTGCAAAAGCACCAAGCGCGGCTGCGCTACTGGTCGCGTCCGGACGGCGGCCAGGCAGATGCCGTCAACAAGGGCTTCCTCGAATCGCGCGGCCGGGTGTTCGCGTTTCTCAACGCCGACGACACCTATCTCCCCGGCGCGGTCGGCAAGGCCGTGACGCAACTGGTCGCGCATCCCACCGCGGCCGTGGTGTACGGCGAAGGACTGCATGTCTTCGAAAACGGCGAAACGATGGACCGTTACCCGACGCAACCGTTCTCCGACGAGCTACTGGCGCACAACTGTTTCATCTGCCAGCCGACCACCTTCCTGTGGTCGGATGTTTTCGAATCCGCCGGCATGCTGGACACCGCGGTCACCGCCCTCGACTACGACCTGTGGATTCGCATCAGCCGCCAGGGACACGGCTTTCTCAAGATCGACGACGAACTGGCGACGTCGCGCATGTACAAAGACAACAAGACGCTGCGCGCGCGCGGCCAGGTCTACCGCGACATCATCGGCATCGTCGGCCGGCATTACGGATACGTGCCGTACTCGTGGCTCTTCGGCTACGCCTGTTATCTGGTCGACCGCAAGGATCAGGTCTTCGAAATGACCTCCTCGTCGCGATTGAAGATTCTCGTCAGCCTGGCCCTCGGGGCGCGTTACAACCCCCGGCAATTGCGGCGCTACGCGCGCGAGTGGGCCGACAACGTCGGACTGCGCCGGCGGCGCGCGGAGTAGGGCGTGACCGACCCGCTGGTGACGATCGTCACTCCGTCCTTCAACCAGGGGCGCTTCATTCGCGCGACGATCGAGAGCGTTCTCAGCCAAGATTATCCGCACATCGAGTACATCATCATGGACGGTGGTTCGACCGATGAGACCGCCGCCGTCGCCGCTGCCTACGCCGATCGACTGACGTGGATCACGGAAGCCGACCGCGGCCAGTCGCATGCCATCAACAAGGGCTTTCGCTTGGCGCGCGGCGAGATCGTCGCCTGGATCAACTCCGACGACGTGCTGTCACCGGGTGCCGTGTCGCGCGCGGTGGCGGCACTGCAACGATCGCCGAATCTAGGTGCCGTCTACGGCGAGGGCAATTTGATGGACGAGAGCGGCCGTGTGACGGGTCGATTCCCAGCCACCGAACCGTTCAACCTGTGGAAGCTCATCCACGTCTGGGATTACATCCTACAACAGTCCGTCTACTTCCGCCGCCGCGTCGTCGAAGAGGTGGGCTACCTGGACGAGGATCTGAATTGGTCGCTCGACTGGGACCTGCTGATCCGCATCGGTCGGCGCTACGATCTCGGATACATCCCGCACGAGATGGGCGCGCTGCGCGAATACGGCGCCGCGAAGACATTCTCCGGCGGCCACCGACGTTTTCGCGAACTGGTGCGGACGCAGCGCCGCTACGGACATCACCGCTACCCTCCGGGCTATGTTCTCTACGGACTCGACACCTACCAGGGCATTCTGTCGCGCTGGCTGGAGCGCTACACCCCCGATCGGGTGTCCGCCGCCGTGCGGTCGAAAGTGAACACCGCCGTAGCGGCGCGCATGACCCGGGTGCTGCGCGAAGCGCAGGGGATCTACGCGGGCGGCTGGGCGACGTCGCGCGTCGAGTGGATGGTGCCGTCGATCCATCGCCGCGTGCGCATCAGCGGCAGCGTGCCGGAGGTGAGCCCGGATCTCGACAGCCAGTCCATCGAAGTAGAAGTCGGTGGCCGGATCACCGGCGGCGGCCGGGTCGGCTTCGGCGACTTTGCGATCGAGGTCGAACTGCCGGCGGCAAACGGCGAGGCGCACCCGCTGATGGTCTTGCATGCCGCTCGCACGACGCCGGCCGCCGCGGTCGGATTGTTGCCCGAGCAGCGGCCGGTAGCGTACGTATTGCGCGATATCGTTGGGATCGGCTGAGTGTGTCCGTCGAGGATGCGGAGGTGGCGATGAACGTCAGCGAAGAAATGGCGAAGTACTATTGGTACCACTGTGTCGATCTCGGCGGCGGCGTCGTCACCGACGGCGACTACGACCTGCGGCCGCTACTGCCGAAATACGGTCTACCGCCGCGCATGGACGGAATGCGGGTTCTCGACGTCGGGCGCGCCAGCGGCTTTTTCGCCTTCGAGTTCGAGGATCGCGGCGCCGACGTCACGGCGACCGAGATCGAATCGTACCTCGACTGGGACTTCGTCGGTGGCGAACCATGGCGCGAGAAGCGACGTGCCGAGATCGGCGACGAGGAGGCGTTCAACCGGCGCGAGATCTTCGGTGCCTTCGAGTTCGCCCACGTCGTCCGCGAATCGCGGGTGAAAAGCGTGCGCACCACCGTCTACCAGCTGGGCCCGGAGAAGTTCGGTGGGGAGAAGTTCGACCTCGTCTTCGCCGGCTCGATCAGCTCGCACGTGCGCGATCCCATCCTCGCCCTCGAGCGGCTCCACAGCGTCACGCGAGGCGAGTGTATCCTGGCGTCTCCCGCCTTCGACATTCCGTCGGTTGCCAATATCCCGATGCTGGCGCTGGTCGGCACTGCGGATTCCGATCGGCGCAGCTGGTGGACGATGAATGTGAACGGGCTGGTGGAGATGCTGCGCTGCGCCAACTTCTCCAACATCGAGGTCTTGTCGCACCTCGAAATCGTCAACCGTCGCGTGCCGGGTTTGGTCGTGCCGCACGTCGTCGTGCGGGCCCGGCCATGAGGTGATGATGTGATCAGTCCGGCGGCGTCGGTAGATCGGAGAGCAGGGTCGAGTAGCGCTCGACCGCTTGCTTGGCGCTGCCCGAAAAAATATTGCTGCCGCCGTAGAGGACGATCGCCTCCTCGCAGAGAGTCTCGATGGTGGTAGTATCGTGTGAGACGAAGAGCAGCGTCATGCCGCGACCCATCATCGAGTCGATTCGCTGAAAGCATTTTTGTTGGAAGAAGATGTCTCCGACGCTCAGTGCTTCGTCGACGATCAACAGGTCCGGCTCGACGCAGACCTGGACGGCGAAGGCGAGGCGGACGACCATGCCGCTCGAATACGTCTTGATCGGTTGATCGATGAACTTGCCGATCTCGGAGAAGTCGACGATCTCGTCGAAGCGCTGTTGGATCTCGCGGCGCGACAATCCGAGGATGGCGCCGTTGACGAAGACGTTCTCGCGGCCGCTGAATTCCGGATTGAAGCCGCTGCCGAGCTCGAGCAGGGCGGCGGTGCGCCGCGCGTGCGTTTCGCAAACGCCCTCGCTCGGGCGCAGCGTGCCGGCGACGATCTGCAGCAGCGTCGACTTTCCCGACCCGTTGCGGCCGATGACACCGAACGAGCGGCCCCGTATCACCTTGAAGGAAACACCGCGCAGCGCCCAGAACTCGCGGTAGAGCTGGCGTCTTCCCCAGAGAAACGCCTGCGCCAGCCGGTCGCGTGGCGAATCGTAGAGATGGAACAGGCGGCCGACGTTTTCGGCGACGATGATCGGCTCGGCGGACACGATAGTCTCAGATGACGTCGGCGAAGGCGCGGCGCAAGGCCATGAACAGTGCGTAACCGGCCAGCATCACGGCGATCGATCCGATGAGGCCGACCGCGTACCAGTCCCAGTCGGGTGGCTGGCTCCACAGGACGACGCGGCGAAAATCTTCGACGATGGTCGCCAGCGGATTCAGCCGTATCAGCGGCTGCATCGACTCCGGCAGCGCTGAGACGGGGTAGAGGATGGGCGTCAGGAAGAAAAGCAATTGCACTGCGACACCGGCCATGTGGCCGATGTCGCGCAGGAAGACGCCGAGAGCGGCGGCCGCCCAGCTGATGCCGGCGGTGAAGGCGATGAGCGGCAGGTAGACCAAAGGAAGATAGAAGATCGTCGAGGACAGCGAGCCCTGCAACAGAAGGGCGACGATGATGATCGCCATGCCGATGAACGAGTGGAAGACGGCGGCGCCGACGAGAGCGATCGGCAGGATTTCGAGCGGGAACACCACCTTGGTTACGTAGTTGGGATTCTTCGTCACGGCGTACGGAGAATTGACCAGCGATTCGCCGAAGATGTTGTAGGTGACGATTCCGGTGAACAGGATGAGGGCGAAGCCGGCCAGCCCCGACTCGCCGGTGGCGCCTCCCCAGCGCGAGTTGAAGACGTAGCTGAAGACGAAGGTGTAGACCGCCAGTGATGCGAGCGGCGTCAGCAGCGCCCAGGCGACGCCGAGGTACGAGCCGCGGTAGCGACCGAGAATTTCGCGGCGCGTCAACTGCCAGAGCAGCTCGCGGTGGCGCGTCAGGCTGCCGGCGAGGCGGCGCGGGTCGGCGAGGCGAACAAGCTCACGGCGGGCCGACCGCCTGACTTCAGTGGCGTCGATTTCCACGGCAGGGCTACGCCGCGTTCTGCCGCTTGGCCCGGTACCAGTCGATGGTCCGCCGCAGGCCGTCTTCGAAGTCCGTCTGCGCCCGAAAGCCGAAGCGCTCGGCCGCCCGCGACACGTCCAGGCAGCGGCGCGGCTGCCCGTCCGGCTTCGACGCGTCCCAGTGGATTGCGCCGCGAAAGCCGGTCAGGCGCGCGATCGTCGCCACCAGATCGGCGATCGTGATCTCGCGGCCGGCGCCGAGATTGACCGGATCGGTGTCCTCGTAGCGCTCTGTGGCGAGGAGGATGGCTTCGGCACAGTCGTCGACGTAGAGGAACTCCCGGCTCGCCGTGCCGGTGCCCCAGACCTCGATTGCCGCGGCGCTGCTGTCCGCCGCCTCCATGCATTTCCTCACCAAGGCTGGAATCACGTGCGAGCTGGCCGGGTCGAAATTGTCGCGCGGGCCGTAGAGGTTCACGGGAAGCAGATAAATCGCCGGAAAGCCGTACTGCTGGCGGTAGGCCTGCGCCTGTACCAGGAGCATCTTCTTGGCCAGGCCGTAGGGTGCGTTGGTCTCTTCCGGATAACCCGACCACAAGTCGTCTTCGCGGAACGGAACCGGCGTCATCTTCGGGTAGGCGCAGACGGTGCCGACGGCGACGAACTTCTCGACGCCGCGGTGTCGCGCCTCTTCGATCAGCTGCACGCCCATCATCAGGTTGTCGTAGAAGTACTTGCCGGGGTTCTCCCGGTTGGCGCCGATTCCACCGACCTGGGCCGCCAGGTGGATGACGATCTGCGGCCGGGCATCCTCGTAGAAGGAGCGCACACCATTGAGCGAAACGAGATCGTACTTGCGGCTGCGCGGTACGAAGACCTCAGCGCCGCGTTCGCCGAGGCGGGCGACGACGTGCGAGCCGAGAAACCCGGATCCGCCGGTCACGGCAACCCTTTTTCCTTGCAGGTCACGCATCGCGAGATCCCTCTCTAACCGCCGCCACCACCGGGGTTCAGCGGAAGCCCATGTCATCGCTGCCCAGGCAGGCCCGCCGAACGAGTCAGACGCTATGAAACGCGCGAAGTCTAGCCGGGGAAGGCGAGCCGTTCAACTCGTGTGGCGACTCGGGTGTTGGGAGCGCGGGTTGCGCCGTCTGGGGGGCGCCGATACTTCTTTTTCATGCCGTCCATCACCGTCGCCGCGCCGATTTCGCCGCGGCGCCGCCTCTCCGCCTTGTCATCGCCCTCGACTTGGGCCTCGTCATCAGCCTCGACATCGGCCTCTACCTGGGCCTGCCTGCTGGCCTGCGGCGGGATGCTCGCGTCGCTCGGCTGCACGGCTCCCGCGCCGCGTCCGGAGAGGCCGAACATCGTCCTCATCACCGTCGACACGCTGCGCGCCGATCGCCTCGGCCCATACGGCTACGACAAGATCGCGACGCCGGCGATCGCCCGCCTCGCCGGCGAGGGGATCGTTTTCGAGAAGGCCTTCGCCGATGCCTCGTGGACGCTGCCCTCGCTGAGCTCCGTGATGACCGGGAAATACCCGACCAGGCACAAGATGCGCAGCTGGAATGATCGACTGCACGCCGAGCACGAAACGCTGGCAGAGGTCCTCGCCGCGCAGGGCTACGCGACCGCCGCCATCGTCGGCTCCTACCCTCTCGACCGTTACTTTGGCCTCGCCCAGGGATTCGATCACTACGACGACGAAATGACCGTCGCGCTGTACGAGGATGAGGGCTCGCCGTCCGCTCCGCGGCAGGAAGTGACGGATGCACCGGCGGACGATTCGGAGGCGGCGCGCGCGACCTGGCAGTGGAGCCGCGAGTGGCACAACGCCTACCGCACCGACCGAGAGGTGGCGGACAAGGCGATCGAGTGGCTCAACGGCAATCCAGTCGAGCGCTTCTTCTTGTGGGTCCACTTCTTCGGACCGCACGAAAAGGGGAAGCGCGGCGACCTCGACGCCGCGGCACAGAAGGCGTACGGCGACGCTCAGGTCGCCCGCTACGATAGCGACGTCGTCGAGACCGATCGGCAGGTCGGTCGCTTGCTGGAGGCGCTGCGGGGCGACCCGCGCTTCCCCGCCACGGCGCTGATCTTCCACAGCGACCACGGACAGAGTTTGAACGAACACGGAATCTTCGGTCACGGCTTCGAACTTTACGATACCAACGTGCACGTGCCGCTGATCATTCGCCTGCCGCAAGGCGAACGCGCCGGCGAGCGGGTTGCGCAATTGGTTCGCAACCTCGACATCTTCGCGACTGTCATCGATCTGGCCGGCGCCGGCAGCAACGTCTGGGACAGTCGCGACCTGCTCGGGGCGCCGCCCCCGGCTGACGGCCATGTGTACATGGAGACCCATCATCCCGTCGGGCTGACGGCGCGCGAAGTCGAAGTCGGCGTCGGCGTGCGCAACGTCGGGCTGTCGATGCGCGGTATTCGAACCAACCGCCGCAAGCTGATCAATCACGTGCCGGCGCTGGGCCCCGGCGAGAGCCCCGCTGAAGCGCTGCCGGACGACTACGTGACGCGCCGCACCCGTTCGTTTCTCTTCGACCTCACCGACGATCCGGGCGAGCGCCGCGACCTGGCGGCCCAGCGCGCCAAGCAGTTGGCGCACCACCAGAGTCTGCTCGACTCGCACGAGGAAGGGCCGGACCACGGCGCCGCCGAGACCGACCTCGACGACGCGGCCAAAGAACGCCTTCGCAGCCTCGGCTACGCACCGTAGCGAGACCACTTGATCCCTGTGCGTGCTTTTCTTAACGTCGCCGTCTCGATGGTTGCCGACGCCTCTCCAGACGACAGCTCCTCTCCGCAGTTCACCGGCGAACGCCCCGGCCGCGGCGAGAACTTCGATTACGACGAGGCGCGCCATCTCGCCGCCTATGAGTACGCGCGCACGCTGGCACCGGGCAAACGCGTGCTCGACGCCGGCTGCGGCGAGGGTTTCAATACCCAGCGGCTGGCCGAAGTCGCGGCTCACGTTACCGGTATCGACTACTCCGCCGCGGCGATCGAGTTCTGCGCCAAGACGTGGCGCGCGGCCAATCTCCGCTTCGAGCGCGTCGACCTGAGTCACCCGCAGGGATTCGGCGACACCTTCGATCTGGTCGTCAATTTCCAGGTCCTCGAACACATCGAGGACGACCGCGCCTTCGTCGAGGCGCTGCGCGCCCGGCTGGCCCCCGGCGGCGTCCTGCTGCTGACGACGCCGAATCGGTTGATGTCCTTCTCCGAGAATCCCTACCACGTGCGCGAGTACACGCACGGCGAACTCCGCACCCTGCTGCAGAGCGTCTTTGCCAACGTCACCGTACGCGGCATGCGCGGCAATGCGAAGGTCACCGCATTTGACGAGGCGCGCCGCCGCTCGGTCGAACGGATCCTGCGCCTCGATCCGCTCGGCGTGCGCAACCTGCTGCCGCAGAGCGTCATCAATTTCGCGTTCGCTCGCCTCGCCGGCCTCGTCCGCTCGCAGGCGAAGAGTGCCGCCGGCGCCGAACGCATCGTGCCGGGCGACTTCTCCGTCGCCGACGACGACATCGACCGCGCTCTCGACCTCGTCGCCCTCTGCTCGAACTGACGCGCCGCGCAGGCGCGCGTCAATACGATACGACGCTCATCCGCAGGCTGTCGGAAAAGGCAGGAAACCACTGGTCGCCCTGGGTCAGGCCGAAGGCGAGGTCGAAATCGCCGGTGGCGACGGGAACCCGCAGGCATACCGGCACGACGACGGACTCGCCGGCGGCGAGGTCGAGCGGTAGGGCCTGCGCCCGTCCGTCGCCTCCGGCCATCTGGCCGTCGGCGCCACCCCACAGATACGACAGATAGACCGTATGTTGGCTGCGTGTCGTCAGCGCCGGCCAGCTGACGGCGGATTGGTTTTCGACCAACACCTCGGCGCGCACGCGGCTGCCGGCGGCGACGC
>JBGTMF010000062.1:0-16375 GCA_041743795.1 Thermodesulfobacteriota bacterium | reverse complement strand
GGAGATGGCGATCGCCCGCATCACCATCGAACTGCTGCGACCGGTTCCGCTGACGCCCTTGTCGGTGGACACGGTCCTCGAACGCCCGGGGCGCAAGGTGCAGTTGCTGGGGCTCTCGATGCGCGCCGGCGACAGCGAGGTGGCGCGGGCGCGCGTCCTGCGCATCCGCACCAAGTCTCTCGAGCTGCCGCGCGATCTGACGATCGACCGAGCGCCGGCCGGTCCCGGCGAAGGCGCCTCCAACCTGCCTCGCTGGCATCAACCTTCACAGCTTCTGACATTTCACGGACACGCCGTCGAACACCGTTTCGTCGACGGGGCCTTCGACGCGCCCGGTCCGAGCATCGACTGGATACGTCTACGCGTCCCCGTCATCGAGGGACGCGAGACGTCCCCGGCAGCGTGTGCCGTCGCCGCGGCCGACTTTGGTAACGGCGTCAGTTGGGAACTCGACCGCGCCGCAGGCTATTCCTTCATCAACCCCGACCTCACCGTCTACCTGACCCGCCCGCCCGTTGGGGAGTGGGTCTGCCTGCAATCGCGCTCGCGCTTTGACAGCACCGGCATCGGCTTCGCCGAATCACTTCTGTGGGACCAACGCGGCCCCGTCGGCCGTTCCATCCAAAGCCTCCTGCTCGACCGCGAAGAGCAAACCAACGACACGGGCTCTTGATTCCCGTCACCCGACCCCTGGAATGTTGATCCGCGACACAATCCACGGCGACATCGAACTGACGCGCGTCGAAGCCGCCGTTCTGGACATCCCGGCCGTGCAACGCCTACGCGGTATAAAGCAACTCGGCACGGCGTACCTCGTGTATCCGGGTGCGGTGCACAGCCGCTTCGAGCACTCACTCGGCACCTGTGCGATGGCGCACCGGTTGATCGCGGCGTTGCGCCGCGGCGGGATGGCGGTGACGGTCGATACAGAGGAAGTCGTCGGCGTCGCGGCTCTCCTGCACGACGTGACGCATGTGCCGTTCGGTCATACCTTCGAGGACGAGCGCCGACTCTTCCCGCGCCACGACGAGGGCGATCGCCTGTCCGTCCTGCTGGCCGGCGAGTTGGGAGGGAGCCTGACGGCGCTCGGGGTTCGCCAGGCGGTCGCGGACCTGCTCGAGACAAACGTTGCCGACGACAAACGCTGGATGACCGACATCGTGTCGAGCACGATCGACGCCGACTTGCTCGACTATTTGCGGCGCGATTCACTCTATACCGGATTGGCGCAAAGCTACGACGACCGGGTTTTCCGCTACTTCACCGTCAGCGACGGCCGCCTCGTGCTCGACATGAGCAAGCACGGCATGACGCGCCCCGACGCCTGGTCGGAGATCGTGCAATTGCTGCGCATGCGGTACTTCCTCACCGAGCGCGTCTACTATCACCACACCAAGGTCGTCGCCGGGGCGATGATTTCGAAGGCGGTGGAAATGGCGCTCGCCGCCGATCAACTGAGCGAAGCCGAGCTGCTCGATCTCGACGACGCTGCACTGCTCTGGCGCCTGCGATGCAGTGAGGTGGCGGAGATCGGTGCGCTCGTCGACCGCCTGCGGCAGCGCCGACTGCTGAAGCGCGGCTACGTGCTATCCTCGCGCGGTCTTGCCGCCGGTGACCAACAGCGGCTCATCGAGCAATACCACTACTCGCCCGAGACGCGCGGCGCCGCCGAGGTCGAGCTGGCGCACTCACTGGGTGCTGAGCCGCACGAGGTCATCGTCTACTGCCCGGCGGCGACGATGATGAAGGAAGCGGCAGCGCTGGCCCTGACCCCGTCGGGCGTCGTGCCGATGACGGAGATCGACCCGGGCGGCGCCAGCGAGATCTCGGCTCTTGCCAGACGACACGCCGACCTGTGGCGCATGTACGTCTTCGTGCCGGACCAACACGCCCAGCGCGCGGCACTCCTCGCCGCCGATCTCCTTGGCGCCCCCAGCGAGCATCGCCCGCGGCACTGAGTCAGAATACGGAATGGCTGTTCGGCGTGTCGCCCCAGCCCAACCGAACAGAACCGGGCCACGGATTATTTGCAACATTTGGCAGAGTCGAGTGCTGGAGGCACATCGCAACCCGACCGGCTCCGTAGAGACATATCGGCTTGTCGAGACTTCGTCGCTCCGCTAGCTTTCGTATCTTCATGGCGGAGACCGATTCGGCCACCAATGAGCGCAACGTCGTCCTCCTGACCGGCGCCGGCCACTTCAGCACCCATTTCTTCGAATTGATGTATCCGACGCTGGCGGTGAGTCTGGCTCAGGATACGGGGATTCCGCTCGCCGATGTACTCGGTTGGAGTTTCCTCGGGTACTTGTTGTTCGGCTTGGGAGCGTTGCCGTTCGGTTTGCTCGCGGATCGCATCGGAGCGCGCCTCCTGCTCATCACCGGGATTGCTGGCATGGGCGTGTTCGCCATTGCCGCGGGCGAGTCGGCGCACGGTCCGGCGCTGACCTTTTGCCTGGCCGGCATGGGGCTGTTCGCCAGCATCTACCATCCGGTGGGCATGAGCCTGATCTCGCGAACGGTGGCGCGCCGCGGCAGAGCGCTGGCGGTCAACGGAATCTTCGGCAACGTCGCCATCGCCCTGACGCCGATCATCACCGCCTCGCTGTGCCAGCTGATCGGCTGGCGCGCCACCTATGCCGCGATCGGCTACGGCGCCTGTGCACTGGCGGTCGCTTGCGGATTCATTCGGATCGACGAATCGCGCACTGTCGAGTCACCGGTGCTCGCCGACCCGGGGCCGGTCGCCTTTCGCAGCGTGCATCTTTTCATCGTCCTCCTCGTCGCGGCGGCGCTGGCCGGTATCTCCTACCGCGGCAACACCGTCATCCAGCCGGCGTATTTCGAGCAGCGCGTCACCGCTCTCAGCTTCGGCGTGACCACATCCCTGGTCTATTTCATTGGCATCGGCGGCCAGTACCTCGGCGGCCTTCTGGCGGACAAACGCGATCTCCGCTGGTTGTACTTCGCCTTCCACGCCGTCTCGCTGCCGGCGCTGTTGGCGATGGTCGTTTTGTCCGGAATGCCGCTAATCGGCGCGGCGATGGTCTTCGTCTTCTTCTCGCTCGGCATGCAGCCGATCGAAAACAGCTTGCTGGCACATGTGACGCCGGTGCGCTGGAGGTCGACGGCCTACGGCGCCAAGTTCGTTCTGACGTTCGGTGTCGGTTCATTCGCAGTCTGGTTGGTCGACTGGGCGCAGACCCAACGCGACCTTGGGTTCGCGATCCTTTGCCTGGCCGGCGTCGTCGCCGCGCTGTTGCTGACGATCGGCGTGTTTCTGTCGATGAGCGCGGGTCGCGAGTTCCGCAATCGCGAGACCGAGGCGATGGCACCGATCGCCGGTACCGCGTGAGAATGTCGGCGCGTCGCATCACCCTCGTGCGACACGGCGAGACGACCGGCCAGTCGAGTATCCGCTACTACGGCGCAACCGACATACCTCTCAGCGCGGCGGGCGAAGAACAGATGCGTCGCGTCCGCAGTGTTTTGGCCAGCACTGGCTTCGACCGCGTTTTCACCAGTACGCTGCGCCGCTCGCGGCAATCCGCCCGCCTCATCGTACCCGCCGGGCCGGCCGAGCTCGCGGTGGCCGCGTTCGACGAGGTCGACTTCGGTCGCTGGGAGGGACTGACGAAGGAAGAGATCGCGGCGCGCGATCCCGAACTGTTCGCGACGTGGCGTGCGGCGCCGCACGAATTCGTCTACCCGGGCGGCGAGTGCCGGCGTGCTTTCGCCGAGCGGGTGGTCGGCGGTTTCGCCTCGCTCGCCGCGACCGAGCCGGAAGGCGAGTGGCTGATGGTCCTCCATCGCGGTGTCATCGCGGTCGTTCTCGACCATTTGATCGGTCGAGACGCGTGGCAGCACGCACCGATCGATCTCGGTTCGGTGCACATCGTCGCCTTCGACGGAGCGCACTGGCTCCCCGAGCGCCTGGAGATCGTTCCCTGAGATTCGAGGACTCCAACGGGAAGGTACCGACGGGAGGTCCAACAGTTTCTTCGCGGTGAGAAAATCGGTGTGCCGCGAGCCACTCTACTTGGGGGGCCGGTTGAGGAGTCGCCACGGGGCTGTTCGACTTGCGCGGCCCGGTGGCGAACGGTACGCAGGATGGAATGGATGGAGGTCGGACGATGATTCGCAAGGCGACGATGATGGCGGCTTTGGCCGCTCTGTTTTTAGTGCTGGGAAATGGGGCCGTTCACGCGGGCGGCGACTGGAATGACGGCGGCATCGAGTGGCGCAGCTACGCGGACGGACTCGCCGAGGCGAAGAAGAGCAGCAAGCCGGTACTGCTGATTTTCTTTACCGAATGGTGTCCGCACTGCACCAAGTACAGCGGCTTGTTTCACGACGAGAAGGTCGTCGCCAAGGCGAAGGACTTCGTCATGATCCGGCTCGACAAGGACAAGGAAGCCGAGCTCAGCGGCAAATACGCGCCCGACGGTCAGTACATTCCGCGGACGTTCTTTCTATCCCCGAGCGGCGACGTCTTGTCGTCGATCAAGGCGCCGCGGGAGAAGTACCAGCATTTCTTCAATCCGCAGGAGTCGGGCGAGCTGCTTGCGGCCATGGACAGTGCACTGAAACAGAAGTGAGGCGTCGGCTGCGCCCGCTCGCGCCAATGTCCATTGCTGCCGCGCAACCGCGGAGGAACGCTCGAGGTTCGCAGCTCGTCGGCGCCGCGGGGGTCGCCCTGCTGGTCGCGCTGTCCTGCTCTGTGGCAGCGGCGGATATCCCGGCGACGCCGCTTATGACCGTATACCAGTTCAACGGTCCGTCGGCGGTTCCCTACTTCGACACGGACCGCTTCCTGCGCGAGGGACCGGTGACGCCGGCCGGTAGCCTGACACAGGGGACGTCGGTCATCCCCTGCCTCGTAATCCGCGGCGGCGTGCCGGTGACCGACGCACAGGGCACGCCCTACGTCGGCTTCGACGTCGTCATCGAGGCCAACGGCGCGACGCTGGCCTCGGCCGAGCGATTTACCGAAGAGTTCGACCGACGCAAGGCCATGCGCGTCGCGCATCATCATTGCGGCGACGGCAACCGACATGTGATCGACGTACGTCGCTTGTACGCTCTCGGCAAGCCGCCCCGATTCGACCCACCGACCCCCGAGACCTACCCACCGCGAACCGCCCGAGGAGAGATCGACGAGATCGTACGCGCGTTTCACATCTCGCGCTACTGTCCAGCGGCCAACCGGCGCCTGGTGGGGCGACGCGAGATGCTGCAGCGCGCCTGGACGGGGTTCGCCACCGAACACGCCAGCCGCTGGTCCGCGTCCAGCCTCAGCCGCGCCCGCGGCCTCGACTTCGTCATGCGCACTGTCCTGTACGAGGGGCACCTCGACCGCGGATGCAATGCCTACGGCGCCTGCGAGCGCAATGTCATCGCCCTGTCGATCCGCAACCGCGGCGTCGAGCGCTGCTTGCGCGGACAGGGTTGCAGCGCGCCCGGTGATTTCGAGGGAGTCGCGTCGACGGTTTCGCAGTACAACATCTGGGACGAGTTCCTGACGCAGACCAGCGGTCTGACATCGTGCTTCCTTCGCCCCGATCTGAGCGACGTGTCACCCTACGCTCGACTGCAGGCGATGTACGATCAGAGTGTGCCCGACGTCGAGCGCATCCTGTTCGGCACCGTCGACGATTTGTTAGCGCTGTTTCCCGGTGTTCCGACCGCGCAACTGACGCGACTGCGCCACTACTACCACCCGCCGGCGATGGGAAAGTGTTTCCCCGATCATCCGCGCCTCGAGTACATGTCCGGAGCCGTTGCCAGGAAGGGCGATCGCTTCGCGCTGATCGCCGACACCCGCATCCACGTCGGCGAGCGGCGCGACTCCGGCTACGTGTTCCAGGTGGCGGAGGTCGTCGCGGAGAACGAACGCGACATCGTCGGCACGTCGGATCGCTACCCAGGCTTCACCGTTGATGCGCGCAAAGTCGCCTTGGCAACGCCGAAAGGCTGCACGCCATACGGCACATCACGCGCGTGCCGTTTCGATTCGGTGGGCCGACATCGCAAAACACCGAGCTGGCTGACGTCCGGCCAGCCGCTCCAGCTCACCTGCCGCGTGCGCGCCATGGGAGAGGACTGTCGAGCCGAGCCGGCGCTCCAGACCGCAACAGTTGGCGGCACCTGCGACACCTGGATGCAGCCGGTCGCCGGTGTACCTTGACTGTACTATTCGCTACGCCGTCATCGCCCGTGAATTCGGCGCCGCGCCGTTGCGAGACGGCGCAATCGAAATCCTTAGGATCGTGGATTTCGAAGCCCAACAAGGGGCTTCGGCGGACGCGGCGCACGCAGCGCGGAACTGAGCGTCGGCGTTAGCGGCGCTCTGGAGTGATCTGCTACCTTGGGACGCACGGAGAACGAGATGGCCCATTCCATTGCTGAGATCGAAGGCGACGCGCTCGAGCTGCCGGCAGAGGATCGGGCGCGACTCGCCGTTCGGCTATATTCGGTGGTCGGGGTGAAGCACGAACGGGCTTGGAGTGAGGCGCCGCCGGCGCATGGCCAGTGGGACAGGGGGCGAGCGGATCGGGAAGGTCTCGATGGCACGGTCACAGGCGTGGATTCGCGGAGCAAACAATCCCGTGAAAGTCTCCTGGAGAAAGCCACAGCAGCAGAGAGGGAGGAGCGGCCGCCCCCACAATATTCGTTGACAGTTCCTGTGCTTTGGTACCAAGCTGAACGTCAGTTCGTAAATCGTTGTTAGGGGGCAGTTGGGGCCGCAGGGGGGGCGATCGGGTCAAGTGTCCTGCCGGGCTCGACGAGGGAGAAGAACATGAGGATTCGTCTAGTTGCGATATGGGCCGTGTTTGCGGTGTCGATCATTGCCACCAGCGCGGTGGGGCAGGTTTGCGGGAACTCGATTCTCGAAACTGGAGAGGATTGTGATGATGGCAACATCGTCGATGGGGACTGCTGCTCGTCCAGTTGCTCGTTCGAGGTGGGGAGCTGTGATGACGGTGACGCCTGCTCTGTTGGTGACACCTGTGACGGCGCCGGGACATGCGTTCCGGGTTCGGCGCCCGACTGCGACGACGGGAATCTCTGTACGAAGGATTCCTGCGACAGCGCGGTTGGTTGCGTCAATGCTTCCGCCGCGCGGCGCCTCTGTCACACCGCGTCTCGATCGGGGCTGGTCGCTCGCGACAAGGCTTCAGATCAGAAGGATGCGCTGATCTGGCGTTGGACGCGCGGGGAATCGACGACCCCAGAGGACTTCGCCGACCCGACGACCACGGCGAACTATGGAATCTGCGTCTACCAGGGCTCGGGCGGGTCCGAGTTTCTGCAAATCGAGATTCCTCCCGACATGGCAACGTGGCGGACGTCGCGTGGCGGATACCGCTATAAAGACCCTCAGGGTACGGCAGATGGTGTGGACCGTTTGGTACTGAAGCCGGGTCCAGAGGACAAGGCCAAGATCCACCTGCGGATGCGCGGCGAGAACCTGCCGGACCTCAGCCCGATCGTCTACCCGTCGACCGCGTCGGCCTTCCCACTCGTATTCCAGCTGGTCAACGAGGAAACCGGAGAGTGCTGGCAGTCGGTGTTCGAAAGTGATGACGTCCGGGCCGATACCGGGACGCTTTTCCGCGCCTCCGCCGCAGGACGCGACACCATCACTGTCAATCCCGGCGAGTCGATCCAGGCCGCGGTTGACGCCGCGGCGCCGGGAAGCCGCATCATCGTCAAGCCAGGCACCTACGTAGAAACTCATGGCGGCCAGGCGGCCGTTCTCGTCGAGAAGTCTCTGCACCTCATTGGGGACAACGAGAGCGGTGAGGTGATAATCCTGCCTGGCCCGGGGAACACCGAAGGGATTTACGTCCGCGGAACCGCGGACAATTTCATCGAGGACATTCTGATCGAGGGTTTCACGATCGACGGATTCTCGGAGAACGGAATCTGGACGTTCTACGTTCGCGGCTTCGAGATCCGCAACAACAACGTCGGCAATGCCGACCACGTCGGGATCTACCCGCAGCTCTCGGCACAGGGGCTCGTGCGCGACAACGTCGCCTTCGGTGGACTGGACAGCGCGATGTGGGTATCGGGCTCTGAGGACATCCGTGTCATCGAAAACGAAGTGTACGGGGCGCCGATCGGCCTGCAGGTAAACATCTCGAAAGACGTCGATGTGCAGAAGTTGACGGCCCGCGACAACACGGCAGGAGTGCTCTTCAGCCATCCCCTCGCCTCCGGCCTCGGCAACGATGTGGACCTGGCCTTCGGCTATCGCAGCGAGTTCGCCAGGCTCGCCAACAGCGAGGTTTTCGAGAATAACTTGCCGAACCCGGTATCCGGCGGCTCGGTAGGTAGTCTCCCGTCCGGATCGGGTGTGCTGATCATCGGCCATGATCGCCTCTACGCAGAAAACAATTCAATCCTCGACAATAAATTTGCCGGGCTGGTGCTGGCCGACCATTGCCTGGTGGCGGGTGGGACCGACGCTGATTGTGCGCCGGACGGAAATTCAATCACCGGCAACACGATCATTGGCAACGGTACGAATCCGGACCCGGGCCCCTTCGCGGCTCTCGCCAACGACGTGATCGTCTTGGGCGCAGGTCAAGGCAACTGCATGGCCGACAATACGTACAACACCAATCTCGGTGCGGGTGCGATCCAGGCCCCGAGCTGTCCTGCCTATCCGGGCGACTGACGCTGCCTGGCCCGGGACCGTACATGCATCCGGAGCTCGATTCTCGGCGGCGATCGCTGAGAATCGAGCTCCGACCCGCCGATGAGGCATCGTCGGGCCGAGCCGGACGACCTGATAGGCAGGCTACCGCACACACGTTTTTCCGCGCCTCGCTGCCAGCGGCAGACGGAACCCAAGGGCTCGACCAACGTCTTCATTCGCAACCGTTTACACCTGCGGCCGCGGAGAAGAGAACCCCCCGAATTCCTCGGGCGCTCGAGTGGGCCGAGAGTGACTCGAATACTCCACCCGCGACTCGCTCAAATGCGATCCACTCCCAGTTGCCGGGACTTGGAACGCGACGCTAAAGCGTTGCGCCAAAAGCGGCGTCGGGCTATTCGTCGCGACGAGAGGTTGCGAGAGGTGACGGAACACACCTACACCGTGCGAGCGGACTGGGACGAAGAGAGTGGCAAGTGGGTAGCCGAGGGAACCGATGTGCCCGGCTTGGTCACCGAAGCCGACACCTTCGAGGCAATGATGGAGAAGTTGCGCGTCATGGTGCCCGAGATGCTGGAAGCCAACGGCGCGCTTTCCGCTAAAGACGCCGCGGCGGCGCGCTTCACCGTCTTCGCCCATCGCACGGAACAACTGCACGCGGTCGCGTAGGTGGCGGACTACACGCCGGAGGTGGAGCGGCTTCTCCGCGAGGCTGGCTGCGAGTTTGTCCGGCACGGAAGAGGCGATCACCGACGTCTGGTTCAGCCCGACAGCTGGCCGCCGCTTTCCCGTCGACAGCAAGATCCGATCGCGGCATCTTGCCAACCTCGTGCTGACGCAGGCGGGGTTGCCAAAGGAGTACTGAGATAGGGGGAAAATGTAGCTATCGCCGCTGATCCTCGCGACGACACGCGACATTCCATGACTCTCTCGTCTTGCAAACATGACAACCTCTCCGGCGCCATGGTCTGCGGCGTGTGCGGCGAGTCCACGGCGCTCCGATGTCCGCACTGCGGTGTGGCGCTTCCGCCGACGGCGAAGTTCTGTCTGGAGTGTGGCGGTGCGACGACTCCCAATCTAGGGGACGTCGCGGCCGGAGCATTTCCTCGCGCGCGCGAGGCCGGTTCGCTGGGAGAGCGTCGACAGCTTACCGTCCTCTTCTGCGATCTGGTCGGCTCGACCGATCTCGCGGCGCGGCTCGATCCGGAGGATTGGCAGGACGTGCTGCGAAGCTATCAGGAACGAGCAAGCGCGGTGGTGGCCGAATACGGGGGCCATGTGGCGCAGTACCTCGGCGACGGCCTGCTGGTCTACTTCGGATGGCCGCGATCATTCGACGACGCGGCAGAGCGCGCGGTACGCGCCGGTCTCGAGCTGGTCGGTGCGGCGGCGTCCACGAGCTCCGGCGGCGAACCGCTTCGCGTTCGCGTCGGTGTCCATACCGGAATCGTGGTGATGAGTGCGCTCGGCGAGGCGGGACGTTTCGAGATGCTCGCGCTCGGCGACGTGCCCAACGTCGCGGCGCGGATCCAGGGAGTGGCAGCGCCCGGTGCCGTGCTGATGAGCGCGGCGACCCACAGGCTCGTCGCCGGACTCTTCGTCGTCGAGGATTGCGGCGCGCCGCAATTGAAGGGCGTCCCTGAACCCCTCGTGCTGTACCGGGTGGATCGAGCGGTCGGGGGTGGCAGTCGTCTCGGTCTGTCCACGGGCCGGCTGACGACGTTCGTCGGGCGTCAGCGCGAACTCGATCTGCTGCGCGCCTCATGGAATCGAGCGGTCGAGGGGCAGGGGCAGGCTGTGCTCGTGGCGGGTGAGCCGGGAGTGGGCAAATCGCGGCTCTGCCAGCAGATGCGTGGACAGATCCTCGAGTGCCCGCACACCTGGCTCGAATGTCGCAGCAGCCCCTACACGGCTGGCACTGCCTTTCGCCCGATGATCGAGCTGGTGGGCCAAGCGCTCGGCTTCGCGCCCGCGGAGTCAGCCGCCGAAAGGCTCGCGAAGCTCGATCGCGGCTTGGCGAGCAGCGTGCTCGCCGGAGCGGACACGTTGCCCTTACTCGCCGAGTGGCTGGAGATCCCCTCCGAGGCCGGCTACGCGCCTCTCGCCATGAGCCCGGACGCCAAGCGCCGCATGATTCTGGCAACCTTGACAGCGTCGGCGATCGAGATGGCCGAGAGGCGACCACTGCTGTTGCTGGTGGAGGATCTCCACTGGTGCGATCCGTCGACGGTCGAGTTGCTCGGTCGGCTGCTGACGGAGATCGACTCCGCGCACCTGCTGTTGGTGGGGACGGCGCGGATGGAGTTTGCGAGCCCTTGGCCGAATCGACCGAACCTGCGGCATCTCACGGTCGCCCGGCTTTCGGGACAGCACACGAAGGCGATGGTGGCGGCCGTGAGCGCGGAGTGGGGATTGCCCGAGTCGGTGGTCGCGCAGCTGGCCGAGCGCGCCGACGGGATCCCACTCTTCGCCGAGGAACTCACCCGCGCGGTCGTCGAGGCTGGGAGTGACGCGGTTGTGGCCGCGATCCCGACTACGCTGCAGGACTCGCTGCTCGCGCGACTCGAACGACTGGCGGGCGCCAAGGTGGTCGCCCAGCGCGCGGCCGTGTTGGGGCGGGAGTTCGACTACGACCTGCTCGCCGCCACTGCCGGGCTCGACGAAGCGTCACTCGAACAGGGGCTCGCGCGGCTCGTCGAGGCGGATCTGCTTTTCGCGCACGGCGTGCCCCCGCGTGTATCGTACACGTTCAAGCACGCGCTGGTTCGCGAGGCCGCGTACGAGTCGCTGCTCAAGCGTGCGCGCCAGGGCCTTCACGGCGCCGTAGTCGACACGCTGCTGCGGGACTTCCCCGAACGCGCGACCGCCGAGCCCGAGGTCCTGGCGCAACACGCGGAACTCGCCGGCAGGATCGGCGAAGCGATCGTGTTCTACCAGCGCGCGGGCGAGCGTGAGAAAATGCGTTTTGCGCACGAGGAGGCGATCAGCGATCTGCGCCGAGCTCTGGATCTCCTCGTGACGCAGCCCGAGGACGCCGAGCGCGTCGCTCGAGAAGTGGCGATCCAGCTCGCGCTCGCCGGATCGCTCGCCGTCGCGCGAGGCCTCTCCCATCCCGAACCCCAGACGGCCTATGATCGCGCGCGGACCCTTTGCGAAGGAGGGAGCGACGAACGACTTCTCTGCCTGACGTCGATCGGCCTGTCGATCCTCGCCTTCGCGCGCGGCGAGGTCGAGCGGGGACGCGCCCTCGCGGCCCGCGTCCTCACGACCGCGGAGCGGATGGGCGATCAGGAGCTCGCGCTCCTCGCGCACATCCAGGTCGCCATCCCGGAGCACTTCCAGGGCAAGCTACTTTCAGCCCTTACCCACCTCGAAGTGGCCCGAGGTCTCTACCAACCGGAGCGACATCACGCCGTGGTGTCCATCATGTTCAGCGATCCCGGTGTCAGCACACTCGCCTTCATGGGGGCGCTGCGGACAGGACTCGGCTGGCCCGACCAGGGTCTCGCCTGTGCTCGAGAAGCCGTCGAGCTGGCGCGTCGCCTCGGACATCCCAATAGCTTGGCTCAGGCCCTCTTCTTCGAGACCGCCATCCACTGGGCACGTCGCGACCATGCTGCCCAGCGCGAACGGGCCGCGGAGACGATCGCCCTCACCGAGGCTCAGGGCCTTCCCTACTTCCTCGGTCTGGGAAGGACGTTCCACGCCGGAGCTCGCGTGGCGACCGGCGAGATCGGCGCACTCGCCGATCTGTTGGCCGGCGTCGATCTCGCGGCAGGCGCGGGCAATCTCGGCGGAGCTCCGGCGTCCTTCGTCCTGCTCGGCGAGGCGTATCTCGCCGCCGGTCAGAACGCCGACGCACTAGGCGTCATCGAAATGGGACTCGCCGTCTCGGCACAGACCGGGCAGCTGTTCTGGGACGCGGAGCTACACCGCCTGCGCGGTGAAATCTGGCTCCTGAATTCGGACGACGGAAAGGACCGAATCGACTGCGAGAAGATGGCGGAGGACTGCTTCCGCGACGCTCTCGCAATCGCCATCGCCCAAGCCACGAAGTCTTCCGAGTTGCTCGCCGCCAGCAGCCTTGCGCGTCTCTGGCAACGTCGTGGGAATCCCGCCGAGGGCCGCCGCTGCCTCGCCCCCGTCCTCGCATGGTTCACCGAGGGCTTCGCAACCGGTGACCTCGTGGCGGCTAGAGCGCTGCTGGAGGGGTTGCGTTAGTCTCGTCTCGGCACCGGCCCGTCCGCAGGCGATAGTGGAGCACAAGGGACGTATGCGTGCGCACACGATTGCACGATTTGCACCGAGTCGTGCAGTAGTGCACACGTCCCGGAAGCGCCGACAGGCGAGGCTCTGTCCCTGTCGCGGGGCGAGGGCACATGGAAGGATCGTCACTTCATGCGTGCTCTGCACACAGCTCCGAGAGGCGCGCCTCGGCGCGCTCGGCATCGGCTTCGCCGAAGAGATCGCAGCGCTGGAGGCGCCCGTCCACGACGAGCGCCGTCAGGATGGCGTCGACCTCGAAGGGACCGCCGCCGTCCGCGATGGTGCCGACGCGACGCACCGCCACGACGAAGCCCTGCTCGCTCCACGCGAGCACGCGGAGCACCTCCATGATGACCCCGTCGGCGAGCTCGTCGCCCGCTTGCATCGAGGCGATCCACTGCTCGCGATCGAGCGTGCCGAAGCTCAACGGGCGGTGGTCCACGAGGATAAGGTCGGGCGCGAAGCACTCGCGCACTGATTCCCAGCTCCGATCGCATTGCGCGCGAAACAACGCGACGAGCAGCGCGAGGCCGGCGCTCCCCGCACCCTCGCCCGCCGCAAAGCGCGCGAGCCCCTCGACCGACGCAGCGAAGCGATCGTCGGGATCGAAGAAGACCACCGCGCGCAGCAGGCCGTCCGCGCCGACGTCGAGAAGCCGGAATCGCTCGAACTCGAAGGCGTCGCCGTCCGGCTTGCCGAACCAACGGAGCCGATCGAGCAGGATGCGATCGCCGAGCGTCCCGATGATCGCGCTCTCGATGCGGAACCCCGGCTGTGAGGTGAACTCCAACGAGGCGATCCAGGCCTCGATGTCTCCGCGCACGAGCGCCCGCTTGCCGCGATCGTCGAAGACGAAGCCGGCGCCGGTGAGCGCGCGTACCGCGTCCCAGTCGCGGGCGACGAAGGCGTCCCGATGTCGATCGCGCATGCGTGTCGCAGCGGTCAGCGGAGGGCGCAGCGGATCGGGCCGCAGCTCTTCGAGACGCGCAAGCGCGGCGTCGAGCTGGTCGATCTCGAACATCTCCACTCCCGCGAGGCGATCGCCTCGCGTCCACAGCAGCGTGACCATGAACGACTCGAAGTCGCCGCCTTCGCGGTTCCTGCCCGCCATCCGGCTCACGGCGACGCGACCGTGCGGCGTCACCGCGACCGAATAGAGCATCTCGATCCGTGCGTCTTCGGAGAGCTCCCACCATGCGCGAGGCGACGCGAGGTAGGTATCCGGGCCGTCGAGCCGGCCGGAGCCGGTGCGGCGGCGATCGTGGTAGACGAAGTCGTCCGCGAGGACCGCGCGCAGGCGGTCCAGATCTCGCGCGTCGATAGCGCGCTTGAACTCGACGAGGCAGGCCGGCATGCCGTCTCCGCCGAGCGTGACGTAGCGCTCGAAGAGCTCCTCGTGCGCGGCGGCGCGGTCGTCGCCGTCGAAGAGCACGAACGCGCGCAGCTTCCCGGTGGCGTCGATCTCGTAAAGACCGAAGCGCTCGATCAGGAAGCTCGACTCGCCGGGAGTCTCCTGCCAGGAGAGACGATTCAGCGCGAGCCGATCTCCGGCCGTGGCGACGAGGCGCGTGTCGAGTCGCGCGCGGGTCTCCGTGCGCAGGAAGCGAAGGCCGCTCACCCACTCCTCCACGCCGCCACGCAGCAGCGAACCTCGGGTTCGGTCGTCGAACACGAAGTCGTCGCTGACGATCGCGCGGAGTGCGGGTAGATCCGCATTTGAATACAGCGGTGCGATCCGACGGACTGCGCGCGCCGCCGCGTTCGGCGGAACACGCAGCGGATCGGAGCGAAGCTCCTCGAAGCGCGCTAGCGCGGCGTCGAGAGCGTCGATCTCGAACAGCTCCAGTCTCGTGGTGCGGCCGCCGCTCGCGAGGCTGAGCCAGACGTACTCGCTCTCGAAGGCGCCGCCGTCGGCGAGCGTTCCGAACCGTCGCAGCGTGCCGACGAGGCCGTGACGGTCGAAGGCGAGCCAGGACGAGCCGAACTCGAGCCGCTGATCCGGCGCGAGATCCCACAGCACGGCGTTGGCTTCGACATAGGCGTCAGCGCCGACGATGCGTCCGACGCCCGCGAGCCGGTGATCCTCGACGACGACGTCGTCCACCATGCAGGCGCGAAGACGCGAGCGGTTGTGCGCATTCCACGCGTCGGTCAGATTGTTCAGCAGCTCCGCCCACGGCGCCACCGCCGGATCGATCGCCGCCCAGCGCGACCACGCCTCGCGTTGCGCGGCGCGTGTGTCGTCGGAGTCGAACATGACCATTCCGGCCAGGAACCCCGATTCGTCGACCTCGATCACACCGATGTACTCGATCTCGAAGCGGCCGTCGGGCGGTCCGCCCGACCAGAGCAGCGTCTCGATGACGACCCGATCGCCGGCGGTGCCAAGCAGCCTGCGCTGTGGGCGCGCACCGATCGCCACTCGCTCGCGCGCGGATGCGATCATGAAGTCGCGATCGCCGGAGAGCAGCGCGAGGCGCCGGCGGTCGTCGAAGAAGAGGTCCGGCGCGCAGTGCGCGCGCATCGGCTCCCAGTCTCCGGTATCGAACGCCAAGTCGTACGACACCTTCCACCGGTCCATCGCCGCGCTGGCAGCATTCGGCTTCGCGAGCGCCGCGCGCGGGTCCCGGCGTTCGCTCGCGCGAATCTCCTCGAAGCGCGCGAACGCGCGTTCGACGTCGCTTTCGTCGTACGCGTCCTGGCAGAGGATCCGGCCCTGCTCGTCCACCTCGGTGACGCGCAGGAGCGGGGTCTCGAAGACGCCGCCGTCGCGGGTACCGCACAGCACCATGGCAGCCAGAGTTCCGCGCGCGCAGATCCGCAGGTGATCGTGGCGATAGTTCGAATCGGGCGCGAGCTCGACAGCCGACCGGATGACGCGCACGAACATGGCGGCGTCGTTCACCATCGTGCCCCATCCGAGCAGCCGGTGATCGCACATGCGGAAGGTGGGCGCACACCGCGCAGCCAAGGCGTCCCAATCCCGGTTCTGGATCGCCGCATTCGTAGCAACGTAAGAGGCGAGCGCGTGCGGATGCGCCGCGCCCTCGCCGGCTTCGAAGCGCGCGTCGAGCTCGGCATAGGCGACGTCGATCGCGTCGTCGTCCCAGCGCACCGTCCGGATGCCTTGCTCACCCCTCTCAATCAAGGTCAGATAGGAGATCTCGGAGGAGCCGACTCCGTCGCCGGCGAGCTCGACGCGCCATTGCTGCAGGGCGAGCCGCTCACCGCGCGTGGCGAGGGTCTCGACATGGATGATGCGCGTCGTCGCGTGCTCACCGAGCGAGCGGCTGAAGGCGATCAACTCTTCGCGCCCGAGCTCGAGCTGGACTGCGCGGCGCCGGTCCGAGAGCCGGGCGTCGGCGGGGAAGAGGCCCGCGAAGCGTTCCCAGTCCGCCGCCATCCAGGTCGCGACGGTCTCCTCGGCGTGGCGCGTCGCCGCGT
>JBGTMF010000061.1:0-3355 GCA_041743795.1 Thermodesulfobacteriota bacterium | reverse complement strand
AACGAATGGTGCAAACGATCGCGCTGGCGACGGGCCTCACCGTCGCAGCGACGGCGGCGCTGGCGCAGGAGCTGATCGTCGGGGTCCGCGGCGGGCCGGAATCGATGGACCCGCACTACTCCGCGCTCGGCGTGCAGTCCGACGCGGTGAAGCACATTTTCGACCCGCTGGTCTGGACCGACGACGACCTGCAGATCTCACCGGGTCTGGCCGTCTCCTGGGAGCCGGTCGACGAGGACACCTGGGAGTTCAAGCTGCGCGAGGGCGTCAAGTTCCACGACGGCTCGGACTTCACCGCCGAAGACGTCAAGTTCTCGATCGAGCGGGTTCCGAACGTGACCGGGCCGACGACGACGGAGATCTCCGTGCGCCGGGTCGCCGACGTCGAGATCATCGACGATCACACGATCCATATCCACACCAACGGGCCGGCGGCGACGCTGCCGTACGACTTCGTCCGCCTGTTCGTCGTCTCGGCCGAGGCGGCGAAGGACTATTCGACCGGCGAGACCTCGGCTGAGGGCTTCAACTCCGGCAAGGCGACGATCGGCACCGGACCGTTCAAGTTCGTCTCCTGGCGGCCGCAGGGCGACCTCGTGCTCGAGCGCTACGACGACTACTGGCGTGGCCCGGCCCCCTGGCAGCGCGTCGTGCGCAAGGAGATCTCGGACGATTCGGCGCGGCTCGCGGCGCTCAAGGCGGGCGACGTCGACGTCATCAACTACGTCTCCTCGGCCGACTACCAGGCGCTCGAGAACGACCCGGACATCGACACGTTCATCGCCGACTCGGTCTATGTGATGAACCTGCAGCTCGACCAGCGCGAGGCAACGCCGATGGTGCGGGCGAAGGGCGGCGGCGCGCTCGAGGAAAACCCGTTCCGCGACCCGAAGGTGCGCGAGGCGCTCGATATCGCCATCGACCGCGAGACGATGGTCGAGATCGTGCTCGAGGGACTCGGCAAGCCGGCCAACCAGATGATGCCGGAGGGGTTTTTCGGTTCCTCGGAGAACATCCCCGAGCCGGTCTACGACCCCGAGCGCGCCAAGGCGCTCCTCGCCGAGGCCGGCTACCCGGACGGGTTCGAGATGGACCTTTACTGCACCAACGACCGGCTGCCCGGCGACGGCGCCATCTGCGAGGGGCTCGGCCAGATGTTCTCGCAGATCGGCCTCGACACCAACGTCAACGCCATCTCGCGCACGGTCTATTTCCCGACGCAGGCGCGCAAGGAGTACTCGATCTTCATGAACGGCTGGGGGACGCTCACGGGAGAGGCCTCGTACACCCTCGGCTCGCTCGCCCACTCGGAGGACGACGAGGTCAAGATGGGCGCCTTCAACCGCATCGAGTACCACAACGAGGAGGTCGACCGGCTGCTCGAGGAGGGCGCCCGCGAGCCCGACCCGGACAAGCGCCGGGCGCTGTTCGAGGAGGCGATGGAGACGACCATGGCCGACCGCGCCTACATCTCGATCGTCGTCCTGCAGACAGTGTGGGCCGGCCGCAAGGACAAGGTCGTCGTCACCCCGCGCACCGACGAGGAGACGCTGGCCTACTTCATCCAGCCGGCGAGCTGAGCGGGGGAGACCGCGGCCCGCGGCGGGTGTCGCGGGCCCTGCGATCCGGCCGTCGCGTCGTGCGCGATGAGCCTCTTGATACTGATACGGCAATGCCGTACAGCGTCATGCCGATCAGCCGAGAGGGGTCGTGATGGGCAGGTTTGGACAGGAACTCGTCGAGAGCGCTCGCGAGGCGCTCGCGATCGCGCGCGGCGAGAAGCAACCGGCGAGGGTCTTTATGCCCGGCGAGGTCGATGTCGCCGGCATCCGCAAGCGTCGCGGCCTGTCGCAGCGCAAGTTCGCGGAGCGATACGGCTTTAGCCACAATACCGTTCATTTAGCGATTTATAGACCATGAGGGTCGCACTCTGCGCGTGCTATGGAGCAGGGAGCGAATCACATGGCGCGCACCGTTGCGACTCTTCCCGCGGGCAGTCGGATCACCGATCACATCAGTCTCGGTGTCATCGCCAAGACCTTTCCAATCAGCCAGGTTCGCGCAGTTCTGGCTGCGAGCGGCAAAGCCAGCCTTCGCCAACGCGATCTGCCGGCGCACGTCGTCGTCTATTACGTGATCACGCTGGCGCTGTACATGAACTCGTCCTATCGCGAAGTGCTCCGTTGCCTGTTGGAGGGGATTCGATGGCTGCTCGGTCCGTCGGCAACCGTGAAGGTGGCGGGCAAGTCGGGCATTTCGCAAGCGCGCACGCGGCTGGGATGGGAGCCCTTGCGTCAATTGCATGACGAGGTGGTGCGACCGGTCGCGACCGGCGAGACCAAGGGCGCCTGGTATCGGGGATGGCGATTGGTCAGCCTGGACGGGAGCACGCTGGACGTTGCCGACACGCCGGCCAATGAGACAGCGTTCGCTCGCCCCGCCGCCAGCCGCGGGACCAGCGCCTTTCCGCAAATCCGCTTCGTCTCTCTGGTGGAGAACGGCACGCATGTGCTGTTCGGCACACGGATGGCGGACTACGGGACCGGCGAGACCACGCTGGCCAAAGAGGTCGTGGCGAGCTTGCAGCCGGACATGCTGTGCTTGGCCGACCGGCTGTTTTTCGGCTTCGATCTATGGGCCTCGGCTCACAAGACCGGCGCCGACCTTTTGTGGCGGATCAAGAAGAATTTGCGCCTGCCGTGTGAGAAGCGATTGCCTGACGGCTCCTATCTGAGCCACATTTATCCATCCCAGAAGGCTCAGCGCCGCAAGAGCGACGGCCTGCCGGTGCGCGTCGTCGAGTATTGCCTCGATGGTGTCGAAGATGCCGACCCGCTCTATCGCCTGATCACCACCATTCTCGATCCCGAGAAAGCTCCGGCCGAGCAACTGGCGGCCCTCTACCACGAGCGCTGGGAGATCGAGAGCGCTCTGGACGAGTTGAAGACCCATTTGCGCGGCGCCAGGATTGTCCTGCGCAGCAAGACCCCCGACCTGGTTCGGCAGGAGTTCTATGGGTTCATGATGGCGCACTTCGCGATTCGCGGCCTGATGCACGAAGCGGCGCTGAAGGCCGGCGAAGACCCCGACCGGCTCTCCTTCATCCACGCCGTCCGTGTCGTCCGCCGCAAGCTTCTCAGTTTCGCGGCCGTTCCCCCCTCGGCACAGGGGCGCCTTTCATAACGCCGTTCTTGATGAGATTCTCGAGGAGCGCGCCGATTGCAGCCGCGGGCGACGCAATCCCCGCGGCGTCAAACGCAAGATGAGCAACTTCCCCCTCCGCCCCCGAAACCGAAAGCGGCTGCCTCCCATCGATGTCGAAGAGGCCATCAGAATTCTTAAATGAACGGTATTG
>JBGTMF010000060.1:0-2087 GCA_041743795.1 Thermodesulfobacteriota bacterium | reverse complement strand
CGCCGGCGCGGTTGAGCGCGGTGGCGATGAGGACTTCGCCGCGGTCGTTGCCGTCGAGATCAGCCACTTCGACGGTGCCGCCGAAGTGGTGGTGCGACGAGCCGGCCGGCGGCGTGATACGCGCCAGGTGACCGTCGAGCGCAGTCGAGCCAAAGGAGGCGAGATTGATGGTCTGGTTGGTCGCCAGGTGGGTGCCGCCGCGGATCACATAGACGACGCCGGCGTGCGCCTCGCCGAGGTTCGCCTGTTGGTCGGCGCCGACGACGATGTCGGCGATACCGTCGCCGGTGATGTCGCCGGTGCGCATCCAGATCCCCAACCGATCGAGGGCGTTGGCGCCGATGATGGTGGTGATCGTCGAACCCACCGGCGGACTGCCGAGGTCGAAGTGCTGCAGCGTCTCGGCAAACGTCTTCAGGTCCTCGCCGCCGACGATGATCGACAACGCGCCGATACCTATTTTGCCGCCGGCCGTGAAGTTCTGCCGCGCGATCAACAGGTCGCCGACACCGTCGCCGGTGACGTCGTCCATCCAGATCTCGCTGCCGGCGTTCTCGGCGATGCCGACACCGGCGAAGCGCAAGATGCGCGCCTGCGGCGTCGCCGTGTCGAGGACGCCGCTGATGGTGCCGTCACCGAACACCAGATACACCGCCCCCGCCTCGGTTCGTCCCAACGGGCTGGCGAGGAACGCCGCCATCGCCGTGTCGGCGTGGCCATCGCCGTCACAGTCGTGGCCGCCCGCCACCGGTACGCCAAACGAACCGTCGCCGGCCGAGCCGTGCACCCGGCTGAAGAATCCACCCGCGGTCGAGTGACCGAGCAGGTCGACTACGTCGGCGGGTTGTGCCATCGCCGCATTCGCAAACAACGCCCCGCTGAGAACACATAGCCACTTCATCGTGCTCCTCCTGCCGGGTTTCGTCACGGCACATCATTTCGGCAGAGCGAGAATTCGCGCAGCATCGGCACAGGTGGCCACTTCGCGACCGGCGTAGCGGGCGATCGCCGCGACGGTTTCGACGAGCTCGGCATTGGTCGGCGTCGCGCCGCCTGCGTAGTCTTCGAGTCCGACGCGCACGTGGCCGCCGCGCTCTATCGCCAGCCGGGCCAATCCCGAATCGACGACGTCGCCACCCAGCACCGCGACAGCCCACGGCAGGTCACAGTCGCCCATCATTTCCAGATAGACTTCCAACGCCAGCGGAGTCGGCGGCAGGCCGAAGCTGACCCCCGCGCCAGCGGCGGCCAGATAATCCTTATCACCGCCAAAATAGAATTTGATGAACGCGCCGGCCGGCAGTCGTCCCGCCCGGAAATAGGCGAGCGCACAACGCAGGAAGCCGGGCTCGAAGACGGAAATGCTGGGCCCGAGCGAGTGCCGGGTGCAGAGCTCCGCTTGGTGGCGGATGTCGGCGAAGTCGTTCTTGTAGACGAAGTCGAAGTTGCCGCCGGGGAGCCCGTCCGCGCCGATGTCGCCCAGGTTGAGCGAGCCGGGATCGAAGATCGACATGCGCATCGGACACGCCTCTGCGAGAATCGGGATATGCGCGAAACGGGCCGCAGTGTCGCCGACAAAACCGGCGGTGGGGTAGAGAATCGCGTCCGCCCGCTCGGCGAAAACCGGCCTCCAGCCCTCGAGTTGGCGCGCGGCGATGGCCGCCCCGGACTCCAGCGGATTGTCGGTGTGATTGTGTACAATCGCCGCGCCAGCCTCGAAGCAGGCCAAGGCGTCGCGCGCGATCTCATCGGGAGTGACCGGCACGTGCGGATTGCGCGCCTTGTCGGCGACGCCGTTGATGGCGGCTTCGATGATCAGATGCATTCTAGGGGCTGGGGGCTGGTTCCTGGAGAGAGAGGGCCGAGTCCCTTGGAGCTTGCGGCTTTGCTTGCGGACCTGTCAAGCGGCGCCCAAGGCGGCGTTGCGGAACTTCCAACTCAGGACACTAGTGTCCTGAGTCAGAGATTCATCACATTATTCGGCGGCCCTTGGCGCCCATGCCGGCGTTGCTCCTCCTCGAAATATTACAAATATTCCTTCGTCGTCGCGCCTTGGCACAGGCGCCAATTGCTCGCCGACTAATGCA
>JBGTMF010000059.1:0-5178 GCA_041743795.1 Thermodesulfobacteriota bacterium | reverse complement strand
GCGGTGACGGCGGTGACGGCGGTGACGGCAACCAGGGCGTCAAGCTGGTGGCTCCCTTGCTGCGATCACCTCGCCGCGGTGAGAGCGCAAGCCCGCGTTCGCGCCCAGCCGGACTCGATCGCCCGCCAGGCAAACCCAATGTCGTCATCTATCTGATCGACACGCTGCGTGCCGACCATCTTGGCGTATACGGATACGACAAGCCGACGTCGCCGAACATCGACGCGTTCGCCGCGGAATCCGTACTGTTTCTCGACGCCGTCGCGCAGACGTCGTGGACCCGCCCGGCGGTGGCATCGATCTTCACCGGTCTCTCCATCCCGACGCACGGCATCGTCAACATGAAGACGGCTCTGTCGCAGCGGACGACGACGATCGCCGAGGCACTTCAGGCAAACAGTTATGCCACCACCGCCTTCACCCTCAACGCGCAGATCAGTGCCGAGACCGGCTTCAGTCAGGGTTTCGAGCAGTACAACCTTCACGATCTGGAACCCGAGTTCGACCGCGATCTGTTCGAACACCTGGCGGACACTCGACCGCCCTTCTTCCTCTACGTCCACACCATCGAGCCACACACCCCGTACGAGGCGGAGCCGCATTTCCACGAGCGTTTCGCCGCCGGCGTCGACCCGCGCCTGGGCACGGTGGCCGAAGTCGAGAGAATCGGCAACGACGCGTTCCGCCTCATCTACGACGAACGCTTCCACGGCACCGATGGGCGCCATCCGCCGAGCGGCGAGCGCGACGCGCACAAAGACGATCTCATCGCACTCTACGATTCGGAGGTCGCCTCCGCCGACGCGCGGTTCGGTCGATTCCTCGAACGCATGCGCGAGCTCGACCTCTACGAAGACCTGCTGATCGTCCTTCTCTCCGACCACGGCGAGGAGTTCTACGATCACGGTCGACTGCAGCACGGGATGACGCTCTACGGTGAGCAGACGCGAATTCCGCTGATCATTCGCTTCCCCGCCGGCGCGGCCGCGGGCCGTCGCGTCGATGCCCGCGTCAGCCACCTCGACATCATGCCGACCATCCTCGATTTCTTGCGGATCGAGCCCCCAGCCGATCTCGAAGGCCAGAGCCTGCTGCCGATCGTCGGCGGCGAGCCTTGGGTCGACTCTCCCGCCTTCTCGTATCTCGACTGGTTTGGCGGGCGCGCCGACAGTGTCGTCGCCGACGGGGTGAAGTTGATCCACAACCTGAAGATGGGCACCCTGCTGCGGCCGAAGTACGAACTCTACGACTTGCGCGATGACCCTGGTGAGCAGAACAACATCGCCGAGCGGAGACCGATCCTCGTCGGCTACCTGCGATCCCTGATGAAGCGCACGCGGAGCCGTGTCGTCGAGGCGCACGCCCCCGAGGAGGTCGACATGCTCGACCCCGCCTTCCAGGAAAGGATGCGAGCCCTCGGCTATCTCAAATGAGGCGGTGTCGCGGTGGCCGGCCGTAGCCGGCCACCGTCGAGGTCATCGGCCAACTTCAATTTCCGATGACGCGAACTTCTGCCAGGGAGACCACGCCCGGATCCAATTTCTCGATCCGCACGTAGCGACCTGTCCCGTTGACCGAGACGACCGTCGGACTACCGGCTTGGCCGACCTGGAGGAATGCCAGGACGCCGAGCCCGCCGATTTGTGGGTTTGGGTCATCCGAAATCAGGACGTAGTAATTGCTGAGCCTGTCGCCGCAACAATCCGTACGATTCCATACTTCAACGCTCTCGATCGAGCGCTCCTGCCCGAGGTCGACCTCCCACCACGCGGGATAGTCGCCGAACGTGTGGGTCACCGAGGCACCGCCCCAGATGCCGTTCGTGTCGCCGTCAACGGCGCGCGCAGCGACACCGCCGGCGGCAGTGCTCGATTGAGATGCCGACTGTCCCTGGGCGACGTTGGTCGACGACGATGTCGCAACGCCGCCGAAGACCTGGACTTCTGCGAGCGAAATCAGACCCGTGCCCGGCTTCATGATCCGCACATAGCGTCCAACCGCGTTGACCTCGATCGATGTCGGGCTTCCGGCTTGCGCCGATTGAAAGAACGTCGTCACACCGATACCGCCAGGGGACGGATTGGCCGTCAGCGAAACCAGTACGTAGTAATTGCTGAGCCGATCGCCGCAACAGTCGGTGCGGTTCCATACCGCGACGGAATTGACGTACTTCACCTCGCCGAGGTCGACCTCCCACCACGACGGACTGCTGACGTTGGTATGAGTCACCGAACCGCCGCCAAAAATGCCGTTGGTGTTGCCGTCGACGGCGCGCGACGCGACACCGCCCGCCACCGTACTGGACTGCGTAGCTTCCGCCCCCTGGGCCAGGTTCGTCACCGTTGCCGGCTGGCCGAAGACCTGGACCTCGGCGAGAACTACGACGCCGGCCCCCATCTTCTGGATGCGGACGTAGCGACCCGTCGTGTTGACCGAAACCGCCGTCGGACTACCAGCCATCGCCGACTCGAAACGCTCGAAGGTCGTCCCCAAACCGGGCTGCGGATTGGGGCTGTTCGATACCAGGATGTAGTAATTGCTCAGGCGATCACCGCAGCAGTCGGTGCGATTCCAGACGGCGATCGAATCGATCTCCATCACCTGGCCGAGGTCGACCTCCCACCAAGATGGGTTGCCACCGTTTGTGTGGGTAACCGAGTTGGCGCCGAAGTCCCCATTGGTGTTGCCGTCGATCGCGCGCGAAGCCACGCCGCCGGCAGCCGTACTCGACTGGGTCGCCGCCCCACTGAGGGCGAGATTGGGCGGGGCCTGCGTCGGCGTGTTGCTCGGCGTCAGTGTCCGCGTCGGCGTTCGCGTCTGCGTCGGCGTCTGTGTCCGCGTCGGCGTTCGCGTCTGCGTAGGCGTGCGCGTTTGCGTCGGCGTGTTGATAGGCGTCGGCGTGTTGGGCGGCGGGCCGCTGCTCAGACACGCGCTCCCGGCGGCGAAGTTGGTGATCGTCGTTGTAGAGTTGGAGGAGAACCTGTTCTGCGGGCTGCAGCCGCCGATCGACGGCAGCATCACGCAACAGGAGTGCGGACTGCAGTTGCTGACGTGCGGCGCGTTGAAGTTGTGACCAACCTCGTGCGCGACCAGCGCGGCCATGTTACCGATTTGGGTCGTGTAACTCTCCGATACGCCGCTGCCGTAGTAGGAGCTGCAAATACCCGAATACCAGGCGATGCCGACCACCGCCGCGCTGGGATTACTGCCGCCACCACAGAGCGGCCGCCCGGTGAACAGGTGCGCCACGTCGCTGTTGCTCAACGACCATGGATAGTTGCCGCTGTTGCGCGTCGAGCTGAACTCGCTGAGGACGTCCGCCGCGTACTTACCCGCTTGACAGCCGTTTCCCGTCGGCGTGATCGCGAACGGATCGCTCGAGGTGGTGTATACGGTGCTCGTCGATACGACGAACGAGATGCCGAGATCCATCTCGTACATTCCCGCCACGGCGTTGATGATCGCCTGCATCCACGACGAGGCCGTGTAGCCGCCAGGCCAGTTGGCGGCAGCGTAGTACTCGTAATCGCCGACCACGGCTATCTCCGTGTTCAAAAACCCACCGACCCCTTGCAAGGCGGCCTGGGCATCGCTGAAAGCGCTCCCGGAAGTAGCCGAGGAGCGACGAGCGTCGCCGCGGCGGCGCTCGCCGCGCGTCACGGCCTCAGCGCCATGATGCGCGTCGGTGGCACCACAGGAGATGGCAGGGTCGAGCGCTACATCCGCCAGCCGATAGCTGACGTGCGAGGCATTGGTGACCGCGTGTGCCCAGAGGTCGGCCGGCTCGATGACGAAGACTTCGCTCTCGGTTTCCAGCAGGCCGCTATACTGGCCATTCGACTCCGAAATGCGTACCCAGGAGTCCGCCTCACCGTCGACTTTCCCGCGGTAGTGGCGCACGTCCGAATCCACTTCGATTTCGACGCCATCGGCGCCGATCTCGATGTCGCGCGCACCGGCGGCCATGATGCCGCTGTCCTCCAAGGTCAACACCAAGGTCCTGCCAAACATGCGAATTCGCAAAGACTCGACAGAATCTTCCGTGTTCCCACTGAGAGCCGCTGCGGCCTCCATCGGGCTGATCGTAACGGGCTCGAGTTTCGGCTCCTGGGCAATCACAGGCAGCGAAAACACGAGCCCGAGGGCAAAGGCAAGAAATGTACGGGGTATGAGCATTCTACTCCTCACTAAAGGCGTCATATAGCCCTTAGGATTTGCAAGTCTCATGCCGTCTGCAGGGTTGTCTGGATTCATAGGTATATGTACGTGAACGCGCCTCACTGGGCTGAAGCCGAATGCCGCACCTCGATGGAACGACAGGATGCATGACACCAAAGCAAAAAGAGAAGTGCAATCACCTGCTTCGAGGGGTGTATTGGCGAGGGTTTATATGGCATGGCACGCGGGTGCACGGCTCGGCAAACCGTATGCGGAATGTGACGTGATGTCGCCTCCCCTGGTCAGCATCATCACCCCGTCCTTGAATCAGGCGGCGTATCTGGGTGCCGCCATCGACAGCGTCGCAGCGCAGGACTACGAGCGGATCGAGCATCTCGTCTACGATGCGGGGTCGAGCGACGGTTCGCAGGCGATTCTGCGGCGCTACGGCGATCGCATCACCGCCGTGGTGGCGGCCGACGGGGGCCAGGCCGAGGCGGTCAACCGCGGTCTGCGCGAGGCCAAGGGCGAGATCATCGGCTGGCTCAATTCGGACGATTTCTACTATCCCGACGCCGTTCGAACCGTCGTCGATTACCTGGCAGAACATCCCCATTGCGCGATCGTCTACGGTGCCGCCAACTACGTCGACGAGGAGGGCGCGGCGATCGAGCCCTATCCGACCGGCAGCCCGGACGACCTGCGCTTCGGCTGTTTCGTTTGTCAGCCGGCTGTCTTCTTTCGCCGCAGCGCCGTCGAAGCGACCGGCCCGCTCGATCCGGCGCTGCGTTACTGCATGGATTACGACCTCTGGCTGCGAATGGCCGAGCGGTTCTCCTTGCACCGCATCGGCGCCGAGTTGGCCGCCTACCGCCTGCACGGCGCGTCGAAATCCGTCGCCGAACAACTCGCCGCTCGCCGCGAGACGGTGCTGGTGACGCGCCGCCGCCTCGGCGCAACGCCGCTGACCTGCCTCTACGGCTATGCGAATTTTCTCGTCCGCCAGCGGCTCGGCAAGCC
>JBGTMF010000058.1:0-2430 GCA_041743795.1 Thermodesulfobacteriota bacterium | reverse complement strand
GCCGCGGCCGGCGCGCAGACCGCCAACAACGATCCGCCGGCCTACGCGGCTGCCGCTCGCGCCGTCAGCGATTACGCCTTCACCGCCGCCCTGGCCGAGGTCCGGGTGCCGGTCCTGATCGTGCAAGGGCTCGACGACCAGCTGACGCCGCCGGGTGGATCCGTCAAGATGAGCCGGGCAATCCCCCACTCGCGATTACTGCTTTTGCCCAATGCCGGGCACAGTCTCCCGGTCGAGAACCCGGTGCTGTTTGCCGCCGCCGTCACGGCTTTCACGGGCGCCCTCGACGCCGCCGCGGCGCTTGCTTGATTGCAGCCCAGAGGCAACGCTGTTACCATCGAACGACCGTCGATGAAGAGCATCCTGACGAACGCAATCCTCGCCGCCGTGCTGGCCATAGGGGTAGGCAGTGCGACCGTGCGGGCGGACGATACAGTTGCGAACTTGGATCGTGCGGCGCGTGGCGCCGCGCTGACCGAGCGAGCGCACAAGCTCCTCGATGCCGCCGAGGCGGCGCCGACCAAGCAAGCCAAGGTCGAGGCCTACACCCAGAGCCGTGAACTGGCGAAGGAAGCGGTGGCTCTCGACCAGGCGAATGCCGACGCCCATTTTATCGTCTTCGCCACCGAGGGGCGCCTGCAACTCCTGAAAGGCACCGTGCCGAACCCCATCAGCCTCTACAAGGTGCAGGGGCGCCTCGATCACGTGCTCGAGTTGGATCCCGAACACCCAGGCGGACTCGCCGCCAAGGGCGGGCTATACCGTCAACTGCCCTGGGCTCTCGGCGGCGATCTCGCCAAGGCCGAGGACTATCTCAAGCGTGCCATCGAACAGGATCCCAACGCCATCGGCGCCCGCATCGAGTTGGCCGCCACCTACCGCGATATGGGACACACCGAACGATGTAGCGCCCTTCTCGACGAGGCCATCGCCCTTGCTGAGAAGCAGGGCAAGTCGCACCGAAAAGCCGAGGCCGAAGCAGTGCGCGCCACCATCGTCGACGGCGACTGATCGCCCGCCGCGGCGAGCCCCACCGCCTGCGTTCCCGCTGGCGCGGGCGGGATCACTGGGCAAACGTCTCGAGGTAGGTCACCAGCGTTTTGATCTGCGTTGCCGACAGCTTGCTCGAGAAGCCCATCATGCCGGTTCCCGCCTTGCCCTCGGCGATCACCTTGGCCAGCTGCACGCGATCCGCCGACTTCCAATAGGCGGCATTCGAGAACGCCGTCGGTCGCGGCGTCAACATCGTACTTGCGACGCCGTCACCGCCGCCCGACTCGCCGTGACAGAAGGCACACTCCTCCGCGTAGATTCCCGCAGCCGCGGCATCCGCTGCTGCCGTCGGCGACGCCGCTACGAATGTGAGAGCAACCGCCCAGCCAATCGCCCGCAGCCGCCAATCAGTCATAGCTCACCAGTGAAAACACCTCGTGCGGTGCCAACCGCTCGCGCCCACGCAAAAAGCCTAGCTCGATGACGAAGGCGCACGCCACGACTTCGCCACCCACCTGTTCCACCAGGTTGAGGGCGGCACTGGCAGTGCCGCCAGTCGCCAGGAGATCGTCGAGAACCAATACGCGACACGGATCGCCAAACGCATCCGTGTGGATCTCCAGCGTGTCTGTGCCGTACTCGAGTTCGTAGGCCGCCGCGTACGTGCGCGACGGTAGCTTTCCCGGCTTGCGGACCAGGGCCAGGCCGACGCCGAGCGCGTAGGCGACGGCGGCGCCGACGATGAAGCCGCGCGACTCGATGCCGAGGACCATGTCGACGCGGCCGCGGTATTGATCGGCGAACTCGTCCACCACCTGGCGTAATGCGACGGGGTTGGCCAGCAGCGTCGTGATGTCCTTGAAGAGAATCCCCGGCTTCGGGAAATCCGGGATGTCTCGAATACACTCGCGTAAGTCCATGCAGTCCTCCAGCCGGGCACTTATGTCCGGACCGATGCCGCGACGCAACCGCTCGTCCGGCTGTGGATTTCACTTCATAGCGAGTCCACGCGGCGGCAGAAAGATCATCGGATCGCGCGCCCGGTTGGCATGGCGAACCTCGAAATGCAGGTTGGGTCCGGTGACTCGTCCCGTGCGCCCGACGCCGGCGATCCGCTCGCCGCGGCGGATCCGTTGGCCGACGCTGACATAGTGCCGGTGGTTGTGCGCGTACACTGTCGAATACTCGGAACCGTGTCGGATGATGATGACGTTGCCATACCCGGACAGCTTGCCGGCGTACACCACTTCGCCATCGGCCGCGGCGCGCACCGGCGATCCCACCGGCGCACCGATGTCGATTCCGTCGTGAAAGCGCGAGCCGCGCGGGCCGAACAGCGAAGTAACCGGCCGATCTGCCAGCGGCCAACGCATCTCCGGCGCATCTGCCGGTCTCGTGCGCGATGCCGAAGGCTGCGCTCGCGACCCCTTCGGCGCC
>JBGTMF010000057.1:0-5577 GCA_041743795.1 Thermodesulfobacteriota bacterium | reverse complement strand
CCCCGCTTGCGCAGGCGGGGAACGGCGCGCAACAGGCTGGCGCAGGCCCCTTCGCCAGCCCGTTCCATGAGGACAGATCCGGCCGTGCCGAGCTCGATCGTGCGCCGGTCCAAATCGCGCATCTGCGCCGCGGTGACCAGTTCCACCGCACAGTCGAGCGATACCGGCCGACGATCCCGTGCCATCCTCAGGCGAGCTCGGCTCGCACCGAGTCGGCGATATCGTGGACCAAGCGCTCGACAACCTGGGCTCGGTCGCCTTCGACCATGACCCGTACCAGGGATTCGGTCCCCGAGTACCGCACCAGCACGCGGCCGCGGTCGCCGAGTTCGGCACTGGCCCGGGCGATCGCGCTGGCCACCGCCGCGACTTCGTTGAGATCGCGCCGCTCGCGCACGGTGACGTTGACCAATGCCTGGGGAAAGCGCTGCATCACTGTGCGCAACTCGCTGAGCGGCTTGCCCTTTTCAATCATCAGCGCCAACACGCGCAGGGCTGTCAGCAGGCCGTCGCCGGTGGTGCTCTGATCGAGGCAGACGAGATGACCGGACTGCTCGCCGCCGAGAATGTAGCCGCCGCGCCGCATCGCCTCGACGACGTAGCGGTCACCGACGCCGACGCGCACCAGGTGAACCCCGTGCTCGCGAAAGGCCACCTCCAGTCCAATGTTGCTCATCACCGTGGCGACGACGCCGGCGTTGGTCAGCGTCCCCTCCTCCTGTAGCGCCAGGCCGATGATCGCCAGCAACTCGTCGCCGTCGACGACGCCGCCTTTCTCATCGACGAAGATGACGCGATCGCCGTCGCCGTCGATGGCGATTCCCACCGCCGCTCCCTCGCGCCGCACACGCTCCGTCAACAACTCGGGATGCAAGGCGCCACAGCCTTCGTTGATATTCTGCCCGTTCGGTTCGACACCGATCGCGACGACGTCGGCGCCGAGTTCGTCAAACACCTCGGGACCGACGCGATAACCGGCGCCGTTGGCACAATCGATGACCAACTTGATTCCGTCGAGGCTGAGGTGGCGTGGGAAGGTACTCTTCAAGAATACGTTGAAGCGGCCGGTCGCGTCGTCGATGCGGTGCGCCTTCCCCACTTCCGTCGCCGTCGGCCGCAGGTGCGCAATGTCGTCCTCACTCAACAGTCGCTCGATCTCGCGCTCGGTTTCGTCGGGCAACTTGAAGCCGGTGCCGTCGAAGAACTTGATGCCGTTGTCCTGAAACGGATTGTGTGAAGCCGAGATGACGACGCCGGCATCGGCCCGCATACTGCGCGTCAGGAAAGCGATACCGGGCGTCGGCAGCGGACCGACCAGCATCACATCGACGCCCATCGAACAGATCCCCGAGGTGAGCGCGCTCTCGATCATGTAGCCCGACAATCGGGTATCCTTGCCGATGATGATCCGGTGCCGCCGCGACGACGCCTTGACGACGTGCGCGATGGCGCGGCCGAGACGCAGTACAGTCTCGGCGGTCATCGGCTCGATGTTGGCAATGCCGCGCACGCCGTCGGTGCCAAAGAGCCGCGGCCTCTCACCGCCAGTCGCGACGTGGCCGTTCGCCGCAAGAGCCGCTACGCGTCGGCCGGCCGCGCCGGCGTCGTCTTCACCGCGCATCTTCGCCCTCCGCCGTCGCACCGCGACCCTCGCCATCCATCCCCGCCGGTGCAACCACCGGCCGATTCGGTGTCGCTTCCGCCACCCCATTCGCCGTCGGCGCCACCGTCGGAGTAACCTCGGTGATTTTCACTCTCACATCCCTCAAATCACGCGCCAATTCGATGCCCAACGGGAGCGAAGTCAGCGGTTGCAATCGATGCGTGCCCGGCTCCAGTCCCTGAGCGTCGACATAGACCGCCCCATTCGGCAGCTCAAGGGTCTGCACCTTGCTGCGCGGACCGCGCACCTGGAGCGAGATTTCACGGGGATCGACGGTGGCCTCGCCGTCCGCGTTGCGCACGACGATGACGATCGGGCCAGTCTTGCCCTCCTCGAGGGGCTCCTCGAGGAGAATGTCGACGTGCACCGTAGGGGACGATACCGTCAGGTACTCGACCGAGAGATCGAGGCCGACCTCGCGCCGGATTCGCCCCGGGACGGATTCGCTAAGATCGAGCGGCTCGGTCTTGGCGACAGTGATGTCACGCACCATGCGCGACGGTCCGCGGATCTCGACCTCCTCGGGCGTCACCTTGCTCTCGGTGATGCGCAGATCGCCGGCCGGGCGTCCGTCGACCGCAAGGCTGACGGGCACTCGCTTGCCCTCGATCCGGTCGAACTCCAGCGTCACCTCGGACGGCGTGATGCGGATCGGCATGACGCCGCGCGGCAGCGCCAGCGTGTCGGAGCGCAGGCGAAACGTCGTCGTGCCGGCGCGCACCCGGCTGAGATCGATTTCGATCCCCAGATTGGAGCCTTCGATACGATTGAGCAGGGTGCGCGGCCCACTCAGGTGCAAATCGACCGTATCGGTCCGAGGACTAACCAACAGCAGGTGCGCCGGCAGATTGTTGAGGCGAACCGGAATCGGGTATTCGGCTTCGCTGTCGCGCTGCGCCGCGTTGACGAAGAACCACAGGCCGAAGGCGACGCCGATCGCCACTAGTTTGAGGATGACGTTGTGCAGAAACAGCCCGCGCAACATCTCGCCAATTCTTCGCACCCAGGCCACGATCATCGTATCTACACCAGCAGTTGCTCGAGTTTGTCACGCAGGTTCGCCGCGTCGAGATCGCGCGTCAGGCGACCGTCCGTAACCAACGAGATGCGGCCGTCCTCCTCGGAGACGACGACGACGACCGCGTCGGTTTCCTCGGTGACGCCGATCGCCGCGCGGTGACGCGTGCCGAGCGCCTTGCTCACGTTCGGATTGGTCGTCAGCGGCAGAAAGCACCCGGCCGCGGCGATGCGCCGGTCGCTGATGATGACCGCTCCGTCGTGAATCGGCGAGCTCGTCAGGAAGACACTGAGAATCAGCTCGCGGCTGATCGCCGCGTCGACAGTCGTGCCGCCCTCGATGTACTCACTCAATCCTACGTCGCGTTCGAACACCACCAGTCCACCCATTCGCTTGGTCGCCATCGTCACAGCGGCGCGGACTACCTCGTCGACGTCGCCGCGCTGCAAAGCGTGGTCGCCGGAAAAGAAGGGACCGGATCCGACTTGCGTCAGCGCTCGTCGGATGTCGCTCTGGAAGATGACGACGATGACCAGCAGGATCGAGCTGAGAAACGTGTCGAGGACCCAGTTGACGGTGTACAGGTCGAAGGCCTGCGAGAGGAAGAAGACGAGGAACACCACGCCCAGACCCAACAACATGCGTGCGGCGCGGGTGCCGCGGATGAGATCCAGGGTTCGGTAGGCGAGAAATGCGATGACGGCGATGTCGACCGCGTCCTGAACGCGAAAATTCGCGATCAGATCCTGCACGGTCCGCTATCCCGTGCAAACGCCTGCCCCCTGCCCGGTCGACGGCGGCTCGAGGAGACCGCCGTCGGAGCGATTTGCGAAAAGCGTTGTCTTGAAGCCGAGGTCACGCGCTCGAGTCGGCACGCGCTGCCGTCAGGGCGCCGCCCCCGGGCTCGCGGTACTGGCGCATGAGATCTTCGATCGCGGTGCTGTCGAGAGACTCCCGCTCCAACAAGAGTTCCGCCATCTTGTGCAAGAGGTCCATGTTGTCCTCGAGCAGCTTGCGCGCCTTGTTGTACGACGTCTTGAGGATGTTGCGCACCTCGGAGTCGATCTCCACCGCCGTGCGATCCGAGTAGTCCTGCACCTGGCCGAAATCGCGGCCGAGGAAGATCTCCTCGTCCTTGCGGCCAAGAGTCATCGGTCCGATGGTCTCGCTCATACCCCACTCGCACACCATGCGGCGCGACAAATCGGTAGCCTTCTGCAAATCATCGCCGGCACCGGTGGTGGTATCGCCCAATACCAGCTCTTCGGCGGCGCGGCCGCCGAGCAGCATGACGATTCGGTTCATGATGTACTTGCGCGACCACGTGTGCCGCTCGTCGAGCGGTAGCTGCTGTGTCACGCCGAGCGCCATGCCGCGCGGGATGATGGTCACCTTATGCACCGGATCCGCCCCCGGCGTCAGTTTCGCCACCAGGGCATGCCCCGACTCGTGGTAGGCGGTATTGCGGCGCTCCTCCATGCTGATGATCATGCTCTTGCGCTCGGAGCCCATCATGACCTTGTCCTTGGCGATCTCGAAGTCGTCCATGTGGACCTGGTCCTTGCCCTGCCGAGCCGCCAGGAGGGCAGCCTCATTGACCAGATTCTCGAGATCGGCGCCGGCAAATCCGGGGGTTCCCCGCGCCAGCACACCGATATCGACGTTGTCGCCAAGCGGCAGGCGGCGCGTGTGAACGCGCAGGATCCCCTCGCGCCCCTTGACGTCGGGACGCGGGACGACGACGCGCCGGTCGAAACGGCCCGGGCGCAGCAGCGCTGGATCGAGAACGTCCGGCCGATTGGTGGCCGCGATGAGAATGACGCCCTCGTTGGCTTCGAAGCCGTCCATCTCGACGAGAAGCTGGTTCAGTGTCTGCTCGCGCTCGTCGTGCCCGCCGCCGAGTCCGGCGCCGCGGTGCCGTCCGACGGCGTCGATCTCATCGATGAAGATGATGCACGGCGCGTTCTTCTTGCCCTGTACGAACAGGTCGCGGACGCGCGAGGCGCCGACGCCGACGAACATTTCTACGAAGTCGGATCCGCTGATCGAGAAGAACGGTACCCCCGCCTCGCCGGCTATGGCCCGCGCCAACAGCGTCTTGCCAGTCCCCGGCGGTCCGACCAGCAGCACTCCCTTGGGGATGCGCCCGCCGAGCTTGGTGAACTTCTTTGGGTCCTTTAGGAAGGCGATGATCTCTTCGAGCTCGTCTTTGGCTTCGTCGATGCCGGCAACGTCGCTGAAGGTAACCTTCTGAGTGTTTTCGTTGAGCAGTTTGGCGCGGCTCTTGCCAAAGGACATCGCCTTGCCACCGCCCACCTGCATCTGCCTCATGAAGAAGATCCAGACGCCGATCAGCAGCAAGATGGGGAACCACTGGACGAGAACCACGTAATAAATCGGGTCGCCTGCCTCCGGTTCGGCCTTGACCAACAAGCTTTTGCCTTGCAGCTGCTTGGTGACTTCGGCGTCCGGCGGCGAAAATGTCTTGAACTCGTCACCGGCGGTGTATTTCCCAGTGATATTCTGTCCCTGAATCGTCACTTCGGCGACGTCGCCGCGATCGACCGACGATAGGAACTCGCTGTAGGGCACCTCTGGGGGCTTCGTCTGCTGCTTGTTCAACAAGTTGACCAAGAGCAGAAACATGAGGGCCAGGACCAGCCACAGTGCAACGCTTCGGGACAATGGATTCACAACTCCCTCTATAGAATCTCGACGCTCTCGGACGGTATCACGGGCCAAAACCCCCGGCAACGGTAAGTCTCGCCATTGGCACAGGACCGTGTTCTCGTCGTCGTATGCTCCTCCATCGCCAGTGCCAGCGCCAGCGCCAGCGGATGAACCGCGCCGGCACGCCCGGCTGCAGCGGCCTGAGGCAGCGGCGTCAGGCCGCTGG
>JBGTMF010000056.1:0-44432 GCA_041743795.1 Thermodesulfobacteriota bacterium | reverse complement strand
CGTTCGGCCTGCGCACGGCGGCGGCCGCCGCCGCCGTCGAATACATCGAGACACCGCTCAGCCTCCCCTCGACCACAATCACCGACGGCATCTGGGCGTGTGCCGAGGTTGTTCCGGCGGCCGGCCGGCGGATACGCACGTGGCTCGCCGGTGCGACGCCAGCTCTGCAGTTGAACCTGCGATTCGATCGCCGACTCGAACTGCGCACCGAGTTGATTACTGTGGCGACCTCGCCAGCCGGCGCGCTCCTGTCTCTGTGTCCAGAGTTCTCCCACATCCGCGTCGATTATCGCGCCCTGGGCGCCGGCGGCACCGCCAGCGTCGAGATCGACGGTGTGATCGCCGCCGGTTCGCACACCTCCGCCGCCGCCATCGACGGCGTTCGCATCGGCCCCGACTTCGCCTCGGCAGACGCCGTTTCGATCATCTGGGACGATCACGCCGTCGTGCGCGGTTCCGCCTTTCCGGGCCAACTGCGTATCGTCGGCGTCCCTGTGGCCGTCGCCACCAATCCGGGCGACGGTGAGTTCTACCGCGAATGGGCACTGGCCCCGCAATGCGATTCCGTCGAGGCCTGCGTCGCCGAGCGTCCATTCGACGCCGCGACGACGGTCTCCGCCGTTACGCTCGGGCAGCGCCAGTCGTTCTGCTTCGCCCCCGTACAGGCGCACGGCGTGTTTGGCGAGATTCTCGCGGCGAAGAGCCTGGTCGTCGGACGCTCGACTCCGGCGGCTGCCGAACTCGACCTGGCGCTGCGCACCAACGCCAGCGCCTGCGGTGGCAGCTCCGGCGCAACCTCGGCGGGGCTCGACCGGCCACTCTCGGCGGTGTTCGGCGGAATCCAGCGCACGGACCTCACCAATCCGGCGACCGGTAGCAACTGGAGCTTCGCCAGTCTCGACGGAAGTGAATTGAGGGTTCGACTCGAACTGGGAAGCAATGCCGAGGTGACACAGGTGTTGCGCGAGGTCGCGTTCGAAACCGAAGGTTTTGTCACGCCGACACCGACGCTGACGCCGACGCCGACACCGACGAACACCCCGACCCTGACCCCGACCGATACGCCGACGACCACCCCGACGTCGACGCCGACGGATACGCCGACGCATACGCCCACCCATACGCCGACGCTGACCCCGACCAACACGCCGACGCACACGCCGACGCACACACCGACAAACACGCACACGCCGACCAATACGCCGACCTTCACCAATACGCCGACACCGACACTGACGCCGACCAATACGCCGACGCCGACCAACACACCGACGGCGACCAACACGCCGACCTCCACCGATACGCCGACGCCGACGCGGACGCCGTTCGAGATTCTGCTCGACCAGTTCAACGGCTTCGAGGCCGGGTCGGTCGGCGATTACCAATTGGTTCCCGCCGACGCGACACCGGTCGTCGCCGGCGGAGCGCCGTCGGGCGATTTCATGTTCGAGTCCGGCACGCCCGGCGGAGCCGAGTACGTGCAGACGCGGTTGCGTCAGGCCGGCCTCAACTTCACCGACGGTATCCGAGCCTGCGCAACGGCCGCGCCGGTAAGCACCTCGCGCGTGCGTGTCTGGTACGGCAACGACCCCGCCAGCCCGGCGGTTTCACTTCTGCTGCGTCCGGACCTACGCCTCACCGTAGTATCAGACGGTACCGGCACGGTCGGCATCAGCAGCCCGCTAGCAGTGTGTCCGTCCTTCACCCGCATCGAGGTGCAGCGCGCCTCCGGCGTCTTGTCGCTGCGGATGAATGGAAACCTGGAGGTATTCTCCTCCGTCATTTCGTCGCGCACGGTAGAGCGGACGCGCATCGGCGGCGACGGCGGCGCGCCAAACCCGGTGATGCGATGGGACGACCATACCTTTTCTCCAGGAGCCCGCTGGCCGGGAGACCTGTCCATCATCGCCCTTTCGCCTGCGGCCGACGGCTTTCACCAGGCCTGGGGCGCGCAGGGGTGCAGCCCGGATCGCGCCGCCTGTGTCGCGCCGCGGCCACCGTCGGCTGGCGAGCTGATTTCCGCCACGCCCAGCAGCGCAGTCTCGTTCTGCCTGGAGGATCCGGCGCCGAAGGTCGCCTTTCCAATTCTCGCCATCAAGACGCTGATGACCGGGCGCGAATCACCCGATGACGCGGCAACCGCCGCGATCTTCTACCGCGATGGAGCTTGCGCCAGCCCCAGCGGTACCGACATCGCTGCGGCCGCGCAGATCAATCTGACGCTGGTCAACGCCGGCTATGCGCGTATCGACGAGTTGAACCCGATGACGTTGGACCAGTGGAAGCTCGCCGACCTGGTCGATACGGAGATCGGCCTGCGCCACTCACCGGCGGGCAACGTCGCCTTCCTCGTCCAGGCACTCGTCGAGGTGGTGCTTGACCTCGACGCGCCGCCGACACCGACTCCGTCGCAGACTCCTACACCGCCCAACACGTCGACGCCGACGCCGACGAATACGCACACGCCGACGAACTCGCCAACCCTTACGCCAACCAACACGCCAACCAACACGCCGCCGCCAACGGCGACCTTCACCCACTCACCAACCGCGCCGCCGCCCGCCAGCGTGACACCGACGCAGACGCCGACACAAACGCAAACGCTGACGCTGACGCCGTCGCCGACTCCGACGCAAACGCAGACGCCGCCGCCCTCAGCGACCGAGACGACGACCGCCACGGCGTCGCAAACCGCCAGCATCATCCCTACCGGCGCGCCGACGGCGACCGACAGCCCCAGCCCCGAACCGTCGGCGACCAGTTCGGCGACACCAACCGAACCGGCAACACCGGCGCCGCCAACGATCACTCCGACCGCGACGGTGTCTCCGACACCCGAGCCAACCTTCCCGCCGCGGATCGGCGAGTTCATTTTCGTCTCCGGTGACAATGAGTGGGAATGCAGCCTCGAAGCCGCGGCCGATTTCGGCTTCGATAGCCGCCGTATTTCGTTCGAGGCGCTTGCACTCGGAACCGAGAATCCGATCGATCTGCAACGAGACTATTCCGTCGTCTACGTCGCGCCGAATCTCAGCGAGAGCGACTACGGCTTCCTGCGCCAGACCGTCGCGCCTGGTGGCTTCATCGATCGCTTCGTCTTCTTCGGCGGCGTCGCCGTCATCAACCTCGCCGGCAACAGCATATTCGAAAGTGGCCTGGCTCCCCCCGGCTCGCCCACCGGCGTCACCTATCGCGGCGTGGCCGCGCACAATCGAGAGCGCATCACACTGGCAACACACCCGTTTGCCACGGGAAACGGCTATGGTGGTCGTGTCTTGAGTGCGGTCGAATTCGACGACTGGAACGACACCGACCGCGGCTACATCGAAGGATTACCGCCCACCGCCGCGATCGTCTTGCGCAACGATCTCGGACCATCCTGGGCCGAATACAACTACGGCTCCGGCCGGGTTATCGTCACGACGGTCAACTTCTGCCTGCCGACGTCGGCAGCCTCGCGCCAGCAGCCGCTGGAGAACCTGCTCCGCTACGCCCCCTTCTTCAACGGTCTGGCGCAAACACCCGGCTTGACGGCGACGCCGACGACGACGCCGACGCCGACGGAAACCGGCCGCGATACCGCGACGCCGACCAACACCCCAGTCACGCCGGGGACTGAGACGCCGACGGAAACACCAACTGACGAACCAACCGATACCCCGCCGCCCTCCGCATGTGCCGGCGATTGCGACGGCAACGGCGTTGTCTCGATCAACGAACTGATCCGCGCCGTCAGCATCGCCCTCGGCAACCAGCCGGTCAGCACTTGTCTCGCCGCCGATCTGAACAGAGATGGAGTCATCTCGATCAACGAGCTGATCTCCAGCGTAAACGCCGCACTCGACGGCTGCGACTGAGCGCCCGCTACTCAACCCCAGATGTGCCCCGCCGCGGAATCATCCGCGGTCTTCAAGGCGCCATGAACCCGTCGCCCCTGGGACTGCGCGATCACACCGCGCGGCTTCAGCGATAGGGCTGGGCGCTGCCGGCGCCGCCCATCTCGAAGACCCGCTGTGGTTCACGTGGCGGGCCGGTAACCTCGACATAGGCCAAGAGATCCGCCTCCAGAGCGCGCAGTTTGCGCACGATCTCATCGCGCAGTTCGCGCGCCTGTGGCTTGGGCTCGATCAAGGAGTACTGTTCGATGGCAATGACTCGGTACTGGTCTGATTTGCCCTCGCCGTAGTCCGCCGCCTCAAAGGTGATGATGCTGTCGCCGTTTGGCTTGTTCTGCATCGTAAAGGAGGAGATCAGCCGGATTCTCTCCTCCGGAGATGGCGACGGCGCTGGCGTCGGATCAACCTTGCCAAGACGCTCGATCACCGCCTTGCCGAGCTCTCCACCGGCTACCGCCTGGCCGGCCAGGAGCGCGAGCGCGCTGATCGCGAATCCGAGTCGGATGAACTTTGGCATCAGAAAACCTCCGTTGGCGGCAGCCTCACTCGCTGCAACTGTGTCCGAGAATCGGACAGGTACCGCGTAGCGGATTCGACGTCCAGAGCCGCGCGACATTCAGCCGCCGGCCGGATACGCCCTGCCGAAATCCAGCCGGCGACCCTCGAGCGCCCGCTTACGGCACCCGGATGATGATCGAACGCGGCACGCCGACCACCCCGCCGGCGCGCAAGCGTACCGTCACCCTGGTGTCGCCAGACGGGAATGCGGCCTCGGAACCAACCACCGGGGCCGAACAGAACTGAATGAAAGACAGGTTGCTGGCGAACGAGAAATTCCCTCGGGCGTCGAACGTACATGCGGTGATGCTCGACGTGTGCGTAAAAAAGCGGCAGGCGAAGTCATTGATCGCGTCGTCGATCATCGGCGTATTGGAGAAGTCCGGGGGGTTGATCCCAGGGACGCCGCCGGGCGGACTGGTGTTGTAGTCGCAGACCGTCGAACTGCCGTTGCCGATGGAACGATTGACCTGAATCTCCAGATCGGCGCGCGGACCGCTACAGAGAACTGCGACCGGAAACTGGTCGCTCCGCACGCCGCACGATCCGGGAATTCCCGAGGCCGTGCCGGGCCGTCCCTCGATGTAGATGATGAAGCCAAACGGGTTCGGGAAATCGAAGATTGGAATGCCGTCAGCGGTAACATCGATCGGTTCGCGGATGACGTTGTCGGCGCGCGCAATTCCGAACGCCGTGATCTCCGGACCCGGCGGACGTGTCGGCGTCGGCGTACGAGTGCGCGTCGGCGTCCGCGTGCTGGTTGGTGCCGGCGTGCTGGTAACGGTGCGCGTCACCGTCTGCGTCCGCGTTTCCGTCGGCGTGCGTGTCACCGTCGTCGTCCTTGTGTCGGTACGGGTTCGCGTCGCTGTGCGCGTCTGCGTCACCGTCGCCGTCGAGCGCGGCGTCACCGTGTTCGACGGGGTGCGCGTATTGGTCGGCGTTCGCGTGATCGTCGACGTCCGCGTCGGGATCGGCGTGCGGCTTTGAGTCGGCGTCAACGTGATGGTCGGAGTGCGTGTCTCCGTCGGCGTTCCCGTGAAGGTACGCGTGACTGTCGGGCTGCGGGTCGAGGTCGGCGTACGCGTCGGGATGAGAGTGCGGGTCAGCGTTGCCGTCCGCGTCGGTGTCTGCGAGCGCGTTGCCGTCGTGGTTCTCGTCGGCGTGCGCGTAATGGTTGGCGTCTCCGTGATTGTTGGCGTCTCGGTGATGGTAGGCGTCAATGTAACCGTACGGCTTTGGCTCGGTGTCGCCGTATGACTGCCCGTCGGCGTCGGACTTGCCGAAGGCGTGCGGCTCGCCGTCGCCGTATAAGTCCGCGTCGGCACCGGCGTGAAGCTACGAGTCGGCGTCCTCGTCGCCGTCACAGTGCCCAAGGTGACGGTAACCGGGGGCGTCGTTGTCGGCGTCGACGTTTGGGTGGGCGTTGACGTTGGAGGTGCGGCCGTCGCCGTAACGGTAGGCGGCTCAGGCGTCGCCGTTGCCGATGGCGTCGCCGTGGGCCGTGGCGTCGGCAGCTCCGGCAGAAGCTCGAGCACCGCCAGGAGATCAGCTACCGAGACAACCCCATCTCCGTTGACATCCGCATCCGGGCATTCGTCGGACGGCGCATAGAGCAAGTGCACGAGCGTGTCGAAGTCGGCTACGTCAATCGAGCCGTCGCAGTTGGCATCGCCGGGAATCGCCAATACCCCGGCTGGCGCCATCGCAACAAAGATCCCAATCAACACCAAAATGCGCGCGCCGTCGGCGAGACCATGGCGCACGAGAAAACACTGACGTCGGTTCCGCGATGAACCGCTCCTTGCTCGGCGAGCCAACCGACTCAGACGCACGTAGACCATCTCCGGTAAGAGCGCCGGAGAGTATGCGCTTTGCAGGGCGCGGTCAACGCTCGGCGCAAAGAAGATCCCGGCCGCTTCTACCGCATCGCCCGGTGTCGCTTTGGCTCCTCCCCTCACCACTGCATGCGGCGGCGCAGTACCCGCGCCTGCGCCCGACTGAGTTCGAGCTCGCGCTGTTCGGGGTTGCGCATGACCAGCTTGTAGCGGCCGCCGAACCACGGGACGATCGCCTGCACCCGGCGCAGGTTGACCAAGCGCGACTTGTGCGCGCGAAAGAACACTTCCGGATCGAGCCGGTCCTCCAACTCCTTCAGCGTGAAGTTCGTCATGAATCGATCCGATGCCGTGTAGGCGTAAACCAGGCGGAACTCGACCTCGAGCCAGTAGATCTCTTCCACCGGCATTACCAGGATCTGTTTGCCCTTGTGCACCGGGATCTGTTCGGGAAATCGGCGCGACTCGCCGCGTACGGCCTCTACGACCTGGTGCCAGTCGGGGGGCTGGCTGCCGAGGCGCTCGCGTACCCGCCGCAAGGTCTCTTCCAGCCTTGCACGAGAGACGGGCTTGAGGAGGTAATCGATCGCGTGCACCTCGAACGCCTTGATGGCATAGGCGTCGTGCGCGGTGGCAAAGACGACGTGTGGCGCGTGCGAGGCACCGTCGAGGACACCAAAGCCGTCCATTCCGGGCATCTGCACGTCGAGGAAGACGACGTCGGGCTTTTCACGGTCGATCAGATCAACGGCTGAGATTCCGTCGTCGGCCTCACCGACCAGCTCGATGTCGTCGACCTTGCGCAGCATACGGCAGAGTCGATCGCGGGCGAGCTTTTCGTCGTCGACCAGAGCGACGCGCATCGCCGCCGTCATACTACCGCCCGCAGAGGTACGCGGAGGGTGATCGACGTGCCCCCCTCCGGCCCGCTTTCGATGACGGGTTCATAGCTCGGACCGTAGCGGCGGGTCAGCCGTTCACGCAGATTGCGCAAGCCGAAACCGCGGTCGAACGGCGCGACCGAATGCTTCATCCCAACACCGGTGTCACGCACGGCGATACAGAGATCTCCCTGCCGCACCCGCGCCTCGATGGTGATGAGCCCACCGCCCACCTTCCGCGAAATACCGTGGTTGACCGCGTTCTCAATCAGCGGCTGCAGCGTCAACCCGGGAAGCATGGCATTGCGGGCGCGCTCTTCTATCTGCGTCTCCACGGTGAGCGCGTCGCCGAAACGAGCCTTCTCGATGTCGAGGTAGGCGAAGGCGATGCGCAGTTCGTCGGCCAGCGGAACCAGGTCGCCCTGCGTCCGCTGTAAGACGTAACGCAGGATCTCCGCCAGCCGTTCAACGCATTCCTCGGCGCGTTCCGGATCGGTGCGGACGAGTTCCGCAATCGAGTTGAGGCTGTTGAATAAGAAGTGCGGGTTGAGTTGCGCGCGCAATGCGGCGAGTTGCGCCGCTACGGCCAGCTCGCGCAATTCCGCTTGCGCATCCTCCAGCTCGTTGATGCGCCACCACGACTGGTGGAAGGCAACGACACAAATGATCGTCGTCGGAATGATCGGCATCAGCGCGAACAGCCACGGCGCGCGGCGTAGCGCCTCCGCCGGAATCGTCCTGACGATGTCTTGCCCTTCGTACGGGAACAGAATGGAACTGCGACCGAGGCCAAAAACCGAGTAGTGCGCCTCGACCACGATCAACGACAGCGCCGTGAAGGACGCCAGGGCGGTCAAGGTCTGGGTAGCCAACCGCGCACCTGGGGACAGATCGGCAAAGCGCAGGAATACGTACTTCCAGAGGGCCACCATGACGCAGGAGTAGATCAGTGTCGCGACCATCCAGTACATCGCCGTCGGAATGGACCGGGAGAAGATGTAGCTGACACTGGAGTTCATCATGCCGAGCGCCAGGCCGGTGCCGACGCTCAACGCGACCTGCGAGAACGTCGTCCGCTGCGGCACCGCGGCATGGATGTCCCGGTCGGCGTGGAACGCCGCGGTGCGCTGCGGGTCCAGGGGTTCTGTCATCGAGGCGGTCATGAGAGGGTTTGAAGGCGGATTCTATGGCTGGCCGGGCTCGGACGCAAAGCCCGCAGTGGGGGGTGCTTTTGTTTGGCCACACGGGTGCGATAGGGTTCTGTCGACTCAGGGAGAGAGCGAATCATGCACGAAGACACCGAAATCGTTGGCTGGCCGGTACTGCATCAGTTCTACCGCATCGATCGATCGCGCTGGCGCGCTTTCGACGAGTCGGCGCGGCATGCGGCAGTCGACGAATTTCGCTCGGCACTCACCGCCAGCCGCGGCGAAGAAGGCATGCAGTTCGTCGCGCTGGCCGGTGTCGCCAAGGCCGATTTCGGCATCATGGCCGTACATCCCGAACTGCGCCGAATCCAGCGCCTCGGCCAACAGATCGCGGCGACAGCGCTCGGCTCCTGCCTGGAGACCGTCTACAGTTTCCTGTCGATGTCGGAGGTCAGCGAGTACATGAGCGGACCGAGTGAGTGGGCGTCCGAACTCATAGACGGTCAGGGATTGGCGCCGGACTCGGCCGAGTTCGCGCAGGGAATGGAGCGTATGCGACAACGCATCGCCAAGTACGCCGAGGCGCGCGTGCACCCGCAGCTGCCCAGCGATATGGATATCGTCTGCTTTTACCCGATGGCCAAGCGGCGCGGCGAAACGCGGAACTGGTACACGCTGGATTTCACGGAGCGGCGGCGCTTGATGGGCGATCACGCCAAGACCGGCCGCACGTTCGCCGGACGCGTGCTGCAACTGATCACCACCTGCACCGGGCTCGACGATTGGGAGTGGGGGGTAACCCTTTTCGCCCATGACCTCAAGAGCATCCGCGACGTCGTATACGAGATGCGCTTCGATCCGGCCAGCGCCGTTTACGGAGAATTCGGCGAGTTCTATATCGGCCTGCGCCTGGAACCGGCCGACCTCGCAGAGGCCCTACAGCTTCTCTGACGACGCCGCATCGACCGAGGCGCCGCGCGCACGACAGCAGTCCGGCAACGCGAATCGCTGCTCGCGGTCGAAGACGATCGCGTCATCCATCCTTCCACCGGCATTGCCGGAGGCTATTGCAGAGGCCATCCCCCTCACGCGAACAGCTCGTTCCTCGCCGCTTCGACGATCGCCGCCACCGCCGGGTGTTTGATGCGGCGCTCGGCGGTGATGGCGTAGAATTTCTCCCGCACGGCGTCGGTTCGCCCAACCAGCTTGACGCCGTAGTTCCTGCAGATTTCCTTCTCCAGCACGCTCGACCCCGGAAACACTCCACTGCCACTCTCGCCGAACGCCGTCATGAGGGCCGCGTCTTCGAACTCGCCGATCACCAGCGGTTTCACGTTCTCCGCGCCGAACCAGCGATCGAGCTGTCGCCGCACGTCCGTGTTCTCGGCCGGCAGGAACATCGGCATACCGTTGAGCGAGGCCGGAAACCGACGCTTCATCGTCGCCGCGAGTTTGGCCTGTGCAAAGAAGGACACGCCACACTCTCCGAGCATGTGGTTGAAGGCGCGAATGGGTGCGCTGCCGGCCAACGGCGCGTCGACCAGGACGAGATCGAGAGCATGCACGGCCAGGTCGGCGAGAAGGCGGTCGGGCTTACCCTCGCGACAAACCATGCGCACCGGCTCCGACAGGCGCAGCGCCGGGTCCAATAAGCGCCGCACAACCATCTTCGGAACGACGTCGGCTACGCCGACGACAAAACGCACCGGGCGTCCGGTCGGGCGGCCGCGCACGGTGTCCATCAGCTCACGGCCGAGACCAAAGATCTCCTCGGCGTAGCGGTAGACGACGTGCCCCATCTCGGTCAGTTCCAGACGACGCCCCGCGCGACGAAACAGCTTCTCCCCCAAGCTGTCTTCCAGTGCGCGAATCTGCTTGCTGACGGTCGGTTGCGCCAGCCGCAGTTGCGCGCTGGCGGCCGTCACGCTGCCCTCGCGCGCGGCCATCCAGAAGTAAAGGAGGTGGTGGTAGTTGAGCCACTCCATCTCGATCTATTCGCTATCAGCTCTGGGCTCGCAGCTGAATCGCTGTCGCCGTTGAGCCACCGACGTCGATCCGGGCCAGTCCGCAAGCGGGTGCCGCTCACACTGCGGCAGCCATGGGCGTTGTGCTATTCGCGCAGCCATCGCGGCAGGTGAACTGCATCGACTTCGGCGAATACGACGCGCACACCTTCACCGATGCGAATCGTCCGCGGATCGACGCTGTTGATCGGCGCGGCGGCCGAGGTGACGATGTTACCGACCATTCTCAGGCCCGCGTCCTCGGCGAGCGCGACGACGACGATCGGATAGGGCGCGAACTCGGCGTATGCCGGCAACAGCGGCGGGTGAGCGACGGCGAAGGACCAAATCGTCCCCCGACCCGAAAGTTCGCGCCATTCGTCGTCCAGCGATTGGCAGTGCGGACACATGGGCCGCGGCGGAAATCGCAGCCGGCCGCAATCGGCGCAGGCCTGGACCCGGAATTCGCCACGGGCGGCGGCCGCCCAGAAAGGCGCGCCGTCTTCATCGCCGACGTCGGGTAAGAGCAGCGTTGGATCCATCTCAGTTGCGCAAGACCATGGCGCTGGTCGGCACACCCTCGCCGCTCGTCACCAGACAACTCGTCGCACCGTCCACCTGACAGGTGGACTCACCGCGCATCTGCCGCACTGCTTCGAGCACGAGGTTGAAGCCGTGTACGTATGCCTCCGACATGCCCCCGCCCGACGTATTGGTCGGCAAGCGGCCGTCGGGCCATTCGAGCGCGCCGTCCTCGGTAAACGCCGCGCCCTCGCCGCGCTCGCACAAGCCGTAGCCCTCGAGCGATAGAGGCACCAGCGGGCTGAATGCGTCGTAGATCTGTGCACACGACAGATCCCGCGGCCGGATGTCGCTGCCGTGCCACAACCGCGCCGCACACGCCCACGACGGCCCGCGCAACGGATCATCGCAGTAGTAGTTGGTCATCACCGCGTGCTGCGCCGGCATCCCCTGCGCGAACGCGTGAATGAGCACGGGCTTGCGTCGCAGGTCACGCGCTCGAGCGGTGCTGGTGACGACGACGGCGAGCGCGCCGTCGGTCTCCAGGCAGTTGTCGTAGAGACAGAGCGGCTCCGAGATCCAGCGCGCCGCCATGTATTGCTCGCGCGTCAGCGGCCGCTCGTACATCATCGCGCTGGGATTGCGGTTGGCGTGTTTGCGGAATGCCAGTGCAACGTTGGCCAGATGGTCACGCGTCGCTGCGTACTCGTGCATGTAGCGGCGCGCCAACAGCGCCACCTCGTCGACCGGTCGCAGCAGCCCGAATGTGCGCGACCATTGCGGGTCGCCGCTCAGCCGCTGTTTCGCCTGAGCCCATGGCCGACTTGCTTTCGACGCCCGCTTGCGGGCCCGCCAAGCGACGGCGACGCTACATTGGCCGGTTGCCACCGCAAGTGCGGCCTGGCCGACGACGCCACAACCGGCGCCACCGCCGTAGCCGATCTCGGAGAAGAACGTAACATCGCCAACGCCGAGATTGCGCGCTACCTGTACTTCGCGTCCGTTCTCCATCGAGAACATGCACAAACCGTCGACGTCCTTCGGCCGCAGGCCGGCGTCGTCGATAGCGGCGGCGATTGCCTGGCAGGCAATCGACAGTTCACTGTCCTGCAATGCCTTGCCAAAGCGCGTCTGGCCAATGCCGGCAATCGCCGTGCGGTCGCGAATCGATATGGTCATGAGATCCGCCGCGGCGAGTTTGCCGGTCTCTTCGAGCCCTTCGCTTCGGTTCCAGCACAAACGCCCACCGCGCCGCCCCCTTTACCGACTGCGGCGCCAGTACAACCAGTCTACGGTTGCACGCAGTCGCCTTCGGCGGCCAATTTTGACTGATAGGTTCGCCAGCGTGATGACGAATACATGAAGGGAAGCCCTACCGTCACGGGAGCAAAAAGACAAGGAATACGGTGCGAAGCGCGCTGCCGCCAGGCCACACTCTATCGCCCTTCGTCGAGCAAAACCCCGGCGATTTCAACGCCCGCGGCAGAGCGCCGCGCTTTCGGCTTGAGGCGAAAACGCAACACAGCCACCGGCTGATCGCCACCCTCGATCGCCGTCGCCGAGGCGAGGACGACGCGAAGGCGACCCGGGGCGATCGCGTTACCGATCACCATTGCGCCGGACACACCACGCGTGCGGCGCAAACGCCGGGGCACCAGAGTGTTGGCATCGTACGCGATTTCTATCGCCGCCGAATGAAACGGTCGCGACGCGTCGAGGTACAGTGGAACCGCCACACGGTTCGAGCGGTCGTAGCGCCGTCGTCCCAATCGCGCCTCGACCGGCGCCGACGCGCCCTGCGCCGCCGCCGCGCTTGCACCCCAGTTGCCGGTGCAGTCTCCGTAGGGAGCAGCGTGGAACGATTGGCCTGCCGCGTGTGAAACGAGAGGCTGGTAACGGATGGCCCCGGGTTGGCAGAGGCCGGCGCCGACAACGGGAAGTAAGGCGGTTTGGTTCGCCACCGCTGACGCCGCCGGCAAGAACACCCAGTCGGAACCGCAGAGCGAATCGCCCGCGACCGTAAACTCGTCGCTGAGCCCTACGGCTCGTTTGAGGACCTCCACGGCGTCGTAATTGCTGACCGTGCCGTCGCCGGTAACATCACAGGCAAGGCGCTGCAGCGCAGTGAGCTGTCGCATATTGGCGGTCGACTGCAGAATCCACGCTGCATCGAGTGGGCTGACGGCGTCGCCTATGTCGCCGTCCTTGCGCGGCACGATCTCGATCGTGCTGGCCGGCAAGGACGTCACGGTGTATACGCCCGCCCCGTTGCTCACCCCCTGCTGCCCGGTCGAGGCGGCAACCGTGACACCACCGACGGGCCGCACTCCCCCCGCGGAGGCAATCGAACCGCCGACGGCGAAACCGCCGATCAATGTCGGGGTTGGCGTTGGCGTCGGCAAAGGGGTGCCGACGCGAATGACGATCTCTTCCACCGGCCCGAGGTTTCCCGCCCCGTCTCGCAGCTGGATTTCGGCGACGGTATCACCCAGCGGGAACTCCGCCGATTCCGTCACCTGGAAGCAGAATTGCACGAGGGTGTCATCGCTGACCGTGGCAAAGCCGCCAAAGCGGTCGCGGGTACAAGCCTCGGAGTATAGTACCCACTCGAAGCGACACGCCGCGTCGATCATCGCGTTTGTGCGCTGCGCTTCGCTGAGTCCGATCGCAGCGGGCACGCCGCCAACTATCGTGGTTCCACACTCGACAAACGTGCTGCCGTTGCCGAGCGCGCGATCGAAGACGACCTGCACTCCCGGACGCGCAAAGGCTCCCAGCGACTGGATGACAGCTCCCTTGCGCGTACCGGCCGTCGACGGAGGGAGGAACGACTGGCCGAGGGCTCCCTCGACGATGAAGAGGAAGCGACCCGCGGAACGCTGGAAGATACGACGTCCGCTATCATCGATGTGCGGCGTCGGCGTCGGCGTCAGGCGACAAGAGAAACTACAGCACCCCGGGCAACCATTCTGGTTGATAGCCCCCGCCCAGCTGACTACCGGGCCATTGGATCCGTTGCCCGCCGCCGCCGGACCAGCGCTCGCCATCAATGCTAGCGCGAAGGCCAGCGCGCCGGCAACGACCGAGCGCAAGCCGCGCGGAACTCGCATCCCGTACCGCGGCCACCCATGGTCGCCTCCGAGACCGCAAACGAAATGAGACAGTTTCCAAATGAATCCCGAAATCGCGGCCATGATCCCTCACTGCCGCCGCGAGGCGGGTCGGCCGCGTCCCGTGCGACTTGCCATTATACCGTCATCGGATGCAGCCGAATCGTCTTTTGCTGCATTGCATTGCCGCGCCGGCGCCCGTCCAGGTCGGATACCCGGCATGGCGCCCCTCGCATCGGGGCACGAGAAACCCCGCCCAGTTTCAGGTTTCGCCAATCATGCCTCGCATGACCGCCTGGAGAATGCCGCCGTGGCGGTAATAGTCCACCTCGACTCGGGAATCGATACGGCAGAGAACGCCAAACTCGACGACCGTCCCGTCGGGCTTTCGCGCCCGCACGGTCAGTCGGGCACGCGGAGCGACGCCGCTGGCGATGCCGGCGATTTCGAGCACCTCCTCGCCGGTCAGGCCGTGGGACGCCGCGCTCTCTCCGTCGAGAAACTGCAGCGGCAACACGCCCATCCCGACCAGATTGCTGCGGTGGATACGCTCGTAGCTCTGCGCGATGACGGCGCGCACGCCGAGCAACCTGGTTCCCTTCGCTGCCCAGTCGCGCGAGCTGCCAGTGCCGTACTCCTTGCCCGCCAAGACCACCAGCGCGACGCCTTCCTCCTTGTAGCGCATCGCCGCGTCGAAGATCGACATCGGCGCACCGGCGGGGAAGTGTCGCGTGACACCCCCCTCGGTGCCGGGAACGATCTGGTTACGCAGGCGAATGTTGCCGAACGTACCTCGCATCATCACTTCGTGATTGCCACGCCGCGCGCCGAACGAGTTGAATTCACCCGGCGGTACACCCTGCGCGACCAGATAGAGGCCGGCCGGTCCGTCGGACGGAATCGAACCCGCCGGCGAGATGTGGTCGGTGGTTACGGAATCGCCGAGCAGCGCCAGGATTCGCGCGCCCTCGATGTCGGTGATGTCCGGCACCTGCAACGTCATGTCCTCGAAGAACGGCGGATTCTTGATGTACGTCGACGCCTCCTCCCAACGGTAGATTTCCCCCTCTGGAACAGGTAGCGCGCGCCAGCGATCATCGCCTTCGAAGACGCTCGCATATTGCGCGGCAAACAGTTTCGCCGAAACGGCGCCGCCAATCAGCTCGGCCACTTCCTCAGCCGAGGGCCAGATGTCGGCCAGGTACACCGGTTGCCCGTGGCGATCGTCACCGATGGGCTCCGTCGCAAAGTCGATATCGACCGTGCCGGCCAGCGCGTAAGCGACGACCAACGGCGGTGAGGCCAGATAATTGGCCAGCGTATGCGGGTTGATGCGCCCTTCGAAGTTGCGGTTGCCGCTGAGTACGGCTGCCACCACCAGACGATTCGCCTGCACCGCCTGCGCGATCGGCTCCGCCAGGGGTCCGCTGTTGCCGATGCATGTCGTGCAGCCGTAGCCGATGACGTGAAAACGCAGGGCCTCCAGCGCCGGGATCAGGCCGGCGTCACGCAAGTAGTCGGTCACCACCTTCGAACCAGGCGCCAGGCTCGTCTTGACCCACGGCTTTACCGAAAGGCCTTTCGCTACTGCGTTCTTCGCCAGCGCCCCGGCACCAATCATCACCGAGGGGTTCGACGTGTTGGTGCAGCTGGTGATAGCCGCGATGACGACCGAGCCGTGCATCAGCGCGAACGCTTCCCCCTCCATCTCCAGGGTGACGGCGGCGGATTCGTAGAGCGATTCGCGCTTCTCGCGCCGCGCGCCGCCGGCAGCCTCCGCGGCGGCCACCTCCCGGCCGTAGTCGCGGTTCAAAGCCTCATTGAACTTTCCCTTCATCGCCGAAAGCGCGACGCGGTCCTGCGGACGCTTGGGACCGGCCAGGCTCGGCTCGATTGCCGTCAGGTCGAGTTCCACCGATTCGCCGTAGCCCGGCTCCGGCGCACCGTCGACGCGGAACAGTCCCTGCTCCCGGCAGTAGGCATCGACGACAGCGACGTGGTCGGCGTCGCGGCTGGTGGCGCGCAGGTAGTCGAGCGTGCCGTCGTCTACTGGAAAGAAGCCCATCGTCGCGCCGTACTCCGGCGACATGTTGGCGATCGTCGCCCGGTCGGCGACCGAAAGGCTACTGACGCCGTCACCGTAGAACTCAACGAATTTGCCGACAACGCCGTGGTTGCGCAGGATCTGCGTCACGGTGAGCACGAGGTCCGTCGCCGTCGCACCCGCTGCCAACCGCCCGCTGAGCTTCATTCCGACGACCTGTGGCGACAGCATGTAGTACGGTTGGCCGAGCATCACCGCCTCGGCCTCGATGCCGCCGACGCCCCACCCCAGCACGCCGACTCCGTTGATCATCGTCGTGTGTGAATCGGTGCCGACCAACGTGTCCGGGTACACCCACGTCTCGCCGCCGCGCGTTTGGCGGAAGGCCACCTGCGCCAGGTATTCCAGGTTCACCTGGTGACAGATACCGGTCTCCGGCGGAACGACGCGAAAGTTCTCGAAGCTCTTCTGACCCCAGCGAAGAAATACATATCGCTCGCCATTGCGCTCGAACTCCCGTTCGCTGTTGTAGGCGAATGCGGCAGCCGTGCCGAAGCGATCCACCTGCACCGAGTGGTCGATGACGAGATCGGCGGGAATCCGCGGATTGATCTTGCCCGGATCGGCGCCCAGCCGACGCACCGCATCGCGCATTGCCGCGAGATCGACGATTGCCGGCACCCCGGTGAAGTCCTGCAATAGAACCCGCGCCGGCATGAAGGGCACTTCCCGCTCGTCGCCGCGGGCTGTCCAACCGGCGATCGCCTCGACGTCTTCGGCGCGAATCAGCTCGCCGTCCTCGTTGCGCAGGACGTTCTCCAATAGAATGCGGATACTGAACGGCAAGCGCTCTAGATCGGTACCGGTGGCATCGGCGAACGCCTTCAAACTGAAATATGCGTATTCACGTTCGCCCACCGACAACGTTCGCCGTGTACGGAACGTATCTCGACCTGCCATTTTCATTCCCTTCTCATCATCGTGGCGGCGGCGCCAGGAATTCGTTGCCGGTGCGAAGCGGCCAGACTGCCAGCTCAGCCACCGCGCTCGAGGCGGCGTTTTGTGAATACGTCTTCTTCGAGACCGACATTGAACCGCAGGGACTCTACCTTGGCAGTGGTTCGACTGCCCGCCTTGGCGTCGATCATCTCCATGTGGTGCGGCGCCGGAATGCCGTTCACCTCGAGCATGTCCGACAACACCAGCGTCTTCGCCAGCGCCCCCTGGGCGCCGAGGAATTCGAAACGGTAGACCATATGGTCGGCGATGCCGATCCAAAGCCGCAGCGCGCCATAGGTTACGTCTTGCGACTCGGCCGGACGCAGCTCGATCAACGCACACGGCGTTCCCTCGACGGAGACTTCGCCAGAGTAGGTACTGGTCGCATCCGACGGCGTCCAGGTGATCACGTCCATCATCAATCCGAGATCCTCGTAGCTGAAGTCCGTGCCGAGGAAGCTCTCCTTCTTGCGCGATCCAGTAATCTGGCGAACCCGTTTCATCGACGGAGAGTAGAGCCACTGCAGATCCGGTCCGTGCGGATCGACCCACTGCAATACGCCGACTCCGCGCGCCTGTGGCGGCTCGCGAAAGATCAACAGCGTTCGGCTGGCGTCGTCCTCGTAGCGCTTGGTCCACATCTGCAAACGGCGATCGTGCACACCGCCACGCCGATCGATTATTTGCAGTACCAGCGTCTGTTCACGGTCCCCCCAGTGCCTCGCCGTGCGGCTGAGCTCGGCGGCGCGATCGAGAATCGCTCGCGAACGCGGATCGTCCGCCTCGGCAACCGCCGCCGCGGAAATGAGCGAAAGGATCGCGACGAGGAAGAGAAGAGAGGGCATACGGCGTCCGCAACGGGCCGGGAACGCGAGAAACTCGCTTCCGGTTCAATCAGGGCGAAACGTTACCGCGAGTCTGGTGCCACAGCAACCCGCGGTACACGTATTGGACGCCTGAAGCCGCCGTCGCCAACGCCGTCAGGCATTGCATCGAGTAGTTGAACCAATGCAGCGGCAAGTCGGGACGGGCTTCGCCGACGAGAGCGAAGCCGACCGTGAAGAGCTGAATGAAGGTCGTCATCTTGCCGAGCTGACTCGGCTCGATCTTCATCCACTCCTGGTCGACGACGAACATCGTGAAATATCCGAGCAGCAGAATGACGTCGCGCATGACGACTACGGCGACCAGCCAGGCCGGCAGGTGACCAGCCACACCGAGGACGAGAAAAGAGCTGAGGAGCAACAACTTGTCCGCCATCGGATCGAGCACCGCGCCGAGATCGGAGTACGAGTCGTAGATGCGCGCCACCGCGCCGTCGATGACGTCGGTGATACCGGCGCAGACCAAGACGATGAAGGCCGCCCCGTAGTTTCCCTGTGCCAGGATCGACAGGAAGATCGGAATGGCGACGATGCGCAGCAGGGTGAGAAAGTTGGGGAGGGTCAGCACAGTCCCGCCAGCTCCTTGCGGATTCGCCCGGCCACCGGCGACGGGACGAAGGCCGTCACCTCGAATCGGGTCTGGCTCTCGTCGAGGATCTCTTCGACGACGCGCCCGCTGCGGTGCATGGCAGCGATGAGATCGGCGCGCCCGATCGGCACCGAGACGTGCAGTCGCTCCTGCTGCGACGCCAACAACGTGTCGATTTCGTTCAGCAACTCGTCGATACCACTGCCGCTCTGCGCCGAGATCTCCACCACCGGCCCATCGACGCGCGGCAACGGGTGCGGTCGGGGCACCTTGTCGGCCTTATTGAAGACGGTGACGCGCGGCGTTTCGCCGGCGCCGAGCTCGTCGAGAACCCGATCGACGATCTCGATGCGCTGTCCCACCAACTCCTCCGAACCGTCGACCACGTGCAATAGCACGGCCGCGCTGCTTACCTCTTCCAAAGTGCTCTTGAAGGCGTCGACGAAGTCGTGCGGCAACTTGTGGATGAAACCGACCGTGTCGACCAGCAGCGCTTCGGCGCCACCGGGTAGGCGCAGCCTGCGGACGGTTGGGTCGAGCGTGGCGAAAAGTTGATCCTCAACGAGGACGCCGGCGTCCGTCAGCCGATTCATCAACGTCGACTTGCCGGCGTTGGTGTAGCCGACGAGTGCGACGACGGGGTATGGAACTCCCGCCCGCTTGACCCGATGCAGCGCCCGCGTGCGACGGGCGTGCTGCAACCGTCGGCGCAACATGGCGATACGCTCTCGCACCCGGCGACGATCGACCTCGAGCTGCGTCTCACCGGGGCCGCGCGTACCGACGCCGCCGCGCTGGCGCGAAAGGTGCGACCACTGCCGCGTCAGCCGCGGCATCAAATACTGGAGCTGTGCCAATTCGACTTGGAGCTTGCCCTCCTGGGAGGTCGCCCGCTGAGCAAAAATGTCGAGAATCAGCTGGGTTCGGTCGATAACCTTGACGCAAAACATTTGCTCCAGATTGCGTTGTTGGACAGGCGTCAACTCGTCGTCGAAGACGACGACCTGGGCGGCGAGGTCGCGCACCATGGCGCGGATCTCCTCGATCTTGCCGGAGCCAATCAGCGTGCGCGGGTGCGGCCGTTTGACCGCCTGCACGGCGCTGGCGACGACGTTGATGCCTGCCGTGGCGGCTAGGCTCGCCAATTCGCGCGTCGACTCCTCCGCGCCCCAGTGCCCTGCGCCCTGTCGCTCGACGGCTACCAGAACTGCCCGTTCGGGCTCATTCGAAACGATTAGCAACTTGCCCAAACCAACCACGCGACCCTGCGCCGCGTCAAGTCGGTCGTTTCGCCGATCGTATGCCCAGGGGACTGCCGGCGGCGGCTCGAATCGCTCATTGAAAGGAGGTGGTACCCGCTCCGAAGAGGCGCTCGACCGCATCAATCATGTTGTCCGTGGCGGCCACCCGCAGCGCGTTGGGAAGTTCGATGATGGTCTCCGTCCGGTCGGGCAACAGCAGGTGGAGGAAGGCCGGACACGTCCCGGCGTGTGCTTCGAGCGTCGAACGCAACCTTCGCAACGCCTCATCGTCGACGGTATCGGCGCGCAATGCGAAGTGCACCTGTTGCACCGATTGTTCGCGCTCGGCGACGAGCAGAACGACCTCGTCGGCGATCACCTGGCAGCGCTCCTCGCCCACCTCGAGTGTGCCCTTGACGCATACCGGTTCGTCGGTTGCCAGATCGACCTGCGTGCGGCGATAGGTCTCAGGCCAGCAGATCACCTCGACGGTACCGGTCTTGTCCTCGAGCGTGAAGCTGGCATAGCGATCGCCTTTGCGACTATTGCGTAGGCGCAAGCTCTGGATGACACCGCCGACCGATATCTTCGACTGATCGGCGCGCGTCCGCAGCTGGTCCGCGGTGGCGTTGATGAAGCGCTTGAGGTCCTTCTCGTATTTGTCGAGCGGGTGCCCGGATATATAGAAACCGAGCGCCTCGCGCTCCGCCTTGAGCATCTCGCGATCGGTCCACGGCGTCAGCGCCGGCAGTGGCGGCTCCGGCGAACCGCCGCCGCGCGCGGCAAACAGCCCCATCTGGTTGCTCTGCGCATCGCGTGCTTCGGCGGCCGCCCACTGCAGGGCCAGATCGAGGCCTTCGAGCAGACGGCGGCGCGACTCGCCGGTGAAATCGAAGGCGCCGCATTTGACCAGTCCTTCGACGACCTTCTTGTTGACCTGCTGCCCCTGCGTCCGTTTGCAGAATTCGGCCAGGGAATGGAACGGACCATCCGCGTCGCGGGCCGCCAGGATCGACTCGATCGCTCGCGCGCCGACGCCGCGTACGGCGCCCAGCCCAAAGCGGATCGGCCGCAGCTTTCCCTTCTTCAGAGGCAGAACCGTGAAGTCCTCGCGGCTCTCGTTGACGTCCGGCGGCAGGATGAGGATACCGCGCTCGCGGCATTCCGCGATGTTCTTGAAGGTCTTGTCGGTGTCGCCCATCTCGAGGGTGAGCAAGCCGGCGAGAAACTCCTCGGGGTAATGCGCCTTCAAGTAGGCGGTGTGGTAGGAGATCAACGCGTATGCTGCCGAGTGCGACTTGTTGAAGCCGTACATCGCGAACGTCTCCATCTGATTGAAGATCTCTACCGCCTGCTTTTCCGGCACGCCGAGTCCGGCGGCGCCGCGCAGGAAGCGTTCGCGCTCGACCTCCATCTTGCCGGCGTCCTTCTTACCCATCGCGCGGCGCAAGTTGTCGGCGTCGCCCAGGCTGTATCCCGCCAGCACCTGCGCGATCTGCATGACCTGCTCTTGGTAGACGATGACACCGTAGGTCGGCTCGAGGATCGGCTTGAGCTTGGCATGCGGATAGCTGACGTCCTCGCGGCCGTGTTTGCGCTTGATGTACTGATCGACCATGCCGCTATCGAGTGGCCCCGGACGGAAGAGCGCGAGCACGGCGATGATTTCTTCGAAAGTGCTCGGGCGCAGCTGCGCGAGCAGCTTGCGCATACCGCTCGATTCCATCTGGAACACGCCGACGGCGTCGGCTTTGGTCAACAGGCGGTAGGTCTCCTTGTCGTCCAGCGGCAGCGTCGCCAGATCCAACGCGATGCCGCGCCCCTCGCGGATGCGGCGGACGATGTTCGACACCAGGGTAAGTGTCTTCAACCCCAGAAAGTCGAACTTGATGAGACCGATTTCGTCGATGTGAGGGCCGGAGAACTGCGTCATGACGCTGCCCTCCTTGTCGACGAAGAGCGGTAGGTCCTCGACCAGCGGGCGACAGCCGATGACGATGCCGGCCGCGTGCTTCGAGGCATGTCGCAACAGGCCCTCCAAACGCAGGGCGAAGTCGAAAAGTTGCTCGTCGCGCCCACCCTTCCGCTGGATCTCGCGCAGGCGCGGCTCCATGTTCAGCGCATCGGACAGGGGGAAATCCTTGCCCTGCTTGGGAGCGGGGTACAACTTGGCGATGCGATCGGTTTCACCAAAAGTGTAGTCGAGCACCCGGCCGACGTCCTTGATCGCCGCTTTGCCCTTGAGCGTTCCGAAGGTGATGATCTGCGCCACGTGGTCGTCGCCGTATTTCTCGCGCACGTAGCGAATCACCTCGTCGCGCCGCTCGAAGCAGAAATCCATGTCGATATCCGGCATCGACTTGCGCTCGGGATTGAGGAAGCGCTCGAAGAGCAAATTGTAAGGGATCGGGTCGAGATCGGTGATCTTCAGCGCGTAGGCAACCAGGCTGCCCGCGGCCGAACCTCGCCCCGGCCCCACCGGGATGCCTCGGCTCTGGGCGTAGTTGGTGAAGTCGGCGACGATTAGAAAGTAGCCCGAGAATCCCATGTCGTGGATCACCTGGATCTCGTGATCGAGGCGGGCGACATACTCTCCTTCCTTCTCATCGCTCCAGCCAGGCTGTTCGCGCAGCCGATCGAACCTCTCTTCCAACCCGCGTCGCGCGTCGCGTTCGAGTTGCTGTTCGAGCGTCAGGCCAACCGATGTCGCGAAGACCGGGAACTGATAACGGCCAAACTCCATCTCGAGCTCGATTCGGTTGGCGATATCGACGGTGTTGGAGATCGCCTCGGGCGTATCGGGGAAGGCCGCCAACATCTCTTCGGCGCTCTTGACGTAGAGCTGGTCCGTTTCGAAGCGCCAGCGACTCTCGTCGTTGAGGGTCTTGCCCGTCTGGATGCACAGCAGGACGTCATGCGCGTGCGCGTCCTCGGGGGCGAGGTAGTGACAGTCGTTGGTGGCGACCAACGGCAGGGACAACTCCTGCGCCAGTTCCACCAATACAGAGTTGGCAGCGTTTTGCTCGGCCAGGTGGTTGTCCTGTATCTCGACGTAGTAGCGATCGTCGAACATCTCGCGATACTCGCCGAGAACGGTGCGCGCCCGATCGAGCGAACCGGCGGCGATGGCGCGATTCACCTCGCTGGCCAGACAGCCGGACAAGGCGATCAGCCCGCCGTTCAACTCGCGCAACAGTTCCTTGTCGATACGCGGTTTGTAATAGAACCCCTCGGTGTAACCGGCGGTCACCAGGCGGCACAGATTCTGGTAGCCCTGCTTGTTCATCGCCAGCAGAATCAGATGGTAATTGCCGGCCGTCTCGTGGTCGTCGTTGCGCACGACGCGCTGCTTGTCACGCCGGTCGCCCGGCGCGACGTACACCTCGCAGCCGATGATCGGCTTGACGCCGGCCTTTGCCGCGGTCTTGTAGAATTCGACGGCGCCGAACATGTTGCCATGGTCGGTCATCGCCACCGCCGGCATGCCACACTGGCTGACGCGCGGCACCAGACGGTCGATCTTATTGGCGCCGTCGAGCAGACTGTACTGCGTGTGCAGGTGCAGATGGACGAAGCTCATCGGCGGCACCATCCGCCGCGCCGCCAGTTGTTCGTCCCCGCCGATTGTCCGCTCGCCATGCTCGTCACTCTCCTCCCCGCCTTTGCCCGCGCCGCGTCGATCATCCAGCGATGCGCATCACTCCCATTCGATCGTAGCCGGCGGCTTCGACGATATGTCGTAGACCACGCGGTTGACTCCCGGCACTTCGTTGATGATGCGACTCGATATCCTGGCCAGCAAGTCGCCCGGCAACCGCGACCAGTCGGCGGTCATGCCGTCGACGCTGTCGACGGCTCGAATGGCGACGACGTTCTCGTAGGTCCGCTCGTCACCCATCACGCCGACGGTGTTGATGGGAAGGAGCACGGCGAACATCTGCCAGATCTTGTCGTACCAGCCGGCCCGGCGCACCTCCTCGTGCAAGATGACGTCGGCCGCCTGGACCACGGCGACACGCTCAGCCGTGACCGCGCCGAGAATGCGGATCGCCAGGCCCGGCCCGGGAAACGGGTGCCGGCCGATGACATCCTTCGGCAAACCGAGCACCAGTCCCAGCTCGCGCACCTCGTCCTTGAACAGCTCGCGCAGCGGTTCCACCAAAGCGAGATGCATCCTCTCCGGCAAACCGCCGACATTGTGGTGCGACTTGATCGTCGCCGACGGCCCCTTGAACGAAACCGATTCGATCACGTCGGGGTAGAGAGTGCCCTGGGCGAGAAACCGCACGTCGGCCAACTCGCCTGCCTCGCGCTCGAAAACCTCGATGAAGGTCAGCCCGATCGTCTTGCGCTTCTTCTCCGGGTCCTCGATTCCCGCCAGGCGGCCGAGAAACAGTTGGCTGGCGTCGACCGCCTTGATCCGGCAGCTCATCGCCTCGCCGAGCACACGCATGACCGTGGTCGCTTCGTCGCGCCGCAGAACACCGTTGTCGACGAAGATGCATGTCAACTGATCGCCGATGGCGCGGTGCAAGAGGGCCGCCGTCACCGTCGAATCGACGCCGCCGCTGAGACCGCAGACGACACCGGCCTTGCCCACCTGCGCGCGAATCGCCGCCGTCTCGCGCTCGATGAAATTCTCCATCGTCCAGTCTGCCGGCGCGCTGCAAATGCCGAAGACGAAATTCTCCAACACCTCGCGCCCGCGCGGCGTGTGGACGACTTCCGGGTGAAACTGGATACCGTAGAGACGCCTCTGCGGGTCGCTGCAGGCGGCGACCGGCGAGTTGTCGCTGTGCGCCAGCACCGCCCAGCCGTCCGGCAGGCGTTCCAGCCGATCGCCGTGGCTCATCCAAACCGGCGTGCTCGAGCCGGTCGTAAACTGCGCGAACAGACCCGATGAATCGTCGACGACCAGTTCCGCCGGCCCGAACTCGCGGTGCACCGCCCGCGCCATCGCGCCGCCACCCTGCTGCACCAACACGCCCATGCCGTAGCAGATACCGAGCACGGGCACGCCTAGCTCGGTAACCGCCGGGTCGGGCAGCGGTGCATCCTCGGCGTAGACACTGGCCGGTCCGCCGGAGAGAATGACTCCGCGCGGACGGAATTCGCGGATTTGTTCGATCGAAATATTGAACGGGTGGATTTCGCAGTACACATGGGCTTCGCGCACCCGGCGCGCAATCAGCTGCGTGTACTGTGAGCCGAAATCGAGAATCAGGATCATGCCCGCTCAGCCCTCGCGGCGGTAGTTCGGAGCTTCTTTGGCAATGAACACGTCGTGCACGTGGCTTTCCTGCAGCGACGCGTCCGAGACGCGCATGAAGCGCGCCCCTTCCTGGAGCCCGGCAATGTTGCGACAACCGCAGTATCCCATGCCGGCGCGCAGTCCGCCCACCAACTGGGCGACGATGTACGTCAGTGGGCCTTTGTGCGGCACCCGCCCCTCGATGCCCTCGGGAACCAACTTCATGTGGTCGGTCGATTCGCCCTGGCCATAGCGGTTGCGGCTGCCCTCGCGTTCGCGCATCGCCTCGAGCGAGCCCATGCCCCGGTACAACTTGTAGGTACGCCCCTGGTAGAGGATCGTCTCCCCAGGACTCTCCTCGGTGCCGGCAAAAAGGCCGCCGATCATGATCGAATCGGCACCCGCCGCCAAGGCCTTGGCGAGGTCCCCGGAAAACTTGATGCCGCCGTCGGCGATCAGGGGAATATCGTGCTGCCGGGCCACCTTCGCCGCCGCCGCGACCGCCGTCAGTTGCGGAACGCCGACACCGGAGACGACGCGGGTGGTACAGATCGACGCCGGTCCCATGCCGATCTTGATGCCGTCGGCGCCCGCCTCGGCCAGCACCCTGGCGCCCTCTTCGGTTGCCACGTTGCCGGCGATGACGTCTGTGCCGGGAAACGACGCCTTGATCTCGCGCACCGTGTCGACGACGTTCTTAGAATGCCCATGCGCGGTGTCGATCACCAGCACATCCGCTCCGGCGACGACCAAAGCGTTGGCGCGCTCCAAGCGGTCTGGACCAGTGCCGATGGCGCCGGCGACGCGCAGCCGCCCCCATTCGTCCTTGCAAGCGGCGGGAAACGCCGCGGCCTTCTCGATGTCCTTCACCGTGATGAGCCCCTCGAGACGGCCCGCGGCGTCGACGATGAGCAACTTCTCAATGCGATTCGCGTGCAGGACTTCTTTCGCTTCATCAAGGCCGATTCCCGGCTTTCCGGTGATCAACTTGTCGCCCCCGGTCATCACCTCGGCGACCGTGCGGTCGAGGCGCTTCTCGAATCGCAGATCGCGGTTGGTGAGGATGCCGACTGCCTTGCCATCGACGGCGACCGGCAACCCGGAGATCTTGTAGCGCTGCATGATCTCCAGCGCTTCGGCGATCTTTTGATCAGGATGAACAGTGACCGGGTCGAGAATCAGTCCGCTCTCGGACTTCTTGACCTTGGCGACCTCGAACGCCTGGTCCTCGATCGACAGGTTGCGGTGGATGACGCCGATGCCTCCCTCTTGCGCCATGCCGATCGCCATGGCCGATTCCGTCACCGTGTCCATCGCCGCCGAAACCAACGGAATGTTCAGCGAAACGCGGCGCGATAGCCGCGTCGAAACGTCGGCTTCGCTGGGAAGAAAGTCCGACCTTCCGGGTACCAACAAAACATCGTCGAAGGTGTATCCCTCCGGCATGTCATAGGTGAACATGCGAGCCTCCTGGCAAATTGCGCCGCGCGCCGCGCACCGCGCCGATGAATTCAATGGCCGAAGCCCGCCGCGGAAATCCTCGCCGGCCTGTCAAAGCGCCGCCGGAGTGCCGGCCGGAGTCGGCCGCGCGCACCCCACGTACCGCTTGGGGATCGAGCACGACCGGTTTCGGGCCAACCATGCGGTTACTTACAAAACCGCTACCGCTTTGGCAACCTCCCCCCCGCGCCTACTACATCTAGTGGATATCCTCCCCTTGTCGCCGCACAGCCGATGGCGATACGTTGCCGCCGATGATCATCCCACTTGACGGCCTCACGCCGACCATCGACGCAACCGCCTATGTGCAGGAAACGGCACAGATCATCGGCGACGTACAGATCGGCGCGCAGAGCAGCATCTGGTTCCACACCGTCCTGCGCGGCGACGTCAACCATATCCGTATCGGCGCGCGAACGAACATCCAGGACAACTCGACCGTACACGTGACCGGCGGCGGCAACGGCACCGTCGTCGGCGACGATGTCACCGTTGGCCACGGCGTCATTCTGCACGGCTGCACCGTCGGCAACGGGGCTCTGATCGGCATTGGAGCAATCATTCTCGACCGCTGTGAGATCGGCGAGCAGAGCCTGGTCGGCGCCGGCGCCCTGCTCGCCCCCGGCACAGTGGTGCCGCCGCGCTCGCTCGTCCTCGGCCAACCCGCCGCGGTTCGGCGTCCGCTGCGAGAGGAAGAACTGCGCAAACTGATCTCGTCTGCCGAGAAGTACGTGCTCAACGCCGCACGCTACAAGAAACAGGGCATCTGAAACCCGCGCGCGACACGGTCGGCGGAGCGCATCGCGCCAAAAATGCCCACCATCGCAGGCCTGAAACCGCGCTCCGCTAAAATGATCGTTCAGGGCAGCCAGTTGGCAGGGTCGTCGGCAAAGCGTTGTCCGCATTCCTGCGAACAGAAATGGAATGTCGCTCCACCGTACTCCCGCCGCTCGCCCGAACGGCGCGGCGTAACTTCCCGGCCGCAGACCGGATCGGTGGCCGAGCCGCGGGATACCACCCGCAATCCGGCCCTGCGCAGTTGCGCTTTGTAGGCGGTCAGTGCATCGCGCCCGCGCAGCGAGACCTCGCGCGAGGTGAACACCACCGTGCGCTCGAGGTTGCGCCGTGCCCCCGCGTAGGCTTCTTCGTCGATCAAGACGTCGGCCGCGCGCGCGGCCTGACAGAGCCGGGTCGCGCGCGACAGCGGTTCGCCAAACGGCACCGAGTTCACTCCCGGCACGCCTTCCAGCTCGGCGAGAATCAGTTGTCCGGTGCCAATCCCCATCGCCAATCCGAGTTGCCCACCGCGCAGCGTCCCTTCCCGCTCCCAACGGTTGCGCAACGCGAGGAACGTCCGCTGCAACTCCAGCGCCGTGCGGATCGCGCGCGAACCGTCGTCGCGGCGCGCCCCGGTCGATTGGAAAAGCAATATGAAAATGTCGCCGACGACGCGTTCGATCGTCGCGCGATGCGCCACGGCAACGTCTGCCGCGTCCATGTAGAAGCCGCGCAGCAGACCGACCGCGACGTCCGGTTCGATGCGTTGCGCCAAGTGAGAGAATCCGCGCAAGTCGCCGACGAGAATCGAAGCGCGCGTCCGCGTGCACGAACGATTCTGCACTGCGTTCGCGGCGGCCGCGACGCGACGTGCCGAACGCGATCCGCCACCATTGCCGTGGTCTGCCATCTGAGAGTCCAAAAAGCGCCGCAGCGCCTGAATGTCAAGCGGCGTTCGGTGCGGTCGCCCTCACTTCGGCGCTTACGTGCTCTTCGTAGTGCTTGAAGTTCTCGTTGAAGCGACCCGCCAGATCGCGCGCCTTCGCTTCGTACGCCGCCGGATCCTTCCACGTCGCGCGCGGCGTCAGCACTTCGGCCGGCACGTCCGGACAGGCGACGGGAACGTCGACGCCGAACACCGCGTCACGCACGTACTTGACGTCGTCGAGCTTGCCGTCGAGCGCCGCGTGCAGCATGCTGCGCGTGTACGGCAGCTTCATGCGCGCGCCAACGCCGTAGGGGCCCCCGCTCCAGCCGGTGTTGAGGAGCCACACGCGCACACCGTGCCTGGCGATCTTCTCACCGAGTAACTTGGCGTACACCGTCGGGTGCAACGGCATGAATGGCGCACCGAAGCATGTGCTGAACGTCGCTTCAGGCTCGGTCACCCCCTGCTCGGTGCCGGCGACCTTCGCCGTATAGCCAGAGAGGAAGTGGTACATCGCCTGCGGCGACGTCAGACGGGAGATCGGCGGCAAGACGCCAAAGGCGTCGCAGGTCAGCATGATGATGTCGCTGGGATGGCCTGCCGTACCCGTCGGCGAGGCATTGGGGATGTGTGTAATCGGATACGCGGCGCGGGTATTTTCCGTCACCGACGCGTCGTCGAGATCGAGCACGCGCGTCGTGTCTTCCATGATCACGTTCTCGATGATCGTGCCGAAGCGGCGTGTTGTCGCGTAGATTTCCGGCTCGGTCTCGGCCGAGAGGCGGATCACCTTGGCGTAGCAGCCACCTTCGAAATTGAAGATTCCCTCATCGCTCCAACCGTGTTCGTCGTCGCCGACCAGCGTCCGCCCCGGATCGGCCGACAGCGTCGTCTTGCCGGTTCCGGACAAGCCGAAGTAGACGGCGGAGGCGCCATCGGCACCGACATTGGCGGAGCTGTGCATCGACAAGACTCCATCCTGCGGCAGGACGAAGTTCATGAAGCTGAAGACCGACTTCTTCACCTCACCTGCGTAGGCCGTGCCGCCGACGAGAACCAAGCGCTTGCCGAAGTGGACGAGGATGAAGGCGTCCGAGTTGGTGCCGTCGATCTCCGGATCAGCGCGTAGATCCGGCACTTGAATGATCGTGAAATCCGGTTTCATGCCGGGTAGTTGCTCGCCCGTCGGGCGGATGAACATATTCTGCGCGAACAAACTGTGCCAAGCCTTTTCGCTGATCACCCGTACGCTGCGCTGGTATCCGTGCGACGCGCCGGCAAAGCAGTCCTGCACGTAGATGTCGCGATTCTGAAGGTACGCCAGCACCCGGTGCAGTAATCGATCGAAGCGGTCTTCGTCGAACGGCTTGTTCACCTTGCCCCAGGCGATCTTGTCGCTGCTCGAGCTCTCGCGAACGATGAATCGATCATGCGGCGCGCGCCCGGTATGCTTTCCGGTACGCGTCACCAACGGGCCCTGTAGGGCGATGCGCCCCTCTGCGCGGCGAATCGCGTGCTCGTAGAGTACCGGAGCCGGCAGATTCCAATACACAGTTGCGGCGTTGGCGATGCCGTGGTGTTCCAAACCGAAGTGACTGATCCCCCGACCCTCGTGCAGCATCCAGACCCCTTTTCCCCGCCGCGGGTCAGCGCCCGTATGCGGAAGTGAACCTGAAATCTAAACCCAATCACTCGACGAAAGGCAATATGACCTGGCTCGCGGCAGTCGGTGCGTTCGAACCAGCGTTCGCCGAGCAGCCGAGCTCACTCAGCCGTCGTCCGAGGCAGCCCGCGGCGCATCGCACCTCAAACGGCAATCCGCTGCCAGCGCCGTCCGTGGAATCGAATCGATTTCAGCGTCGCCCGCAGGGCGTAGTCGCCGAGCAGTGCCAGCCATACCCAGGTCAATCCCAGGTCGAGTAAGTAGGCCGCAACATAGGCGCTGCCGAGGCGCGCGCCGTAGAATCCGAGGATCAGGATGAGTAGCGGGAAGCGCGTGTCGCCCGCTCCTCGCAGCGCGCCGCTCAACGTGAAATCAAGCGCCATCAACGGCTGCGCCACTGCCAGGATGCGAATGAACGGCACTGCATCGGCAATCACTCGCGCGTCGTCGACGAAGGCGCCGGCGATCTGCTCAGCAGTGACGAAGATCACCACGCCGATCGCGGTCATCAGGTAGACGGCCAGACGGCAGGCGTCCCAACCACCTCGCTGCGCCTGCCCCGGCTGGCCGGCTCCGAGATACTGGCCAACAATGGTCGAAGCAGCCGCGGCGAAGCCGAGCCCAGGCAGAAACGAGAGCGCAAGGATTCGAACGCCGATGAAATAGGCGGCCATCGCGTCGGTTCCGTACTTCGAGGCGATGAACAGATAGAGAAAAAATCCCACCTGGAGAAAGCACTGCTCGATCGCCGAGGGCAGACCGATGCGAAGGATCCGGCGAATCAAACTGAAGTCGATTGGCAGTGCGGCGGCGTGTAGGCGCAACACCGCGTCGCGACGCCGCATGGCGATCAGCGACAGCAGCGCGCCGAGAGTAAAGGCGAGGGTGCTGGCCAGTCCCGAACCGCGGGCTCCCATTGCCGGAAAGCCGAATCCGCCGAAGATCAGCGCGTAGTTGGCGATCACGTTGAAAACGTTGACGACGGCGCCGATGAGCAACGGCGTGCGCATGTCGCCGGCGCCGCGGAACGCGGAGGCAAAGATCTCGAACGCCGCGGCACACGGCAAACCGATCATGAGAAATCGCAGGTAGCCACTCCCCTCGCCGACCACCACCGAATCGACACCGAAGGCCGCCACGGCTTCGCTGGCGTAAACGAAGACGGGCACGCCAATCGCCGCGCCGAGAAGCGCCGCGCTATAGATCGACTGCGCCAGCACCTTCTCCGCGTTCAGTCGCTCGCCAGCACCGACGAAGCGAGCCACCAAGGCGATCGTGCCACCGGCGACGGCGAAGATGACGACGTGGACACCGTGCAGGATCTGCGCGCCGACTCCGACGCCGGCCAACGGCTGGGCGCCGAGTCGGCCGACCATCAGGGTATCGACCAGGCCGACCAGGGATTCGAGGCCGAATGTCAGAATGGCCGGCCAGGCGAGAAGCCATACGTGCCGCGCCAGGTTGGGCGCCTTCTCGGCGGCGACTTCTGCCGCGACCCCACTGGCCATCGCCGCACGTCACCGGATGCCTAAGGCGAAGTCAACGCCGGTCGTTTCAACGAAGGTACTCGGCGCAACCCCGTCTCATGCAAACGCCGGCGCCGGATGTCGCGGTCAAAGAATATCGACGGCGATCAAGCGGCGCTGGCGGAACCGGTAGAGCTCGGCAGGCGGATGTGGTCCGCGGCGGCGACGGCCGGCCAACTCGAGCATCCCCGTGGCGCCGAGTTTCTTGCGAAAATTTCGCCGATCGAGCGGGTGGTCGAGGATCACCTCATAGGCAACCTGCAACTCGCTCAGTGTGAACTCCTCCGCCAGCAGGGTCCGCACGATGTTGGTGTAGCCGAGTTTACTACGCAGTCGGTCAATCGCCGCCTCAGCCATCAGATTGTGATCGTAAGCCAGCCGTGGCAGCGCGCGCGCATCCTTCCAGCCGCACTCCAGGTAGCGTTTGGAGGTGCCAATCGCTTCGCTGTCGGGGGCCAGCGCGAGGTAAGCGGTAGAGACGATGCGACCGCGTGGGTCGCGGCCGGGATCGCCGAATGTCCGCAGCTGTTCGAGATGCACCTCTGCCGCCGGCGACGCCTGCAATTCGCGGTACGCGACCGCCTCGAGCGACTCGCCGGCGCTGACGAGACTGCCTGGAAACGCCCACGACCCGGCAAACGCGCCGTTGCGGATCTTCACCACACGCAGACAGAGCCGCCGCTCGATGAACGAGAAAACGACGACGTCGACCGCCAGCAGGGCATGAGCGCCGGCCGCCACCTGGCCTGCCCTCAACTGAGCTCGAACATCCGCCGCAGCGACTTCTCGGCCGCGGCCCGGAGGTTTTCGTCGAGGACGATCTCGTGCCGCATGTGACGCAACGAATCCAACGTCGCGTCGAGCGTGATCATCTTCATGAACTGACAGAGTTTGCACGCCTTGTAGAACTTCTTCTCCGGCACCTCGAGGATCAGCTTGTCCGACAACCCGCATTCGGTGACGATGAGGAACTCCTCGGCGTCGCTCTCCTTCGCGTAGCGGACCATGCCGCTGGTGGAGAGCACGGCGTCGGCCAGCTCGAGAACGTCGGCACGGCACTCAGGGTGCACCAGGACCTTCAGGTTCGGCACGCCGCGTTTCACCGACAAGATGTTCTCCGGCGTGATCTGGTGGTGCACGTAGCAGTTGCCGTTCCACGAGATGATCGTCTTCGAGGTCTCTTTCTGCACGTAGTTGGCGAGGTGCTCGTCGGGTACGAAGAGGATGTGTTGCGAATCGAGTTTCTCCACCACCTGTACGGCATTGGAGGACGTCACGCAGACGTCGACGACGGCTTTGACCGCCGCCGTGGTGTTGACGTAGGCGACGACCTGCAGGTCCGGGTATACTTTGCGCAACTCGTCCCGGCGTTCGACCAGTTCGTCCGGATCGACGCTGTCGGCCAGCGAGCAACCGGCGCGCATGTCGGGCAACAACACGGTCTTCTCCGGAGCCAGGATCTTCGCCGACTCGGCCATGAAGTGAACCCCACAGAAGACGATGACGTCGGCCTCGAGATCGGTACCGCGCCTGGCCAGCTCGAGGGAGTCACCGACGAAATCCGCCACCTCGAAGATCTCGGGTCTCTGGTAGTTGTGCGCCAAGATCACCGCGTTCCGCTGTTGTTTGAGTTCGCCAATTTCCGCGATCACCGCGGCGAGCCGGTCGCATTCGTCGGCCGAGTAGATCGCCGGCATGTCGAGCGCACCGAACTTCGTGCGCAACTCCGTGCCGGTCAACGTCTGCAGCTCGCTCATTGGCATCTCCTGGACATAGTTGTGTATCTTATACACAACTAGGAATCAGTCAACCCAACCGCTCTTCCGCGGAGTCGCGAGAGAGGCGGGCGCCCAGATACGGCGGCCGAGTGCATGCGAACGATGATCGAGGTGGCGAGGCGTTGAGCGCTCGTGGTATGCGAGAAGGATGAAGGTATGCTTCATCCGCCCGCCTTACGTCGAGCTTCGCTACCAGATGGTGGCGCTGCCCGTGCCGCCGATCGGATTTGCCTACGTAGCGGCCGCGGCGCGGGCCGCGGGGCACGATGTCGAGGTGCTGGATGCCATCGGCGAGGCTCCCGGGCAGGTGACCCCGCTCGACGAACATCGCTTCGCTTGCCGCGGACTTACCGTCGAACAAATAATGGAGCGGGTGCCATCGGACGCCGAGGTTTTCGCCGTCTCGGTGATGTTCTCGCAGGACTGGGCTTACGTTCGCCGGATCACCTTGGCACTCAAGGATCGCTTCCCCGCCGTTCCGATCATCGTCGGCGGCGAGGCGGTCAGTGCGCTACCCGAATACTCGATTGAGACGGGTAACGTCGACCACGTGGTACTCGGTGAAGGCGAGGATGCCATCGTCGATCTCCTCGATGCGATTGCCAATGGACGCTCGACCGCCGAAGTCAGCGGACTGGTGACACGCATCGGTGATCAGCTGGTGAGGACCCCGCCACGCCAACGAATCCGTGACATCGATGCGGTTGCGCGGCCGGCATGGGATCTCTTTCCGGTCGAGAACTACCTCTCTCGCGGCCTCAGCTTCGGCGTCAACCGGGGGCGGACGATGCCGCTCCTGGCAACCCGCGGCTGTCCGTACCGGTGCACGTTCTGCTCCAGCCCGACGATGTGGACGACGCGGTGGATGGCGCGCGATCCGGCCGAGGTATTGGCGGAGATAGCCGACTATCAACGAATTTACGACGCCAACAGCTTCGACTTCTACGACCTGACCGCGATCATCAAGCGCGACTGGATCCTCGAGTTCTGCCGCCTCATTCAGGAGCGGGGGATGAAGTTCGTCTGGCAGTTGCCGACGGGTACGCGTTCGGAGGCGATCGATGAGGAAGTGGCGAAGGCCCTCTACGCGACTGGCTGCCGCAATATCACCTACGCCCCAGAAAGCGGTTCGCCCGAGGAGCTGAGGCGCATCAAGAAGAAGGTCAAGATTGCGACGATGCTCGACTCGATGCGCTCCTGCGCACGACAGGGCGTCAAGGTGAAGGCCAACCTGGTTCTGGGCTTTCCGGGGCAAACGGCGACGGATCTGCTGCACACCTACGTGTTTCTCGTCAGGATGGCAGTGGCCGGCGTATCCGATGCGCTGGTGTTTCTCTTCGAGCCCTATCCCGGTTCCGAGCTCTACGACCAGCTGCGCGAGCAGGGGCGCATTCCTGCGCCGAGTGACGAGTACTTCCTGGCGCTGATGTGCGGTCACGATCTCAGCAAGGGTTCGTCGTTCACCGACCACCTGACGGCTCGCCAGCTCGGCGTGGCCCGCATCACTGCGATGATCGCCTTCTACGCCGCGAGCTATACGATTCGCCCCTGGCGGGCGTTTCAAAACGTCTTCCACATCGCCACCGGACGACACGAGACGCTGTTGGAGAAGGGTCTGTTCAACATGCTGCAGCGCCGCTTGGGTTCCGGCGCAGGCCAGACCGCCGCAGGCGACCTGCCGCCTGTCCGCAAGACGGCCTGAAGCCGCTCACGGAGGCGATGCGGCCTTCCTCTCCGCCCGCGACCCTCAGCTTGCTCGGCAACCCCCGGATGACGCCTCATACGGACGCCGCCTCAGAGTGCCGCACCGTGGGCGTCAAAGATTCCCTCGAATAAAGTCGAGCTGAGGTAGCGCTCGCCCGAATCGGGCAGAACCGTGACAATCGTCTTTCCGGCGTTCTCCGGCCGCCGGGCGATCCGCACGGCGACAGCGACCGCCGCGCCGCATGAAATTCCGGCGAGGATCCCCTCTTCGCGCGCCAGTCGTCGGGCGAAGGTGATCGCCTCGTCGTTGGTCACGCACTCGATCTCATCGACCACCGAGAGGTCGAGCGCCTGCGGCACGAACCCCGCCCCGATGCCCTGGATCTTGTGCGGCGCGGGTTGCAACGGTTTGCCGGCGCGCTGCTGCGTCAGCACAGGGCTGTCCGCGGGTTCGACGGCAACGGAGATGATGGCTCGCCCGCGCGTCTTCTTGATGTAGCGCGACACGCCCGTAATCGTCCCGCCAGTGCCGACACCAGCGACGAAAATGTCGATGGCGCCGTCGGTCTGCTGCCAGATCTCCGGCCCGGTCGTGGTCTCGTGAATTGCCGGATTGGCCGGGTTGGCGAACTGTTGCAGCAGTACGTACCGCGCCGGATCCGAAGCGACGATTTCCTCGGCCTTCGCCACCGCGCGCTTCATGCCGCCCGCGCCTTCGGTGAGCACCAACTTTGCTCCATAGGCGATCAGCAATTTGCGGCGCTCGAGGCTCATCGTGTCGGGCATCGTCAGCGTCAGCGGATAGCCGCGCGCTGCGGCAACGAAGGCCAGCGCGATACCCGTATTGCCGCTGGTCGGTTCGACGATCTCCACGCCGGGTCCGAGGATGCCGCGCTTCTCGGCATCCCAGACCATCGCCGCGCCGATGCGGCATTTCACCGAGTAGGCCGGATTGCGGCCTTCGATCTTTGCTAGGATCGTCGCCGGCGCCCCGTCGTGCACGCGGTTCAGGCGCACCAGCGGTGTGTTGCCGATCGAGTGGGCGTTGTCTTCGTACCAGCTCGCCATCAGTCGAACTCCATTCGTGTCCAAGGTTTGTCGCGACGTCGATGTGCAGCGTCTCGCGCCGATACGGGAACGGCAATGAGAAGCCATTGCGGGGAAGTATCCCGGGCCCGGGTGCGAGAATACAAGCGAAGGGCCGTGTCGACGCGCGCCGCCGCCACGCCGACGGTAGACGTCTTCCGCAAACCACCGCCGTCCGCAACTACTTGTCGGTCCTCAGTAGCCGGCTACAATTGCCGCCATGCGACTGATGACGGCGCATCGGATTCTCATCGGTAGCGCGACGGCGTTTTTCGCCTTTCTCACCATCCAGCGATTGCTCGCCTACCGGCACGGCGCCGGCGCCGAGGCCCTTGCGACGGCGCTGGCGTCGCTCGTCGCCGTCGTCGGCCTGGCAGTGTATTTCCGCTCGATCCGAGCCCGCGGCTGAAGCGCTCGCGGAATCGTCCGCGCAACCCACGCGGGCGTAGCGACGCCGGCGACGAAGCGCTGGCCGGTTCGCTTCATGCCGGCTGCTGCTGCGTGATGCAGTGGAAGGCGCCGAGGCCGAGAACGAGATCGACGGCGTCGATGCCGATCACTTCGCGATCGGGAAACAACGGGATCAGCGTCTCGAGGGCGCGTTCATCGGCGGCACATCGATAGGTCGGCACGACGACCACGCGATTGCCGATGTAGAAGTTGGCGTAGCTGGCCGGAAGGCGCTGCCCCTCGTACGCCACCGGTGCCGGCATCGGCAGGCTGACGATGTCGAGCGGTCGCCCGTCTTGGTCGCGAGTCCTCTCCAGGCGCGCGAGGTTGTCGCGCAGCGGCTGGTAGTTGACGTCCGCGGGGTTCTCCTCGAGCACCGTGACGACCGTGGTCGGCGAAACAAAACGGGTCAGGTCGTCGATGTGCCCGTCCGTGTCGTCGCCGTCGACACCGTCACCGAGCCAAATGAAGTGTCGCACCCCGAGGTGATCGGCGAGCACCCGCTCCAGGCCGTCGCGATTCATCCGCGGATTTCGATTGGGGTTCAGCAGGCAAGACTCAGTCGTCAGCAACGTCCCGGCACCGTTGACCTCGATCGAACCACCTTCCATGACGATGCCGGGACGAAACACGGGCAAGTCGAGAATTTCGGCCAGGCGCGACGGCACCCGGTCGTCATCGTCCCACGGTGGATATTTTCCGCCCCAGGAGTTGTAGGTCCAGTCGATCAAGGCCAACGGTTGCTGCGCGTCGACGCTGACGACGAAGGTCGGACCGTGGTCGCGCATCCACGCATCGTTGGTCGCTACTTCGTGCAGGGAGACGCGCTCGAGTGCGACCCCGTGATCGGCGAGTATATCTTCGGCATCGCGGCGCATTGCCGGATCTCTGACGAGAATGTGCACGTCCTCGCCGTCGATCAGCGCCGCCACCAGGCGCGCCCAGACCGCCGGCACCGGGTCCATCTTGCCGGGCCACGAATCGCGATTGTGCGGCCATGACAGCCAGGTCGCGCTGTGCGGTTCCCATTCCGCCGGCATGCGATAACCGAGCCGGCTCGGCGTCTGCCCTGGACTCATCTGCGCCGAGGTCTTCAGTCGATGAATCGCTTATTGAGGTCGCCGTACGCGTCAATGCGGCGGTCGCGCAAGAACGGCCAGTTGCGCCGGGTCTCGGCGATCAAGCGGCGATCGCAGTCGACCACCAGTACCTCTTCGCCGTCGGCACTGGCTCGAGCCAGGACGTTGCCGAACGGATCACTGACGAAGGAGCTGCCCCAAAACTGCAATCCGCCCTCGACGCCGACGCGGTTGATGGCGACGACAAAAACGCCATTGGCGATGGCGTGCGAGCGCTGCATCGTCTCCCACGCCCCCTGCTGGGAGGCGCCGTAGCGATCCTTCTCCGCCGGGTGCCAGCCGATCGCGGTCGGATAGAAAAGGACGTCGGCGCCGCGCAAGGCGGTGAGACGCGCCGCCTCGGGAAACCACTGGTCCCAGCAGATCAGCGCCCCGAAGTTTCCGCGCGCCGTCGGGAAGCTGAGGAAGCCGTTGTCGCCCGGCGTGAAGTAAAACTTCTCGAAGTACAGCGGGTCATCCGGAATGTGCATCTTGCGGTAAACGCCGAGCATCGTTCCGTCGACATCGAAGATCGGTGCCGAGTTGTGAAAGACCCCTTCGGCCCGCTTCTCGAAAATCGACCCGACGACGACGACCCCGTGTTTCGCCGCGGCGGCGCTCAGCGCGGCGCTGGTCGGTCCGGGAATGGTCTCCGCCAGATCGAATCGCACCGTCTCCTCGACCTGGCAGAAGTAGTCGGTGAGAAAAAGCTCCTGCAGGCCGACCACGTGCGCGCCGCGGCCGCCCGCCTCGGCGATTCCCTCAATGGCCCTTTTCAGATTCGCGTCGGCGTGGCCCTCGCTCTTCATCTGCACCAGGCCCACCCGAATGACGGCGTCGCTCATGGCGCGCTCTATAACACGGGCCCTCGGCCGAAATCGATGCCGTGGCACTCGCCGGCGCCGCGGTATAGCCTCGCCGCTGATGCCCACCGTTGGCGAGCGATTCTCGGCGAACGCACTGATTGCATTGCGTCTGGCCATCCGCGACGCCGGCGGCAACGAGGTCTTCGCCCTCGGCACGCTCACCGGCGGTTCGGTCGCTGATGTCCGCATCCTGGCGCGAGGGCACCGCACTGCCGTACCGGCGCTGCTGAAGATTCCCCGCGCCGGCGAGGTGGTGATTCACAACCACCCTTCCGGCAACCTGCAACCCTCCGAGCCGGATTTGCAAATTGCCGCGGCGCTCGGCGACGATGGCGTTGGGTTCTATATCGTCGACAACACGGTCGAGCGCCTCTACGCGGTGGTCGAGCCGCACGCCGAAGAGAAGGAGATCTTCGTCGACGGGCAAGCCGCCCGCGCCGTCCTCGGCCCAGGCGGCACTCTCGCCACATCCTTGCCGGAATACGAAGATCGGCCGCAGCAGCTGGCGATGATGGACGCCGTCGTCGAAGCGTTCAACGATCACGAGGTTCTGCTCGTCGAGGCCGGCACCGGCACCGGGAAATCGCTCGCCTACCTGGTGCCGTCGATTCTCTGGGCCAAGGCCAACCGCCAGCGGGTCATCGTCTCGACGCATACGATCAACCTGCAGGAGCAGCTGATCGCAAAGGACCTGCCGCAGCTGGCCGCCTCAGCGGGGATCGAATTCACCTCCGCCCTGGTCAAGGGCCGCGGCAACTACCTCTGCCAGCGAAAGGCCTCGCAGGTCGAACAGCAACCGTCTCTCCTCGCCGATGACGAGTACAGTCGCGAGCTCACCCAGGTCCTCGCCTGGTCGAGGAAGACCCGCGACGGCAGCCTCGCCGATCTGCCGACGCGGCCGCGCCCTGAAGTTTGGGAACAGGTCGTATCCGAGAGCGATAACTGCCTGCGCGCCCGCTGCCCATTCTACTCGTCGTGCTTCTTCTACACGGCCCGCCGACGCGCCGCCTCGGTCGATATCCTGGTCGTCAATCACCACCTGCTTCTCGCCGATCTGGCGCTGCGCGGACAGACCGAGAATCGCACACAGAACGCTGTGCTGCCGCCGGCGTCGCGCATCGTCATCGACGAGGCGCACCACCTCGAAGACGTCGCCACCGCACATTTTGGTTTCCGCACCAGCCTGACCGCGCTCGAGCGCATCCTTTCGCGGCTGCAAAGTCGCCGCGACCAGTCGCGCGGCCTCCTCCCCTCTCTGGCCATCGCGCTCGACTCGACGCCGAACATCGATCGCGGCGCCAGTCGATGGATCGACGAGCGATTGAGTCCACGGCGCACCAGCGTCCACGTCGATGCCGAACAGATCTTCGCGGAGATGACCGAGGCCTACCTCACCGCGCACGATTCATTCGACGGACCGGCACCGCCGAAGCTGCGCATCACAGAGACGGTCGAGGACGCACCGATGTGGCGCAACCACCACGACCGGATGAGCCGATTGGCCGCCGCCGTCGGTATCCTCGCCGCCGAATGCGGCACGCTGCTCGAGCTGCTCGACGACGCATTTTCCGATGATCGACCGCAACAGATCGAGTTCCTCACGGTCGAACTCGCAGCCCAACGAGGGCGACTGGCCGGCTTCGCGACAGCCCTCGACAGCTTTCTCACCGACACCGAGGGAGTCTGCCGCTGGCTCGAACTGCGCCGGCGGGTCAACCGCCCACCCAGCCTGGAACTGCATGCGGCACCGATCGACGTCGCCCCGCTCCTGAAATCGCAACTGCTCGACACCTTCGAGACGGTCGTCATGACCTCGGCCACTCTCGCCGTCGACCGGTCCTTTGCCCATCCGCGGGCGCGCCTCGGCGTCGATCGCATCGATCCAGTCGAGCGCGCCCGCGACCTGCTGATCGAATCTCCATTCGATTTCGAGAAACAGGCCTGCCTGCTGTGTCCGGCGGATCTGCCCGCGCCCGGATCGGCGGCGTACGAAGCGGCTTCGCACGACGCCATGCATCTCGGCCTGCGATTGGCCGCTGGCGGCACCTTCGTGCTGTTCACCTCGTACTCCGCGCTCAATCGCGCCTATGAGGCACTCCAGCCGCCCCTTTCGCACGACGGCTGGACCGTTCTGCGCCAGGGAGAGACGACGCGCGCGGCGCTGATCGAGCGATTCCGCTCCTCGTCCAAGGCGGTTTTGTTCGCTACCGACAGCTTCTGGGAGGGCGTCGACGTGCGCGGCGACACGTTGCGTTGCGTCATCATCGCCCGCTTGCCGTTTCGCGTACCCAGCGAGCCCATCGAGCAAGCGCGCGTGGCGGCGATCGAGGAACGCGGTGGACATCCGTTCGAAGAACACTCGATCCCACACGCCGTCATCAAACTGAAGCAGGGTTTCGGTCGATTGATCCGTACCAAGACCGACCGCGGTTGCGTGCTGGTGCTGGACAGCCGGCTGGCGACGCGATCGTACGGCAAGACATTTCTCAATTCGCTGCCACCGGCACGACGCTACATCGGCCGGACGCATACCGTATTCGCTCAAATGCGCGAATTCTTCGCGGTGCTGCACGGCGAGTCCTCACCCGCCAACGCCACGCGGCGCGCCAACGCGGACAGGCCGCGAGGATGATTCAGCTTTCCGACGCGGCCGGTAGCTGAGCGCCGGGAATCAGTATCGTCGCATCGAGAGACGGATCGAGACGGCTCGCCACCATGAAGACTACGATCCGGCGCATATCTTCGAAGTATTCATCCAGCGAAAGCGTCGGATCGAGCTGGCGACCGACGACCACCGCCTGCAGCAAGCCCAGCATGACATTGCCCACCGATTCGGCCCCCGGCACCTCGGCGCCCAACCGATCCTGCAGCCCGGCGACGATCGTCCGCCGCGCGCGCACGAAGATCTCGCCCATTGCCTTGCGGATCTCCGGCTTCTCGTCGGCCACTTCCAACGCCAGCAACAACAGCAACTTGAGAATCCAGGGCCGCTCATCGACCATGGTCCGCATGCCGTCGAGGGCTCGATCCAACGACTCCTCGGCGCAGTCGGCGCGATCCGCGGCCTGCTTGATGTTGTCGATCCAAACCGACGCGGCGCGATCGAGCACCGACGCCAACAACCCCTCCTTGTTGCCGAAGTGATAATAGATCGCCGTCTTGGCGATTCCGGATTTTTCCGCGAGGCGATCGACACCGGTGCCGGCGTAACCGCGCTGAGCGAACAACTCCGTGGCCGCGTCGAGGATCTTCTCGCGGGTGACGTCGCTTTTTTGGTAAGGCCCTCTCGGCATCTCAGACGTTGTGGCTATCTATCACGGGGTCACCGGTCAAGTCCCGAGGCATGCTCGGCCACCTTCATTCGTACGGTGACGGGAGGGCGATGAGAGAAACGCAGGCGATTCGCCACCCGCAGTCAATCCGCATCAGCCGGCAGCCAGACGTGGAACTTCGAGCCGACTCCGACCTCACTCTCGACACGAAGGCGACCACCGAGAATACCGACGAGACGGCGGACGATGTACAGCCCCAACCCGACGCCACCGTATTGACCGGTGGCGGCCGCATTGGCCTGGCGGAACGCGTCGAAAACGAAGTGAACCGCCTCCGGTTCGATGCCGATACCGGTATCTTCGACGGTGACCTCGACGCCTCCCTCCTTCGCCCGTGCGCGCACGGTGATGCCGCCGCGGTCGGTGAACTTTACGGCGTTGGCGATCAGGTTCTTCAGCAACACGCGCAGCTTTCCCGGATCGGTGATGATGACCGGCAGATCCGCGCCGATGTCCCAGTGGTATCGCAGATCGTGGCGTACTCGCCACTCGCGCGCGTCCGCTTCGAGATCGCCGAGGAGATCGGCGACCGACACCGGGCGTGTCTGCAGCGACAATCGGCCGCCGTCGATTCCCGGCAGGTCGAGGGTGGCCGCGATCACCTCCAGCAGCCCGCGCGCGCGATCGCCGACGCGCCGGAGGATGCGGCGCTGTTCATCGCCGAGCGGTCCGAATGCCTCATCCGCCAACAAGTCGGCATAACCGATCACGGTGTTCAACGGAGTGCGCAACTCATGCGACACGGTCCGCACAAACTCGGTCTTGACGCCGTCCGCACGACGCAGCCGGACGATGGTACGGCCGCGGTCCGTCGCCAACGCCAAGACGACGGCCAACTCGTCGAGCGCCCGCATCTCGCCCGCGGTGAAATCCCCAGCCGGTCGGGCAACGAGTTGCATACCGATGGACCGGCCGTCGATGACGAGTGGCGACCAGTGTCGCGCCCAGGCCAACGGCAGACCCAGCTCTCGCCACGTCCCTGCAGCGGCCTCGCTCGAGGTACCGGCGAGCGCCGCGACATCTGCCGCCGGAAGCCGCATGCCAGCCCGCGTTTTACTTGGGACGACAGCTTCAGCGCACAGCCCGGCAACGACCATCTCCCCGCCTGCCTCGGCGAATAGAAGGGAGACATACGAAACGGGAAATGCCGCGGCGAGATTTTCGCAGTACTCATCCAATCGCCCCGGCTGGTCGAGTGTTCGCACCAAGCCGGAGGCGACGGGCGACAGTTCGGGGCGACGCGACTCGCTCCGCAACGTCAGCGCGATCTCGCGTCGCAGGATTCCGGGCAGCAGATCGAGTTGGTCGACGCTCACCCAATCGTCGATACCCTGTCGCAAGGCTTCGAGCGCTTCGTGCTCATCGTAGCGCTCGGCGATGCCAATCAGTGACCGTCGCACCGCAGAGTGTTCCGACGCCAAAAAGATCAGATCGCGCGGTGAAGTGGCTAGGACGGCCGCGGGGTCGTCTCCGGCGCGCAATCGATCCGCCACCTCGTCGAGCGAAACCTCTTGCAACCGCCATTGCGGTGCGGGCAGTTTCCGGCGCAAAGCGTCGATCACCTGTGGCGGACAGGCAAGCGCCAGCACGGTCACCGAAGCGCCGGAACTGGCATCCCCTTGCCCCCGCTCGAGTGCGGCTCGAACCGTTCCCTTCATGGACTCATCCACCCCCCCAGGCGCGTGCATTCTCGCTCAGAATGCCGTGGCGCGCCACTTGAAAGCCGCTGGTGCTGATTCACCGCAATCGCTGTGCTACGACCGGGGCGTGGAAAACCAGCTCGTCTTCGTCATCGGCTCGCCGCGCTCCGGCTCCACCCTGCTGGCGCGCATGCTCGGTTCACATTCCGCCATCCTCGGCCGGCCCGAACCCCACCTGCTGACGCCACTAGCCCACCTTGGATTCTACGAAAAGGTCGATAAGGCGCCCTACGACGCAGTCCTCGCCGCCGAGTCGACGCGCCAGTTCGTCGCCGACCTGCCGGCGGGCGAGGCCGATTACATCGACGCCTGTCGCGCCTACACCGATGTCCTCTACGGACGCATGCTGGCAACGGCACCGCCCAAGCGCATGTTTCTCGACAAGACGCCCGCCTACGCCCTGATCCTAGATTTCATGGAGCGCATCTACCCCGACGCGCGCTACGTGGTGCTGACGCGACACCCGCTGGCGATCTTCTCCTCCTTCGCCGAATCCTTCTTCAACGGCGACTACGGCGCGGCACACCAGTACAATCCGATCCTCGAGCGCTATGTTCCGGCCATCGCCCGCTTCCTGCGCGCCGGCAACGTGCCGATCCACCACGTCGTCTACGAGCAATTGGTTGCCGATCCCGCCGCCCATCTCGAGCGGATCTTCGCCTTCCTTGGCGTCGCCAACGAACCGGACGCCGTCAACTATGGAAAATCCGCGCCCGTCGTGGCGGGCCTGGGCGATCCGATCGGCGTCGCCAAGCATACGCGCCCTTCGACCGAGTCGCTGGAGAAGTGGGCCGGGGAGATCGCCAGCCGGCCCGAGCGGGTCGATCTCTGTCGAACCATGATCGCGCGCCTCGACCCGGAAGATCTGGCTCTATGGGGTCACCCTCTCGACGACGCTTTCTGGGCGCCGCTCGATCGCGCCGTCGGCGCGGCCGTGGCGCCGCGCAAGAAAGCTTGGGATCGCTATCGGCTCGAACGCGAAGCGATCGTCCGCGGCCGCGCCATGGTGCGGCGCAGCCCGACACTGCGCAAACTGTTGGCGC
>JBGTMF010000055.1:0-4329 GCA_041743795.1 Thermodesulfobacteriota bacterium | reverse complement strand
GCTACGTGATCACGATCCCGTAATTGCTGATCACGATCCCGAAATACGTGATCACGATGCCGAAACGGCTGATCACGATGGAGCGAAATCAGTGATCACGTTCCCGAAACGGGTGATCACGATGGGCCGAAACGCGCACTCCGTGGACTGCGTCGGGCGTTCCGGGATTGGGTGCAGGGCACGCGCAAGGCTGCACTGCGGAGGGGAGGATCTCTCGCCTGACATCACCGCGACGGTCGATAAAAGTGCCACTGACATTTCTGTCGGTGCCGGTTGAGCAGCGAAGAAAGGCGCCGCTTCGCTGAATCCGCGAACGACACTGCCTCCATCCACAATTTTCAACGCAAAGCCGCCAAGCCGCAAAGGGCAGCCTGATCAAAAGCAAAGGCGCTAAACACTGACCGTTCGAAGTATCGGAATCGAAAGCAACCGGAGCACCTGACAATGGTCGCATCCGCAACGCCTGATGTGACGTCCTTCTGGCGTGACGCTTACAGCACCCGCCACCACGGGGCGGCCAGCACGTCCGGCGCCAGCCATTCGATGGTTTTGCCTGTGTGGAGCAGCAGGCCGGCGCGGGCTTTCTCGCCATACTCGGCGCGGAAGGCGCGCAGGTTCGCGCAGTCGGCAAGGCGCGGGCGTGCGGTGGCTTTCACCTCGATCGGCAGCAACACGCCGCTGGTCTCGACGACGAAGTCCACCTCTTCGCCGATGGTGGTGCGCCAGTAGCCGATCTCCGCGTGAGGTAAGCGCGCGTCGCGCCAAGCGAGCAGATCGTGCAGCACCAGGTTCTCCAGATGTGCGCCGCTCGGCTCGCCGCCGGTCAGATGTAGGGCGATGCCTGTGTCGCTCCAGTAGATCTTGGGAGACTTGATGAGGCGCTTGGTGCGGTTGACCGCATACGCCGGCAGTCGCACGAGCTGGTACGAAATCTCCAACAGATTGAGCCAGCGGTGCACCGTCGGTTGCGGGAGGGCGACGTCGCGTCCGAGCTCGGTCTGGTTGACGAGCTGGCCCAGGCGCAGGCAGGCGGCGCGCATCAGGCGGCGGAAATCCGGCAGCCCGGAGATGGTCGCGAGATCCTGCAGATCGCGCTCGAGATAGGTGCGGACGTAGCCGTCGAACCAAATGGCGCGCTCCGACGGCTTCGCGAGCTCGACGGCTGGAGTGGGAAAACCGCCGCGCCGCGCCAGTGCGCGCCAGTCCTCGGCAGTCTCGTCGCCATCGGCGAGCACGTCGCGCCACTCGACATCGGGAACCGCCAACAGCTCCTCCCAACACCCGCCTGTGCCGAGGCCGCGCTGCTCGCGACGCGTCATCGGCCAGAGCGTCAGGTAGCTGGCGCGACCGGCTAGAGATTCGGACACCTGACGCATGAGCAGCAGGTTGGCGGAGCCGGTGAGGAGAAAGCGCCCGGCCTTGCGGTCGCGGTCGATGGCGCGCTTGAGCGCCGAAAGCAGCCCCGGCGCGCGCTGTACCTCGTCGAGCGTCACCGGTTCGCGACCCCCTACAATGCTCTCGGGATCGCGGCGCGCCAGGTCGAGCACTTCGAAGTCGTCGAGTGACCAATAACGCCGCTCGCCCGCAACCAATTGCGCGGCCAACGTGCTCTTGCCCGTCTGCCGCGCGCCCGTAACCACTACCGCAGGCATGACCCGCAGGCGTTCCGCCAGAGCAGCCCCGACGAGGCGCGGCAAGGTATTCATGCCGTGAATGATAATCATTCACGGCATGAATCGGCAACCAAATGTTCGCGCCGGCGCGGCTCGATGAGAAAACAACGCGGGCGAAGCGAACACCGTCCGCCCCACGGTGCACCGGCCGCTCAATCCGCCCACGGGTGATGGGCCTCCGGAGGTTCGACCCGTCTCGGCCCTCCGAGTTCCCCCCAGACTGTTCGACCTTCGGGTCGGATCAGGAGCGTCATCGAGTCGAACAAGTACGTTTCGCCGATCCACTCGAGGAACGTCGGTCCCAAGAATCCCTCGACGCGGCCCTCCCACTCCTCTCCCACGCCGCTGGCGAGGACGATGACACGATGGCAGAACCCGCGCATCCCGGCCGCGAACGCCGCCTGCGCGGATGACTCGTTCAAGTGGTCGCTGCCGCCGATCGGAAACACGCCCGCGACATCGCCGTTCTCCGCGACCTGAAGAACCGCCAACGCGATCTGCTCGTCACCGCGCAGCAGAAGACGTGCAACTGCTTCGGCGTCTTCGGCGGTGCGGATTCTCCTTGCCAGCGCGGCGGCTAGGCCGGGGTATCGATCGGTCGGGGGTGCAATGCGTCCCTCGAGCGACGGGATCTTCTTTCCGGGATTCGGCGCGTCGTCCCAGCGGTGACCGACCAGGTCGCCTGCAGCGGTCAGCTCCGCAAACCCCTCCCGGCCGATGAACACCTGGTGGTCGATGGTAATCCCGAGCGCCGCTGCTGCCCTTGCGAACATCGTGCGCTGGGCCAGGTCCATCTCGAGCGGCGCAACGGCATTCTCCGTCGTGCTGGCCAGCGACACCCGAGGGAACTGCTGGTTGAATGCGCGGTGGAGTACTTCGCGGGCCGACCACCGCGCCGTGAATCCGCCGGCGCCGACGAGTTCAACCGCGCGCGGGACCCCGTCCGCCGAACAGTACAACACCCACAGCTCCTTGCGGGCTGAATGTGCCCAATCGCGGAACGTGCAAGCGACATCGCCGCACCAGCGAATCACATCGACGCTGCAATAACCTTCGTGGCGCTCGATCACCTTACCCGTTGCCGCCGTTGCAATCCCCGCAAACGGCGTCCCACCGGTACTCGCGCCGGCGCGCACCCTGCCGTCGTCATCGAGATAGTACGCGCCCTTCACGGCGTCGCTCATGATCACTCCCTGTATCGAATTGCACGGCACGCACCGCGCGAGCGCACAACCGTTTGACGCGGTGGACTCCAGTGTCAAGGTCGCCGCCCGAACACGTGCCAACCGTTGACGCGTTGGAAAGTCGCAACGTGCATCGTGATCGCGAACCCAATCCGCGAACACACTGCCTCCCCCAACAATCTTCAACGCAAAGCCGCAAAGCCGGCAAGGCGCAAAGGGCGAGCCCGGCCCCCCACAGACCTAGCGTTTCAGAATCGATCCGACGGGAATGCTCGCTGCGCGGTGTTCGGCACTTTCTTGCGCGTACGCCTCGTCACCCCACCTCCACAGCCAGCTCTCATCACGCCTACCTTCGCCTCGCATTTGGTGCTCAACTGCAACGCGAGAAAATCGACAGCTCAGTCGAGTGAGGGTGAAGGATCCTCCCCGGTTGACTCTCCGCGCGGCTGGGCCGAGACTGCCCGCAGACGTGGGTGTCTGCCGTTGCCCGCGTCGGATTGGCTTGCCCATGTTTTCCACGTTCAAACCACCGCCGAAGCCCCCGCGCACGATCTCGCCGATCGAGGACGCGATTGCCGACATCAAGGCCGGTAAGATGGTCATTCTCATGGACGACGAGAGTCGTGAGAACGAGGGCGACCTCTGCATGGCGGCGGACAAGGTGACGGCGGAATCCGTCAATTTCATGGCCAAGTACGGCCGCGGATTGATCTGCCTGGCGCTGACCGAGGAGCGGATTCGCGAACTCGGGTTGGCGATGATGGTTAGCCAGAATCGTTCCCCGCTCGGCACTGCCTTTACCATCTCGATCGACGCGAGGTTCGGCATCGCCAGCGGTGTCACCGCGCAGGATCGCGCGACGACGATACGCACCGCGACTCGCGCCGAAACGGGGGCGGGCGACCTGGTCTCGCCGGGGCACGTGTTTCCCCTGCGCGCTCGCCGCGGCGGCGTACTCGTGCGCACCGGGCAGACCGAGGGCGGTGTCGATCTGGCGCGCTTGGCGGGCAGCTCGCCGGCTTCGGTGATCTGCGAGATCATGAACGAGGACGGTTCGATGGCGCGTCTTCCGGATCTGGAAGCATTTGCCGCGCAGCACGACCTGAAGATCTGTACGGTAGCCGACCTGATCCACTATCGCCTGCAATGGGATTCGCTGATCCACCGCGAAGCGGAGGCGTTACTGCCGACCCGCTTCGGCGACTTTCGCGCCTATGCTTACAGCAGCGATGTCGACCCGGGCGAGCACCTGGCGTTGGTGCGCGGCGACGTGCGGCCGGACGAACCGGTGCTGGTGCGCGCCCATACGGAGTACCTACCGGGCGACGTCTTCGGCTCGCAGGCCCGCGACACGGGCGCACTATTGCACCGGGCGATGGAAATGATCTCCCGCGAGGGGAAAGGCGTCATCGTCTACCTGCGGCGGGAGGAGCAGGGCGTCGAACTGATGGGCGGCGCCGCGCGCCGCGCGC
>JBGTMF010000054.1:0-1674 GCA_041743795.1 Thermodesulfobacteriota bacterium | reverse complement strand
TGCATTAGTCGGCGAGCAATTGGCGCCTGTGCCAAGGCGCGACGACGAAGGAATATTTGTAATATTTCGAGGAGGAGCAACGCCGGCATGGGCGCCAAGGGCCGCCGAATAATGTGATGAATCTCTGACTCAGGACACTAGGGCGCGAAGTTGGATACAATCTCTTGCATCGCGCTACAGAACGCGTCGACCGAAAACAGGCGCCGCCTCTCTTCCATGCGTTGCCGTAACTGTTCCTGCAAGGCGGGGCTGCGCAGCACCCGCTCGATGGCGTCCGCCGCCCCAATCACGTCGGCAAACAAAAGCCGGCGCTCGCCGCCGAGGATCTCGACTGGGCCGCCCGAATCGTGCGCGAACAGCAGACACCCGGCGCGCAGAATCTCGGCGGGGCCCATGCCGAAGTGTTCGTTCTCCATGGTGTGGATACCAAAGCGATGGCGTGCCAGCTCCCCTTCTAGCTCGCTGCGACTGAGGTCGAGCCGCAGTCGGAACCACGGCCGCGTTGCGGCGAGGCGCTGCAAGCGGCGGAGAACTGCCGCGTCGTCGCGATGGCTGACCAAGGTCAGGCCGACATCGTGCCCGCGCCGCCGCACCTCATCGACGATCGCCACCGCCATGTTCCATCGCTTGCTGCCGCTGATGCGCCCGACCCCGACCAGTGACGGCACGCGATCCTCCCACGCCGTTGGCGGAAAGTTTCCGGTCACTGGCGGAAAGACGATGACCGATTCGATGCCGTGGGTACGGCGAACGCGGCCGGCAATGAAGGATGAGTTGGCTATCGTAAGATTGCGTCGCAGGCCTTCATTGGTACCGCGGGCGACGTGCCGGCAGAACCCCCGATAGGCGGGCAAGCTGCCGGGAATGTAGTGGTACCATCGCATCTCCTCCCGCGGCCGCGGCATGTAGACCCACGGATGGTGTATGTACTGGATGCCGCGCTTGCCGAAGTCGGCCTCGTTGTGGGTCGACAGCAGAACATCGTAGCGATTCCTCCGATCGAGCTCCTGCGCCAGGCGCATGGTCACGCAGGTCTGCAGGAGCGCGGCGGGCGTGGGGAACCAATCCACCCCGTGGCGGTGTAGAGGCGGCGCCACGTGGATGCGGACGTCGTGCTCGCGCAGCGAGGTACCCCAACTGCGGTTGACGGCTGCGAAGTCCACTTCCTGAAGCGTCGCCAGCTCCAACTCGTGGCCGTCGCGCAGCGCCTGCAGCGTCCAGGCGGCTACCGCATTTCCACCCCCCGACGCCGTCAGGCGCGGATGGGTTATGAGGATTCGCTTTCTCGCCATCGTTCGCTCGGGCATACCCATCGCATTGAACCCGCAGCCGCGCGAGGGGGGCGCGAACTTTCACACCGGCGCTTGTCGGCAACCCCAACGATCTGACGAGCCGGCTGAGCAGAAAAGTGGCGGTAACGACGATCGCCGCGGCGCCGGCCGTCGTCATTGCCACACGTAGCCACGAGGCAGGCCAGTGATGCGGATGCCGCAGGCTTTGGCTCCGTATGTGCGGTTGAGGTGGAGCAGCACCGGCGTCAGCGCCTCGAGGGCGATGGCGTTGCGCAGAGGGCCGGCATCGAGGGCGTGCAGGCCGATCTCGCCGAGCAGAGCCAGCGTCATATCGCGCGCACCGCTGTCGTCCGCGCAAACCAGCACGTCGCAGTCGACGTCG
>JBGTMF010000053.1:0-6095 GCA_041743795.1 Thermodesulfobacteriota bacterium | reverse complement strand
TCTCGAACAACAGTTGCGAGACATGGTTCGAGGAGTGCCCGCCGGGCCCCTGGTTGGTTGGAGACGGCTACGTGCGCGCCTCCGGCACCAGCATGGCGGCACCGCACGTGGCGGGAGTGGCAGCGTTGGTGCGCGCACGTCTCCACCACTTCACCTGGCGGCAAGTCAACCAGGTGTTGCGCAACACCCCAGACGACCTCGATACCCCGGGGTGGGATCTGAACTTTGGCTACGGGCGCGTCAATGCCCGCAGGGCCGTCGAGGTGGAGGAAATCCCGATCGCCGAGATTGTCAACTTGCAGAACCGAGGCAAGGTGTGGGAGCGAGACCTTCCATTTCAGGTGCACGGGATCGTCGCAGGACCGGGCGACCGTCTCGAGAACTGGCGGCTGCTTCTCGTCGACGACGGAGCCGGTCCAGCTGTCGAAGTGGCGTGCGGCCTGGATCCGGTTTCTGGTCCGCTGGTCGAGCTTCGTGTCGGAGGCAACTTAGAACTCGTTGCGGGCCACCGGTACACGTTGCGTCTCGAGGTCACAGATATCGATGGCAATACGGCCGTCCAGAGTAAGTCATTCTTCATCCCGAATCCGCAGTACGTGCCGGCGCCGATCCCCGATCGATTCGATCTAGGGGGCTGGGACCCAAACGTCAGTTCCGATGGTACCCGCTTTGCGTTCACACGAATTGAGCGCGGCCAGACCGGAGAGAGGCGAGTTGTTGTGTTCGACTCGTTCGAGAGGAGCATGATCGAGATCCCGCGTGCCGGCGCCCCTTTTCTTTCGTCAAACGGACGGTTCTTGTTGTATGCTCAGGAGAGTTTTTATCTGTTGGACATCGATACGGGTATCAAACAACCGGTGCTACTTGGAGGTGCGAGTGCGAAGGTTTCGGCCGATGCAATGCGCTTCGCGTTCACGTCGCGGGAGAACCTCGATCCAGCGATTGGAAACGAGGATAGAAGTGTTGAGGTCTTTTTATTCGATTTCCCAGTTGGCCCCCCGCGCCAGGTGACGAGTGTCCCGCGCGGGCGATTCGGCGACCATGAAATTACGGATGTAGAGATCAGCTCCGACGGTCTGCGCGTTGTCTTCAATGCAGTTCCTGAGGTCGAATTTGGCATCCCTGTGCCACAGGCCTTTCTCTACGACGACCGTTCAGGAGAAACGCACCTTATCAGCCAGCGATCCGGAGCATGGCTGGCGCTGAGCGCAGACGGAAAAACGCTCGCTTATCATGACAACGGAACTGTGGTCGTGAATCTCGCGTCAGGTCACAAGGAACGAGTGCTCGATCCGACCGAAAACGTTAGTGTCCAACTATTGTCGGCAGACGGTGCTAGGTTGGCGTTCGTGGCGAGTATCGATCGCGACTCGCTCGTACAAAACGAGGATCTGTCTGAGGAGATCTTCGTGATGGATCTTGACACGCGGCAAGTGACGCAGGTCAGTGACACGCTCAACGCTCCCGAGGGACCGACTTTCTTCCGTATGAGTTCAGACGCAACGACGTTCTTGGTATCAGCTCCGGCGGAGATCAACGGGCTTGGGCTCGAACTACCGCTGGCCCGGTTCGTCCCGACGCGCGCAAACAACCGGCCTCCGCAACTTGACGCACCGTCGATGATCATCGTGCGCGAAGGCCGACGTTCGGTCACCGTGGTGACGGCTTCAGACCCAGATGGTGATGCCATCACTTTCTTTGCGCAGCGCGACGTCTCCGTTGGCAGTGGTCGGCTGCGAGACTTTGCAAATTTCGAGTTTCGTCACGACGATCTGACCGTACCCGTTGCGGAACTGGTGTTCACGCCACGGTTCAACGAATCCGGTACCTACCATCTGCGGCTAGCGGCGTTCGATGATGGTGGAGGCGTAGCCGTGAAGGACGTCACCTTGGTCATCGAAGATGCCCAAGCCGAGGGGGACGCCAACTGCGACGAACAGTTGGACGCTACCGATCTCGACGCATTGATTCATGCTATCTTCGACCCCCTCGCTCAAACCAACTGCGCAACCTCGGACGCAAACGGCGACGGACGCGTCTCTGCCGCCGATATTGTTGCCTTGCAGGTTCTACTTACTTTGTAAGTCAGTCCGAGTGGGTGCTCACGATACCTGGAAGTTTCTACGAATCAGGATCCAGTACAGCAGGATCCGGTCCGCATCTTGCGATCCGGAAGCGGGAGTCAGTCGGGAACGATTATCGCACCGTCACCCAGCCCTTCAGCTTCTGCGAAGGATGAACGCCTAGGCTCCTCGAAAGAAGGCAAGAATGTTTCGCGCCTCCGCTGTATTTTGCGCCAGTTTGTTGATCGCGATCTCCTCGCTTGGTCTTCTTTTGGTCGAAGAGCGAGCATGCCTCGCCATGACTGAACTCGACCAACACTATGTCCTGATCCCGATCCCAGTGATGTTCGATGACGCCGGTCCAATCACCACGAACGGCGACGGGAGTTTCTTCGCGTCTTCCCGGTTCAGGGTGCACACTGGTGAGGATATCCTCTGGCTATATGACGCACGGAGCAACCGTTCCGTGCGAGTCGACCAGGGCGGTGGGGCTGCGCTGTCCGGAGACGGCCAGTTTGTTGTGTATCGCACGTGGTCAGACTTTGGGCGCGTAAAGATTCTTCGGACGGATACGCTGGAAGAGATGGATGAGTTTGAGTGGCCGCGGTACGCTGGCGTCGCAACTTACGATCGCGCCCTGAGGCGGCTTTCCGGCACGCGGGATACGCGCGGAACGAGCTCGTCGACTAGACAGGTATTCCTCACGGATCTGACTACGAAAGAAACCGCCCAATTGACGAACATTGCCCCGCCTCTGCAGGTTCGTCCTGGCGCATGGATCAGCGGCGACGGATCCCTCGTTGCCTTCGTTGTAGATGTTCCGGTTTCGCCCGACCGGTTTCCGGTTCCTCAGGTGTTCGTGGTTCCGACCAACGGCACCGCGCCCGCGTCGCAGCTGACGGGCTTAGGGGGCTCGCCCATTGAAGGGTGCGTTTGGCCGTTGCTTTCCGACGACGCTCGTCGCCTAGTCTGCACGAGTGACAGCGTCGTCATGATCGACCTAGATTCCTTTGCGGCCTCAATTTTGGTTGGGCCTGAATACGGTCCGGTGTCAGCTATCATTTCGGGCGATGGCAATAAGGTCGCCTTCAAGAGTGTCTCAGACCTCGACCTTTCAGTTGGCAACCCGGACGGTAATCCGGAGGTTTTCGTCATCGACGTTGAGTCACGAGAGATCCGGCAGGTCACGGACACTGTTTTCAACTCCGTGGGCGCCAACGTGGAAGCGATCAGCTACGACGGCAACACAATCGCAGTGTCGGGGCTCGCTTTTGATCGAGCTTCGGGAATATGCGCCAATGCCGCCCGCTACGTGCTCAAGGATGTTGCGGGTAACATGCCCCCTGAGCTGCGGATAAATGGAAGGACCTCGATCATCCTGGGGGAGAGGGCGCGCTTCGCACTTTCCGCAACGGATCCAGACGGCGAGAAGGTCGTTTTGAACGCTGAACGCCTTCAGCTCCGACCTGATGAGCGCCTGTTCGAGCTTCTCCCCTCGCTCAGCCAGTCCTCGGAAGACGAACCCGGGATGCTCTGGCTAACGCCGGATGATCCGGGCGTGTTTCCTTTACGCTTGTCGGCTTTCGATTTTAGCGGTGGGTTTGACGTTGAGGAGGTTACGCTACGGGTCGTGTGTCCCTGCGATTGCAACGAAGACCGCCAGGTTAGCGTCGGGGAGTTGATCTCCTCCGTGCAGATTAGTCTTGGAATCGAAGATCTCACCCGGTGTGAATCGAGCGATAGCAATGGCAATCAGAAGGTGGAGATTTCTGAGCTTCTGCAGGGCGTTCGAACGGCTCTTGCTGGGGGATGTTTTCCGATGTTGGGGGCAACCGTCTCTGCCTCGCCTTCTTCCTGAGGGGCGGGCCGGGTGTTAGTATTTTCCCGTTCACTCAGGGGCGGGCTCCGTGCCTACGCCGCAGGCTGCCCGGACTCTTCCTTGCGAGTCCACTACGGACCTCATGGTGTAGCCGTTGCCCACGTCTCGACCGAGCACTCCGCCGGCTGGACCGCTGAGGTGAGCTTCGTATGCTTCTCCCGCCGATTGCGTGAAGGCGCTGCCCACCTCGACATCCCTGCGCCTGACCTCGATGAAAACCTGATGTTCCCCCTCGCCCGGTCGCGGTGAAGTATGCTTGCAGCCGTTCAGTAATGAGTTCACCGCCCGGATCAGCTCCGCAATTCTCACCACCCCGTCGTCGTCAACGTTGAGCATCGCGCACCGCACCAGGCTCTCCCGCTCCGATGCCATCCGCACCGCTAGTACGAGCTCCTCTACGCTCACCCGCCCGTCGGCATCGCAGTCTCCGGGGCACGCCTCCTCCCAACCAATGTCGGCCAACATGCTGTACGCCAGGGTCGTGTCACGCGGCGATCCCTCGAGGAAGACCTTCATGAAATGCTTGGGCACTATATCGGGGCTGAGGTGGATCATCGAAACACCGGCACCCCCGATCGGGCCGTAGAGCATGAGATGGCCACCAGGGTATCGGCCAGCCGTCAGGGATTCGGCCGCGGCCAGGCCACGCGGCCCGATCCAGTGCAGGTAGCGACCCGCATCTCCCCCGATCAATCGCTCGAAGAACGACATCTGAGGAAAAGTGCGGTCGATGAAGTGGTCCTCGAGGAAGTAGTGATAGATCGAGTTGGACGCATGAGGAGACTCGGGAGGCCCATGGGTCTTCTGTGGAGTCCCAAACCTGGTGGCAAACCCCAGGCCGTGCCCGATCTCGTGAAGGCTGAGGCTCACCAAGTCGAACTCGCTGTCTGCCACATTCCCGTCGAGGCCGAGGTAGAACGAATGACCAGCCGCATAATCAAGAAACATATCGTAGTCCGCGCCGCAGTCGCCTCCATCGGGCGGGGGACAGAAGCTCACACCCGCCAGCTTGTTTGCCAGAGCAAGCGGATACCAGGTGTTGGCTCGCGGAGCTCCGGCAAAGTCCCGCATCCAAAAGGCGACCTCGGCTGTCGCTAATACAAGATCACTATCCCGCCATCTTGCCGCGACGACGATCTCGATCGGGCTGGCGATGGCGGCCCCCCAGATTTCCAGTGCTTCGCGCAGCGCGTTCAGGCGCTGGTCCCCGAGGGTGGTTCCCGGATTTCCTCCTACGGGATCCACCGGCGTAGGGTCATTGAAGCCGAAGTCCGGCTCGTCGTAGATTTCGATGCGGAACGATACGTCGGCCACCGCCTTCCCAGAGAAACCTGCGGCCCAAAGGAGCGCCGCCGCTGCAAGCAGGACACGGACCACCGTTCGAGAAAGAACTCGCCGATGCCCAGCCGCCGGCCCATGTAAACGGTGATCGCAAGTCCCACCGCATCGGCAACGACAAGCGACACCGCGCGTGAGCGAATTCCCTCGGCTGGTCCTGCTAGGCATGAATACCCGGCACTATATCCGTCCTTCAGGGGGAGGGGATAGGTCCATCCCAGGCCCAGGTCCGTCCTCACCCCCCACACGGTGGTGAAAGTTCCAGTCAGCGGCCCATCTTCAGCGCGGGTGTTCTCCATGCGGATGGGCGAGCGGTATCGTTCTCTGCCGATACGAGCAAGGATGGCGAGCTCAGCGGGACGTGGGGCGCTGATTGGTTAGGGGACGATGGTATCTGGTGGGGTGATCTCAAGAAGGTGTCTGCCGATTAGGTCTGCCGCGGAGATCACAAAATCCGTGTTGAAATCAGCGCGAGAGCAGGCTGGATGCTGCTTGTTACGGAAGATCTGTTCGATCAGCGTGGCGTCGTTGAGCAACTCCCCGCAAACCGCAACGTCTACCTTTGTGGACCGGCTGCCACCTCCCTCATCAAATGCGACGATCTGAAAGGTCGTGATACCGAGCGCTTCTTGTGGGGGCTCCCACGACAAGGTGCGAGAGCCTCACCCACCTGAGCCTGCGCGTTTCGGCCCATCGTGATCACCCGTTTCGGGAACGTGATCACTGATTTCGCTCCATCGTGATCAGCCGTTTCGGCATCGTGATCACGTATTTCGGGATCGTGATCAGCAATTACGGGATCGTGATCACGTAGC
>JBGTMF010000052.1:0-12508 GCA_041743795.1 Thermodesulfobacteriota bacterium | reverse complement strand
GACGCCGAACAGCAGCAGCACCGCCAGCGCGATCCCCAGCAACGACAACAGCGGAGCCGGCGCGGGCTGCAGCAGCAGCGCCGTGATCGCCGCGCCGTCGGGTGTGCCGTCGCGGGTGAACAGCGCGTCTTCGGATCCTTCTCCCGACAGAGCGTGATACGCCAGCCGCACCATCACCGCGTCGCCGAGTAGGGAATGCGGAATCGCCCCGACGATCGAGTCCGAGCCCAGCAGCCCGCTGTCGATCTCCAACACGAAGCCCGGCAGCGGCTGCGCACTGCCGAAGCTGCCGCCGTCGCCGCTGCACGTCTCGATCTGCGCCGACACCACCTGCGGCGGTATCAAGTCGCCGTCGACCACCACCGTCACTTGCAGCTCGAAGCCGGGAAGGCTGTTCGGCGCGACTGAACCGCGGCTGAAATCACATCCGGTCGCCGGATCGTGGCCCACGTCGATCCCGGTGCGGTACGTGTGCTGCATCGACAGCGTCGCCGCCGCCGGGGCGTTGCTCAGCCCCGCCAGGATCACCATGGCGGCAAGCATCATCGAGCCCGTTTTCGTCGAACACTTGCGCATCTTACCTCCTAGCCCGGACTATTCATGAATCTTCGGCTGCAAGCGCCAACTGCACGCCATCTCGGGCCGTGCTCGCTCTTCGCTCCTCGACATAGTGTCTACTATGCCTGCGTCGCTCATCCCTGCGCGCGCCCCGATCTGACGCCCATTTGGCGCTTTCGCTTTCGAACATCCATGAATAATCCGGGCTAGCGAGTCGTGCTTCACTGTCATTGCGCAGAGTCAGGTATCGTTGCGGCCTTGGCATTGCGCTTCCGGCTCACGATTCCGCTGGAGGAGTTCCCGCATGAACGTGAGCATCTCTTCGGGGTTTGCGAATCGGGCTTGCCGGCCGCTCGACAGGTGCTCGATCTGTCCAATGCAGGGGCCCTCCCCGGGGTCGGAGTCGCGGCTGAGCTGCACCACGAAGGCGCAACGCGCGGGTAGTGGGGTTGCGAGCGAGCCGCTTTCGCCCGAGCTGCTGTTGCCCATGACCGCGTTCCTAACGTGATCGGCGTCTGCCGGTCTCAAAGGTTTCGAAAAACTTTCGGAAAATCTGCTGCCTTCGCTGCTGGCGAAAGGGCGCGCTTTCCGGCAGACAAGCTGCCAGATGGCCATCGCGGTCTCGGTACAGCCGAGTGACGAAGTACGTTTCGGCCCCTTCCGCCTGGATGTGGAGCACGGCTGTCTCTGGCGCGACGGCGAAGTCGTCACATTGCGGGCGAAGATATGGCGACTCTTATGCGTGTTTGCAGCCAATCCGGGTCGGCTTCTCTCCAAGGACGAGCTGATCGACATCGTCTGGGAGGGAACCGCCGTCGGCGACACGCTGCCGAACGTGTCGGTCACCGAGCTGCGACGGGTTCTCGGCGATGACGCAAAGGATCCGCGTTACATCCAGACCGTGCACGGCCGTGGCTTCCGCTTTATCGCGGCGATTCAGCAGCCAGAGGCGTCGAGCCTGAAGGGCGTGAGGCCCTCCCCGCTACTCGTCGGACGGGAGCGCGAGCTCGATCTGCTCGAGTCCGTGCTCGATCGCGACTCCGACTGCCGGGTCGGGTTCGTCTTGGGCGAGGCCGGAATCGGCAAGACCAGTCTGCTCAATGCGCTTCTGGAACGCGGAGGCTCGGCGGGCGGCATCGTCGGTCGGGGCCAATGCGTGGCGCACTTCGGCGAGGTGTACCCGTATCTCGCACTGCTTGGAGCGTTGGAGGACATGTGTCGCCGTGATGAGCGCGTGCTGAAGTCGTTGCGGACCATCGCGCCGACGTGGCTGGCGCGTCTACCCGGACTCATTCCGATCGAGGAACACGAAGCCCTGCACGGGCAGAGTAACGAATGGGTTCCATCCACCGCCATCGATCAGTTGATTGCGCTGCAGGAGGATGTGGGGGGAGTGGTCTGGGCGATCGAGGACCTGCACTGGGCCGGTCACACAACCGTCGAGGCGCTGGGAATTCTCATCGAACGAGCGCCAAGGTCGACCTGTTGCGTCGTCGCGACCTATCGACTCGCCGAGGCGATCGTCAGTGCTCACCCGCTGATTCGGCTGCGCCGTGAGCTGCGCCGGCGCCAGCGCTGCCGCGAGGTCCTGCTCGAGGGCCTCAACGGTGCCGATGTGAGGGAGTATCTGGCATTGCGCCACCCCGCAAACCGCTTTCCCGACTGGTTACCCGAGCGGTTGCTCACGCGCACCGGAGGTAACCCGTTCTTCCTGACGTCCACCTTGGACCACCTGATCAGCGCGGGTGCGCTAGACCTCGATGATGAAGATGGCTCGAGCGATTGCGAGGACCTCGCACCGCTGATCGATGAGATCCCGCCGACGTTGCGCGACTCACTGCGCGAGCAAATCGATGAGGTCGACCCAGCGGAGCGTCGCCTGCTGGACGCCGCGAGTATCGGAGGATTGAAGATCGATGCGGCGATGATCGCCGCCGCGCTGGGCGAACCGGTGGTCGCGGTCGACGCGGCGTGTACAACGCTGTCGCGGCATTCGCCGATCTTGCAACGCATTGGAGAAACCGTGTGGCCGGACGGCACGGCGAGCGGAAGTTATCAGTTTCGTCACGTTCTGTATCCGGAGGTTCTCTACGACGAGCAATCGCCGGCTGCCAGGCGCGAGGCGCACGGCCGAATCGCACGCGCCCTGGCCGCCGGATTCAGCGAGACAGCACGTGAAGCACCGACGATTGCTCATCACTTCGAATGCGCCGGAGACAACGATGAAGCGATCACGCACCACATTATGGCGGCGCACCTGTCGAACGAACGATTTGCTTCCAAGGAGGCGGTTTGGCACCTGCGGCGAGCCTTACCCTGCTGCCGCCGGGGACCGACCGCTCCGATGACCGGGAGACCATGATCCTGGGCGAGCTGGCACGGGTGCTCCCCGCCGTACAGGGGCTCGGTGACCCGGAATCGGGGGCTCTATACTTGCGAGCCATTCGCGCGCGGGGAAGCGCGTCCGAAAGGAGCAGCAACTACGCCGCCATGGCGGGTTTGGTACTGGCGAATTTGATGCAGCGCCAGCCCGCGCCCGCTGAGGACCTTGCGCGTGAGCTCCTCGAAGTAGCGGTGGATTCAACGTCCCGAGCTTGCGCCGAGCATCTCATGGGCGCCGTCCACTATCATCAGGGCAACCTGAGGGAAGCGATCGCCCACACCGAGCGCGGGCTGGCGCTCGCCCCCGACGGTCTTACCCTCGGCCCCGTGGACCAACGCTGTTCGGCGCTGGCGATGACCGCCGCCGCGCTCTGGCAGATCGGCCGAATCGATGAATCCGTAGCGCGTGCGACAGAAGCGATCGAGATCGCGCGGAACCGCGTTCACCCGTTCAACTTGATCCTCAGCTTGCAGGCCGCAGTAGCGATCCACCACTGGCGTGGCGACCGGGAGATCGTGCTGGCGATGGCCCGCGAGCTACATGAATGCATCCAGGAACAGGGAATTTTTGAAGCCGAAGCGTGTGCTCACCTGCTGCAGGCATGGGCATTGTTCGACAGCGGCGATCGGGACGCCGCCCAGCTCGCGGCAGAGTGCGGAGTGACGGCACTCCGCCAGCACGGTGCGTTGATGCAAGCGGCCTACCTGCTCAGCGTTGCCACCGAGGTGTTCGTGGGCTGCGGACGCACCGATGAAGCCGCCGCGTTGCTCCGCGATGCCCTGACGTTCGTCGACGAGGGCGAAGCCCGTTGGTGGGAACCGGAATTGCACCGCTGGCGCGGAGCACTGGTCGTGATCGAGCGGAAAGCCGACGGGTTCGACGAGGCGGAGGAGTATTTCGCGAGATCGCTCCACATCGCCGAGCAGCAGGACGCCGCGTCGCTGGGCCTGCGCACGTCGATCGACCTGGCGCGGATCCGGATCGCCCGCGGGCGGCGCAAGGAGGCGCGTCGCCTGATCGATCAGGCGACTGCGCGGATCGTCGGCGGCGCGGATACCCGTGATCTGCGTCTCGCCGGGAAAGTGAGCGAGAGCCAGCGGTGAGAATCTCGCAAAGTGAAGAGCGTCCCCTGTGAGCCAGGTCACCCCTTGGCGCCTTCGCGTCTTTGCGCCTTGGCGTTAAAAGGAAAAGCGCAACGGGAACCCAGGGCGCGAACCCAATCCCGGAGGACACTGCCTCCCCGCACAATCTTCAACGCAAAGCCGCAAAGACGCCAAGCCGCAAAGGGGAGGCCGGCCTGACGAGGGTCCTCTGTGTTCTCGGTGTCTCTGTTTCGAAATTTGCCCCCGTGCGCGCTTCGCGCTCCGATGGGCTCGGACCCGCGGGCAAAAGCCCGCAGATCCTCCTTCCTCAACGTTTACTGTCTTCATGTGCCCGTTCGCGGGCCCCGTGACTGTGGTGAGGCTCGTATCCTACGGCGCGGGGATGACGCCGTTGCCGTTAGCATCCATCGCCGGACTTTCTCGACGCAGCGATGCGTTCTGCAGACCGCGCTCGTGCTTTCGTTGATCGTCACCCGACAGTAGCTGTCGCGCCAAGCCGCGCCCTGGTAGACGTCGGCCGCGTTCGCGTCGTTTCGAGTATTCCGCAAGACCGCTCGGTACACGCGCCCTTCACGGATGATCTCTTCGAACGCCGACGGGTCGTTGGCGCGGATGGCCGCCAGTAGCTCTTGCTCACTCGGATTGCCCATTGAGATCGTAATGTCGCCGGGATCGAAGTGTTGCAGAGCTGCGGAACGGGGAAGTATTCTCGCACAACATTATCCGTCGCGTTGCATCTCAGTGAAGTCCGGAGAAAGGGGAGACTCTTGAGAGACGGCGCCATCGAGGAACCATTGGTCCGATCCGACGCGGCAGCACCACGGCGTGCACGGCTCAAGGCTGCGTTCATCTCCGGGTTCATGGCGTGGCAGACGGTGATCTTTGCCCACTCGGTGTGGCTCATCTTCGCGCGCGGCCCTTTCGTCGGCGCTCTGGGAAGTTTGTTGGCCAGCGGAGCCATCCTGGGGTTTTTCGCGACCGTCGCTCTGCGCGGTCTCCCGCGCACCAGCGCCAATCTACCCTGGGTCGTCGGCCTTTCGGCTTCCGGAATGACGCTGGCGATCGGCGGTTTCGGCAGTCCCGGAGCCACCCTGACGCTGGCCTACGCCATCGCGGCGTTCGCCGGTACGGTGACGTACGTGTACTGGTACTCGCGTCTCGATCGCCGCGAGAGTGCGCTGCTCGCGGTCGGGCGCACGTTGCCGGACTTCGACCTTCAAGAGCCGGACGGCACGACCGTGGGTGCGCGAACGTTGCGCGGGCGACCTACCGTGTTGCTCTTCTTCCGCGGCAACTGGTGCCCGCTCTGCATGGCACAGATCCGCGAGCTCGCGGAGCAATACCGAGAGCTGGATCGCCGCGGGGCGCAGGTTGTTCTCGTAAGCCCGCAATCGCATGACAAAACGCGCGACCTGGCCGAGCGTTTCGATGTTTCCATGCGATTTCTCGTCGACCCCTGCAGCGCCGCCGCCCGGCGCCTTGGCATCGCGCACGATGGGGGTTTGCCGGCGGGCATGGAGGCACTGGGGTACGACCGGGATACCGTCCTTCCGACCGTCGTCGTCACCGATGCCGACGGCCGCATCCTTTTCAGCGACCAGACGGACAACTACCGCGTGCGACCCGAGCCGGAGACGTTCCTTCGCGTGCTCGATCAAGCGGCGACCGGGGACACGGTTCGCTGACCGGCCTCGGGGCTCTGCAAGTGGAACGGCAACCATGAGGAGGAGTGGATCGTGTTGAGAGTCGAAGAGACGGTGCTGTAGCGATACTCGCTCAGCGCCGCGGAACGTGAAGAGAGTCTGTGCTGGTCGGTCGAGTACGATCCGCGATACCTGGATGTGATCCCGGCCGAGGTGATCGAGCAAGACTACGGCTGCGGCGATCCTTCAGGCGTTCGCCGATGCCGGCTTCTAAGGAAACGAACGACGCCATCGCAAATCACAACAAGGCGCAGTACGACCTCGCAGCCGCGGTCGGCGACATCCAGGGACCAAACGATTGCTCGCTGTTTCCCAGTAGATCGCACATAGCGACCTTCAGAGCCCTGATTGGACCTCCGCCATGAACTTCGCGTGCGGCAGGACCTCGATCCCCGGTTCGGGTCGCAGAACCTGGTTGCCCATGTACACGACGATTCGCCGCTCGACGCCTTTCAGATCGGCGATGGCGCGCAGGCCCTTGGCCAGGTCGGCGCGCCAGCGGCGCGTGGCCTTGACCTCGATGGCGATAAAGCGCTTGCCGCGCCGCAGCAGGAAGTCGACCTCTGTGTTTCGTGACTCGGCCGGCGCCCAATACGCGATCTCATCGGTGTGAAGAGGCGCTCGATGGTGTCGGCCATGTCGGCAGATTACGGCGTAAACTGCCGGTGATGCAAGCAGCTCAATCCCTCGGGGGCCGCTGATATGGGACCCCCGACGCTCGACAGGTCCCACCGTAGCGCGTCCGCGGTACATTTCCGCCGTGCGCGCATAGTGGCGCAGGTTGAGCCCGGTGCCGAAGCTGACTTCGAGAACGCGCCACCGACGTCGCGCAGCGCCTTCGGGCGCAGGTCCTTCATCCACCACCCCATGACGCAATCCTGCTTGCGCGCGCGGACGTCGTGTCGAAACAAACCCATGATGGATTCTTGTGCAGAAAAGGGAACAGGTCCAATTTGCTTTCCGTAACCAACCAAAGCCGTACGGGTTTCACGTCGATAAATGGACCTGTCCCATTTTTCCCGTATCCTTTTTCAGGAGGGCGAGAGCACCGACTCGATTTCGGTCTTCGAGAAATCGCCGCCTTTGAATAGCAAGGGTTCCGCCCGTGACTCGGCCAGCGAATACGCAAAGCAGTCGCCGAAGTTGAGGCCTGCTGGGTGTCGCCCCTTTCCGAAGCGGCTGAATGCACGCCGCGCGATCAACGCCTGCGCGCGATCGACGGGGATGATCTCGATCTGCGCTTTGGAGACGAGCAGATCGAGGTTCTGAACTCCCGCCGCGCCGAATCGCGTCTCAAGGACGATCGACGCCTCGACCAACGACGCGGCCGACATTACACAATGACTCGCAGCCTCCAACGCTTCGGTAAAAGTTCGTCGCTCCGGCTCGTCGCGAAGGATCGCGACCACGGCCGACGTATCGACCACCATCAGCCCGGAATCCCGTCGTCGTAGCCGAGGATCTCGTCGTCGCTGCGGGAGTCCAGCACAGGAAGCGCAGCACAGTGCACACCGATCGCGTCGAGTTCGTCCGCCAAACTACGTTTGGAGCGCTCTCGTCGTACCCTCATGAGCCGATCACGGAGCGCGCGTGTCACGGCTTCCGTCTTGGTCTCGCCAGTAAGATTCGCCAGGTCGCTTGCGAGCCGCTCGGCCTCCGCGTTGCGGATGTTCAATGCCATTGCGTACATGTGTAGCACTCGACCTACACACCCTCAAGTCATTAAAATCCGGCTTGATTCAACAGGGCGGATGACAACAGGTCCTGCCACGACGCCGGGACCTAGTGTCCTGAGTCAGAGATTCGTCACATTATTCGACGGCCCTTGGCGCCCATACCGGCGTTGCTCCTCCTCGAAATATTGCAAACATTCCTTCGTCGTCGCGCCTTGGCACAGGCGCCAATTGCTCGACGACTAATGCAACCAACTTCCAACTCAGGACACTAGCCATGCGCGCGATTCGTCCACGACTGATCGAGCCAAGACGACTGCATGAGCGGCCAAGGTCTTCTGTGCGGGTTCGCTCAGCAAGTCAGTCGACATCGAGAAGAGTTTCGTCCCATCAACTCAGCGAACGGTCACCACGACGCGGCGTTTACGTGGGCCGTCGAAATCGACCAGCATGATCGCCTGCCAGGTACCGAGCACAAGGCGACCATCGCGCACGGGTACGGTCTCGCCCGGCCCGAGGATCGACGCCTTGATGTGTGCGGCCCCGTTGCTGTCGATCCGATCGTGCCGCCATACACCCTCGGGGATCAGCTTTGCCAGCGCATCGTGCAGATCGGTGCCGATGTTCGGGTCGGCGTTCTCGTTGATGACCACCGCGGCCGTTGCGTGCGGCACGTAAACGCTGCAGATACCGTCGTCGAAGCCCGCGTCGGCGACGATCTCCGCCACCCGATCGGTGATGTCGACGACTTCATACGTATCGCTGGTCGATACAGTGAATTCGGCTTGCATCGCGCCTCGACGCAATAGCGCAGGGGCGACCTGAAAGACAGATGAAGCGAGTCTCGGAGCGCGGTGGGGACTGACTCTCTATCAATGGAATAAAACCGCCACGCCTAGCAGCCCGTTGAAAAAGTAGAGCGGGCTGCTAGCCGCGCCCACCGGGGCAGCAGAGAAGGGGACAGGTCTAGTTATCGTTCCGTAACCAACCAAAACGGCACGGGATTCACGTCGATAAATGGACCTGTCCCATTTTTTCCCAACGGACAGGAAACCACCTGATCCGTCACCCCCCAATTGACGACGATCTCCAACAAACCGTGCGAGCGCCTTTGAGCTTGCGCAACCGGCGATCATTGGTCAGCACGGTCGCGTTGTGCTCGGGCGCCGTGGCGACTCGCACCTGGCAAACAACGGATCCGCAAAGCGTTCGGGGCCCGCCTCTCTCAGGGCGCGGTTCTCTGTTCGGCTACCGGCGGTATACGGAAGTCCACTCCGGTGACGCCTGCCCTTCCTCGACCATCGTCTCCCACTCGCTGTCGGTGCGCCGCTGAAAGCCCGTCGTCAGGACCGAGTGGTATGTCGATACCGGCCCGATGTAGGCCTTCGCGGCGCCGCAATCATTCTGCGTGAAGATCATAAGGTTGGCCTTGCCGGTGGCGGCGTGCAGCACCCAACCAACGGGGGTCCCGGCCGCGTCGGTCGGCGCCGTGTGGATGTCGGCAATCGTCGGCTCGAAGTGCGCGACATCAGAGCGGTCAAAGAACAGCGACGGATACCAGCCGTCGTAGTGAAGCTCGCCGCAACCGACGATCTCTTCTTCGATGGTCATGCGCAGGTAATCGATCTCCTCGCCGGTGAGGAGATCGCCGGCCAGCTCCTTGTCTGCGATCCTGCGGAGCCGCAGCATGACCTCTCCCAAGCGTTCGAAGTAGCTGGAAACTCGATCCACCTCGAAGCCGCTGGCGCCGAGGACCTCGGTCATCTCGACCCCGAGCTGCGCCAGTGCCGCCATTTGCTCGAAGAAGCGCGGCGCCGGCTCCAGATAGGCGTCGGGGTAGGTGCAGGTGATCCCACTGGAGTAACTCTGCTTTGTGTAGAGAATGGTGTCGTGACGCAACTCCGCCCACGATGCGAGCTGCGTCTCCAACGTCTTGCGCGCCCAAGCCTCGGTGCGCATGGCCGCCGGGCGCTCGGGTCTCTGCAGGTCGTCGTTCAGGGCGCGCAGCGCATCGAGCCAGCCGTTGTAGAGGTTGGCTTCCCAGAACGCCCGCGGGTGAGCGTCGATCAGGAAACGAAGCTCGTGCAAAGTGCCCTGATACGGATGGCGCGACAGCTCCTCCGCAAGCAGTGGCACGGCGGCGTTCGCCCCGAGCGCAAACATCACGTCGAGCTCGCTCGGCAGCATGCGCGTCAGCTTCCGTCCGCTGCTGGGGTCGATGAGTCGGTCGTAGGTCACGTGGTGGAAGACGTACGAATCGATGACGAAGCGTTGGCCAAGCAAGAGGAATACCCGCGGTAGCACGAAGACGGGCGCGTTCGGATCGGTAAAAATGATCTGCGACATGATCCGCTGCAGGCCGTACGGCGAGGCGAGCAGTGCGTTCTGCAGCCATGCATCTGAGGCGTTCTCCAGATCCGCGAAGTCGACCAGGCCGTTGGCGGCGGCGAAGGCCTCCATGTCACGCGGGTCCATGCTGTCGCGCTCGCCGACCATCCGCTCGAGGGCGAGATTGATGCGATCCCAATGCAAGCGGGCGCCGGATTCGCGCAACAGCAGGTGCATCAGAAACGCGGCGTCGAATGCCGCGCGGTTGAAGCGAGGGGCACCGCCCGGGAGCTCGACCATCGCCATCTCGGTGCGGCCCAGCCAGATCATGGTGCGAAAGTACCGCTGGAAGGTCGGGATTCGCTCGTAGTGTCCGCGCGGTTTCATCTGGCTGTAGTCGTAGGTGCCCGAGCTGCCGAAGATCGCCAGGCGCGTCGGCAGCTCGGCCGCCGCGTCGGCGACGATCGATTCGGTGATCCGCGCTGCATCGCTGCCGCCCATCGGCGCAACCTGCTCGCCGGCGAGGAGCGAGCGCGCCACCGCGAGGTATACGTCGGCGTCGCGAGCCACCTCGGCTCGCGACGGCGGAATCTTTCCCGCCGCGGCCATGCGACCGAGCTCTTCGTGCATCGCCGCCAGCATGCTGCCGAGCTGGCCGATCAAGACGGTCTGCTCGAGATTCTGGAGAATTGCGTCGTACGAACGATGGAGCGCGTAGAGTATGCTGTCGGTGGAGACAAAGACCGGAAGATCGGCTTCGTAGATCCTCTTGTAGGCGAGCTCGAAGGTCCGGTACGAGGCATCGTCGAGAACCACGAATCCGTTTTCTTCGAGTACCGAGAGCTGGGCTTCACTCGGCTCGACGAAGGCTGCAATCTCAGGCAAATAGGCCGAGTCGGCCGGAGCATATTCAAGATCCTCGACGTAGGGACCCTGGGCGTACATCTCTCCGAGGTCCTGCGCGCTGAGGCCAGCGGCTTGCGCTCGAACGGCGGCATAGACGTCAAGGAAGTCTTCGGCGCAGCCGTCGATCGCAGAGCGAACCGAAGCGACGATCTCCGCAACGCTGACCGCGCCGTCGTCGCTGAGATCGAACGTCGGACACGCGCTCAGCTCCAGGCTGCCGAGCGAGATCGCTACGCCGCGCACCAGCTCAGCGACCACGACTGCTCCGTCGCCGTCGCAGTCTCCCGGGCAGCCCTGCGCCTCGACCACCGGAGCACTGAGCCCCAGAGTCAGAATCGCGGCAAACAAGACCGGTCTGCTCGAATAGACATTCATCGGAAACCAGTGGGAGATCGATTGAGACCCTAATTCTCTCATCGAGGAATTGCCAGTTCTCGCAATTCAGCAGTTCAGACCGTCTTCGATCGTTACGCGGGGTGGACTTTCGTCGCAGCAGGTACTCGCCGCGCTCGACGCGCTGCGCTCGACGCGCTGCGACTGCACCGGCACTCGGCAATCCCCCAGCGCAATGTCCATCGCATCAGACGGATTCAGGCGCTCCCCGCTGGATATTCGCGGCGCGGTATCCCATGATCGGCGGGATATGTCGGCGCGCTCGAAACGATCCTTCGACGTCATCGTCGTCGGTGCCGGCCATGCCGGCATCGAAGCCGCGCTGGCCGCAGCCCGCATGGGCTGCACCACGCTGATGGTCACGCTCAACCTCGATCACATTGGGCAGATGTCGTGCAACCCGGCCATCGGCGGCATCGGCAAAGGTCATCTCGTCAAGGAGATCGATGCCCTCGGCGGCGAGATGGCACTGGCAATTGACGAGACGGGGATCCAGTTCCGCCAGCTCAACACGCGCAAGGGCCCCGCTGTGCGCGCGTCGCGCGCCCAGGCCGACAAGCAGGCGTACCGCGCACGCATGAAGCGACGGGTCGAAAACGCTGCAAATCTAATGGTTTACCAGGCTGGTGCCCGACGGCTTGTGGTGGCGGACGGACGAGTGCGCGGGATCGAGACCGAGATGGGAGAGATCCTCGAGGCGGCGTCCGTGATTCTCACTACCGGTACCTTTCTCAACGGCCTGATCCATGTCGGCGAGCGCAATCAGGCGGCGGGCCGCGCCGGCGACTTCGCCTCGGTCGGTATCAGTGACTCGCTGGCCGAGCTCGGTCACCGGATTGGCCGGCTGAAGACGGGAACCTGTCCGCGCCTCGACGCGCGCAGCATCGACTACGACCGGCTCGAAGTGCAGGCCGGCGACGAACCGCCGGTGCCGTTCTCCTATACCACCGAGCGAATCACCCAGAGCCAGATTCCCTGCCACATCACCTACACCAACCCGGCCACGCACGACGTCATCCGCGGCGGCCTCGATCGCTCGCCGATGTTCAACGGCACCATCCAGAGCCGCGGCCCGCGCTATTGCCCATCGATCGAAGACAAGATCGTGCGTTTCGCCGACCGCGACCGACACCAGATTTTCCTTGAACCAGAAGGCCGAGATACGGTCGAGGTGTATCCGAACGGCCTCTCGACGAGTCTGCCGCTCGATGTTCAGATCGCCATGGTACGCACGATTCCCGGCCTCGAAGATGCCGTCATCATGCGGCCCGGCTATGCCATCGAATACGATTATTCCGATCCGACCCAGTTACAGGCGTCTCTGCAATCTAAGTTAGTATCTGGTTTGTACCTTGCGGGACAGATCAATGGCACTACGGGATATGAAGAGGCGGCGGCGCAGGGCTTGATCGCCGGCATCAACGCCGCGCTGGCGCTGCGCGGCCGCGCGCCGCTGAGCTT
>JBGTMF010000051.1:0-3840 GCA_041743795.1 Thermodesulfobacteriota bacterium | reverse complement strand
GTCGGCGAGGCGTCTCCCCGCCAACTCCACCAGCGCCGCGCCGATGCCGTAGAGTAGGACCGCCGCGGAGATGAAGTGGGCGGCGTCCATGCGCGGGTAGTAGAGGAGGAACGAACACACCGCCATCCACAGCACCGCCAGGAAGGCCGGTGCCGGCGGATCGCCGCGCCGCGCTTCGCCGCGCATCTGCCGGCGAGCGACGAGAAGGCCGCCGAGCAGCACCGGAAAAACCAGGTACGAGAACGCCGCGTCCAGCGCCAGACTGGATTCGCGGTACATGCGCCACGGGTTGTACTGGAACAACAGCAAGCGGCGGACCTCGAACCAGTTGTAGCCGAGAAAGGCGACGGTGCCGCCGAGCATCGCCGTCCACGCCAGAATCACCGAAGCGCGCACCCATCGCGGCGCGCCGCGCCAACCGCGCCGCTGTACCAGCGCGCCGCTGAACCACGCTACGCACACTCCGGCGAACACGAAGGCCGCCAGTTGCCCGGGCAGTGGGTACGCCAGGTAGAGCATCCGGTCGACGTACTTGCCCCAGAAGAACAGCGCTCGGATGAGGCCGCCGACGCCGATGCTGCCGGCGAAGTAGATCAGCCAGGGGGCGATGGCGACCGCAATCCCCAGCGCCATCCAGAGGGCGCAGCGCACTGCGATGTGGATGGCCTCGCGACTGAACCGCCGCGAGGCGCCGATCCATGCCAGCAACGCGGTCGGCGCGACGTAGGCGGCCAGCGTCGCCGGCGAGGTGAAGGTCCACGCCAACAACAACACCGACAACGGGATCAGCGCCAGGTAGAGCGAACGCGCGATGCGCCAGGCAAGTCCTTCCGCCGGCGCAGCGGCAGTCGCCAGCGGGTACGAGGCGAGGAATCCGGTCGCCGCCCAGAGCAGGAAGATGCCGCCGTTCTGCTTGGTCAACACGGCGGTGCCGCCGGCCAGTCCGATGAGGAACATCCACCCGGCGCGCGCTCGCGCCGATTCGGTTTCGACGCTGCGCAGCAGTGCCCAGGTTGCGAACGCGAACAGCGTCACCAGGTACCACAGCGGGTAGGGCGTGTTGTGGAACGCCATGTCGGCAATGTCGCCGGGCTGTTGCGTGAAGAAGAGCAGCGCCGGCACGACGGCGAAGGCCGGCGAAGCGATGCGGCGCGTGACCAGGTACAGCAACACGCCGCTGCTGGCGTTGACGACCGCCATGAACACCCGCGTCGCGTCGATGGAGACGCCGAGCACGGAGAACAACAGGGCGTGCAGATAGAGGGTTACCGGGCCGTAGCCGGTGAAGAAATCCCGATACGGTAACTGGCCGCTGTGGGTGCGCAGGTAGTGGTAGTAGAGGACGCCCTCGTCCTGGGCGAACCAACCGAGCGAGCGGAACATCCAGAAGAGCGCGAAGCCGACGACGAATACGGCGCCGGCGATGGCGGCGTTTGCTCCTCTCGATTCTCGCATGTGGTGCGGTAGTTGCTGCCCGACGTCAGCCCGGATTATTCATGAATGTTCGAAAGCGAAGGCGCCAAATGTGCGTCAGATCGGGCCGAGCGCAGGGATGAGCGACGCAGGCATAGTAGACACTATGTCGAGGAGCGATGAGCGAGCACGGCCCGAGATGGCGTGCAGTTGGCGCTTGCAGCCGGATATTCATGAATAGTCCGGGTTAGCGCGAGGAGGCGGTCGACACGGACGCGGGCGCTTCGTTGCGAACCAGGCCGAGGCGCAATTTCCACACCGTCCATACGGCCTCCCAGATGATCGATCGCGAGAACTTGGTCTCGCCGTGATCGCGCCCGTAGAAGATGATCGGTACTTCGCCGATGCGCAGCTTGCGCTCGTGCGCCCACCACGTCATCTCGATCTGGAAGGCGTAGCCGACGCTGTGGATGTGATCGAGGTTGATCGACTCCAACGCCTGGCGGCGGTAGCACTTGAAGCCGCCGGTCAGGTCAGTGAACGAAAGTCCGGTGATGGTGCGCGCGTACCAGTTGCCGAAGGTCGAGATGAGCAGCCGCGTCAGGTCCCAATCGAGCACCCGAATGCCGCCGAGGTAGCGCGAGCCGAGGACCAGGTCGTTCTCCTCGGCCGCCGTGCGCAGGGCGGGGAGCTGATTCGGATTGTGCGAGTGGTCGGCGTCCATCTCCAGGATGAAGTCGTATCCCTCGGCCAACGCCCACTTGAAGCCGGCGACGTAGGCGCGGCCGAGCCCTTGCTTCTCCGCCCGGTGCAGCACGTGCAATTGCGGGTGCTGCCGGGCCAGTTCGTCGGCCACCTGCCCGGTGCCGTCCGGCGAATTGTCGTCGACGACGAGAATGTCGAAACCCAGCGGCTGCTCGAGGATCAGCTGCACCAGCTTCGGGAGGTTGTGACGTTCGTTGTACGTCGGTACAACGACGATCGAGTCGCTCTTCACCGCTTTTCACCCATGGCTCTCGCTTCCGTCACCGCGCGCTCGATGATCGCCCGCATCTGCGTCGCCCGCGCCTCCCAATCGAACTCCCGCGCCCAATCGCGCGCGCCGCGGCTGAGGCGGCCGAACAGTGCTTCGTCCTCGAGGAGATTCTCGATCTGCGTGGCCCACGCGTCCTCGTCGGCGTGCGGCACGAGAATTCCCGTCACGTCCGCGCGCACCGCGTCGCGCAGGCCCTCCGAGTCACTCGCCACCACAGGCGTGCCGCACGCCGCGGCCTCTGTCGTCGAAATCCCCCAACCTTCCTTCGGGCTGGGGTAGACGACCACGCGGGCGCGCGACATCCACTCGATCTTCTCATCCTCACTGACGAAGCCGCGAAAATCGACGACGTCGGCAATTCCGCATTTCGCCGCGACACCTTCCAGTCGCACGCGGTCGTCGCCCTTGCCGAGCACCACCATGCGGGCATCGGCACAACGGCTGTGTACGCGGGCAAAGGCGCGCAAGACGATGTCGATCTGTTTGTAGCGCTTGAGGCGCCCGACGTAGAGCACCAACGGCGCGCGCGGCTGGTTGCCCAGCGGCGTCGCGTAGCGCGCCAGGTCGATGCCCGGCGGCACGACGTCCATCCAACGGGCCTGCACGCCGCGGCGCCGCAGATCGTCTGCCGTGCTGTCGCTGAGCGCGACGAAGGGCTGACCGCGGTAGACGCGCGGGATGAAGCGCTCGTACATCCAGACGTAGGAGGCGAGCAGCGGATTGGCCTCGCGAAACACGGTCTCGCCGAACAGGTGCAGCACGATCGGCAGCACCGGTGCGCTGGTGTAGACGGGCAGGAAGAAAGGGATCTTGCAGAGGTTCTCGATGAACAGGTCGACCGGATCCTCGCGCGCCAGGCGCAGCGCGGCGCGCGCACTCGTGAAATTGGCGGTCATGACGTTGCCGACTCGCAACATGCGCAGATTGCCCTCGCGCACGTCGGCCGCGCCGGCGTCGGCCGCCGAAATCCATGTCACCCGGTGACCGTGCGCGGCGATACGGCGAAAGATCTCGTAGATGTACACCTCGGCACCGCCCGCTTCCGGATGGCGAATGTCGCGGTAGTCGAGAATGGCGATGTGCAACGGGGCCATCGCGGCGGGCGCGACTTGCGCGAACGAGCGCGAAGTCTGTTCCTTCAGTGCCGTTGCCGACTCGATCACGTACGCGTCCTTGCCTGCTTGCCCGTCCACTGCCGAGACTCCGGACCCGCCCGGACCCTCGCTCCTCACCGGCGTACCTGCAATCATGGAACTCGCGGGATATTCGGGTTAGGAAGCAGCGTGAATTTCGATTGTTGGCACGTCCCGTCGGACGATTGCAAGCTACCAAATGCACGGCGGATGCGGCACCTGGCCGTCGGCGTTGCGGGCGCCGCCCAGCGCCCGCCG
>JBGTMF010000050.1:0-5318 GCA_041743795.1 Thermodesulfobacteriota bacterium | reverse complement strand
TCGACGAACCAGGTCGGGTTGCGAAACTCGAACGCGGCCCGGAAGCCCGGCGGCATCTGATGGAGGAAGTCCTCCAGGCGCGGCGTGTCGCGCTTCAGGAACGGCGGCAATTGGAAGAGCAGGGCACCGAGCTTGTGTTTGAGGGCGCGGCTGGTGTCGGTGAAGTCGACGGCGAGATCGGCGGCGTCGCGCAGCCGCAATTCATGCGTGATCCGGCGCGGCGCCTTGAGCGCGAAGGTGAAGTGCTCAGGGACTTCCTTCGCCCAGGCCTGCATCTGGCGCACGCTGGCCGAGCGGTAGAATGTGTAGTTGATCTCCACGGCGGCGAAACGCTCGCCGTAGTAGTGCAGCATCTCCGCGTCGGCGAGCGACTCGGGATAGAACGACCCTTTCCACTGCTTGTAGTTGTAGCCGGAGGTGCCGATCCAGTACGTGGCCATGAGCCCGAAGCTGTAGCACGGGGCTCAGAGCTAGCTCAAATCACTTTCGGCGGGGCGGAGCCCCTCCCCACCGGGAGCGAGAATTGTCCGGGCGACCCCCCTGCGGTCGCCCGTGCGGTCGACGTCGGGCGGCCACATCGGGCCGCCCCTACGGTCGGGTGATCCCAGTCACTAGTTCAATTCCTTGGAGGAATATCCCATGATCCGGCGCGCGACGATCATCAGGTTGATCTGCTGTGTGCCCTCGAAGATGTCGTTGATCTTGGCGTCGCGCATCCACTTCTCCAAGAGAAGCTTGCGCGAATAGCCCAACGGACCGAGTATCTCGACCGCCTTCTGTGTCACCTGCGTCACCGCCAGGCCGGCCTTCGCCTTGCACATCGAGGCTTCCAGATTGTTCTGCATGCCGCGGTCCATCATCCAAGCGGCACGCCAGGTGAGAAGTCGCGCCGCCTGCAGGTGCGCCTCCATCGCCATGAAATCGCGCTCCATCGCCGTCTGCTTCATCGCCGGTCGATCGTAGTGGATCTCGACCCCCGCCTTCGCCAACTCGTCGCGCACGAAGTCGACGGCGGCGCGGCCAATGCCGATGGCGCTCGCCGCGACAGCCGGGCGCGTCGCGTCGAACGTCGCCATGGCGCCCTTGAAGCCCTTCTTCGAATCGGTGTGCACTTCCGCGTCGCCGAGAAGGTTGTCGAGCGGAATGCGCGCATCCTCCAAGACGATAGCAGCCGTATCCGAGCAGCGAATTCCGAGTTTGTCCTCGACTTTCGTGACCGTCACACCCGTCGTTCCGTGATCGACGACGAAAGCCTTGATTCCGGCGCGGCCGGCCGCTTTGTCGACGGTTGCCCAAACGACGACGAAGCCTTCGGACTTGTCCAGCGCACGCTGTCCCGACGTGCAGAAGATCTTGGTGCCGTTGAGCACCCACTGATCGCCGTCGCGCACCGCGGTGGTCGCGACCGCTGCCGAATCGGAGCCGAAGCCCGGTTCGGTGATCGCCATCGCAGCCCACTTCGGATCGCCTTCGCTGAACCGCTGCAGGAATCGCTTCTTCTGTTCCGGCGTACCCGCCGCGGCCACTGCCGCGCCGCCGAGACCGGCGTTGGGAATGCTGAGGTAGAGGCCGGCATCCCCCCACGATAGTTCCTCGATGGTGACGGTGGCGCCGACGTTGCGCTCGGCCGGTTTGCCGTTCGATGCGCCGCGCTCCTTCTTGTCGCTGGGACCACCGCCGAACACCGAGCTACCCTTCGAGACGTCCCACATCATCTTCTGCCACTCGACGGGATCGGTGTGCTCTTCTTCATCGAACTGATGCGAGATCGGCCGCATGGTTTGCTGAGCGACCTGATTGATCATGTCCCGCATGACTCTCATGTCTTCCGAAAGTTCGAAGTCGATCATCGCATTGTTCTCCGTTGTTTGTTCCGTGATTGGTGACGAACCGTAGCCGCTCGCGACCGCGGACATCGTGCGGCGAGGTTGCCGCTCAGGCCAGGGCCAGCCCTTCGAAAACCGCGAATCCACGTCCGTTGCGCAGCCACAGTTCGACCATGTGGTCGCGAACGTAACCGTGCCCGCCCAGCACCTGGACCGCGTTGTCGGTGATCTTCAGCACCATCTCGGCGGCGTAGTTCTTCGCCAGGCAAGCCTCGCGCGTGGCGTCCTCGCCGCGATCGATCTTCCACGCGGCCTCCCAGGTCAAGAGCCGCGTCGCATCGACCTCAATCGCCATCTCGGCCAACATGAAGGCAATTGCCTGCTTCTGCGCGATCGGCACGCCAAATGCTTTGCGGTCCTTGGCGTAATCCCGCGCGTATTCGAAGGCGGCGCGAGCGACACCGACCGCCAGCGCCGCCAACGCCACGCGCGAGCGATTGAAGATCGGTTTGAGGTCGCCTTGCAGGCGCGCGTCGGCTGGCACGACACAGCTGTCGAGCTTCATCTCATAGGTAGCCAGGGCCTTGAGGCCCATGATCTTTTCGCGCTCGACAACCGTGAAACCCGGCGTATCGGCGGCGACGAGAAACGCTTCGGTACCCTGCTCGCCGCGCGCGTACACCACGGCGTGCTTCGCCTCGGCACCGAGCGGAACGTAACACTTCGAACCGTTGAGCACGTAGCCACCGTTCTGCCGCGTCGCCGTCACCGCCAGGTCGTTCACGTCGAAGCCCATGGTCGGCTCCATGAGGGCGGCGGTCGCGGCGGCGAACTTTTCGCCGCTGTACACCGGCAAGACTGCCTGTTTTTGCGCATCGGTGCCGAGTTCGAGTACGGGATACGTCACCAGACGCGGCGAGAGAACGTGCATCGCGATCGAGAGATCGCCGTATCCCAGTTCTTCGCAAACGAGCGCACTGGCGACCGCCGAGCGATCGCCCCCGTAGCCGCCGAACTCCTCGGGAATCGCACTCTGAATCAGCCCGAGGTCCCACGCCTGTTGCACGACCCCGTCCGGGATCTGGCCCGATTCATCGGCATCGCGCGCCACCGGCCGAATCTGGTCGGTGGCAAACGCCGCCACGGTATCCCGCATCATCTGCTGATCTTCGGTTGGCTCAAAGCTGATCATCGAAATGCCTCCTTGGTGAAATGCTCTCCGCTCACCGGGCCAGGGGATCGCACTGCGCGATCGTCAGCGAGGTGACGTACTGATCGAGAAACGCGGTAATCGTCCCCTCGAGATCGAACCCTTCCGGGTCCTGGTAGTATTGGATCTCGGCGCCCATCATGGCGCCGGCGTAGACGCTGGCAGCGGCCGTCGCGTCGATGTCCGGTCGGAAGGTGCCCTGGCGTTGTCCGAATTCGATGATCTCGCCGAGGAACCGCCTGAAGCGCTGCATCATCGCCCGAAATTGCTCCGACAATCGCGCGTTGGTGTCGATCGCTTCGACCATCAGAGTGACGATGAACCTCCGGTGGTTGCTCTTGGTTGCGTGGTCGAGACAGACCCGGGCGGTTTCGCGCAATGCGACGACGGCATCGGCCAACGGCAGGATCTGTGCCGTCACGCTGCGTTCGAACTGCGTAAGTCGATCGGCCACGGCTTCGAAGAGCAACTCTTCCTTGTCGCGGAAATGGTAGTAGATGGCCCCCTTGGTGAGGCCGGCCGCTTCGGCGATGCGCGCGATCGAGGTTGCCTTGTAGCCGTAATGGGCGAAGCAATCGATTGCGATGTCGGTGAGATTCCGCCGCCCGTTTTCCAGGCGCGCAGGACGCGAGGCACTGGTCATACTGAACGTTCGGTATGCAATTTGTACGGTTCTGTCAATATGTGCTGCCGGCCGCCGTTCCGGCGCTGGCCCTGCGTCCCTACTCGACGTAACCGAGAGCGCGCAGCTTCTCGGCGACCGCCGGGTCGATCTCGACTTGGTCGGGTTCGCCGTCGCCCGTTTCGCCGAAGCGGCCGCGGGCCGCCTCGGCGCGGCGCCGCAGGCCCGCCATCAAGGGTTCGTATCCGGCGAGCAGTTCGCGCAGATCTGCAACGGATTTGCCGAGCTCGCCGTATCGATCGCGACGCTCATCCGGGTCGGTCGCCAGGTCGTAGTAGCGGTAGGTGAAGCCCCCGGCAGGAGCGTTGCTGCGAATCAACTTGCTGTAGCCCTGGCGCACGGCAATAGACGGTGGATCGAGGGCGAGCGTACGCCCCCCCGCCACCATGGCCGTCGCGTACCAGGCCTCGCTATAGAGCGGCGCCTCGGCGATCGCGCTGGTTTCGCCACGCACGACGGCACCGAGATTGCGCCCCATCGCCACCGCCGGCGCCTCGATGCCGACGAGATCGAGGATCGTCGGCATGAGGTCGGTGTGACCCACCGGATCGGCGATGCGGCGGCCACCGGCAACTCCCGGCCCGCGCATCAATAGTGGCACGCGCAGGACCTCTGGGTGCAGGTTGCCGCCGTGACCGATGAAGCCGTGCTCGAGGAACTCCTCGCCGTGATCCGAAGTCACGATGACGATGGTGTCGTCGAGTAGCCCGGTCGCTCGCAGTTTCGTCAGAAAGCGATCGAGCTGATCGTCGACGTGGCGAATCTCGCGATCGTACAGCACCGGCGCGTAGTCCGGCGGGAGGTCGAGGTCTCGCGGAACGCCGCTGAACAACGCCGCGTAGCGCGCCGGCGCTGCGTACGGGTAGTGCACCTCGAACGTATGTAAGAAGAGGAAGAACGGTCGGTCGGCGTTGGACCGCAACCAGCGCTCGGCCTTGTCCAGCGTCGCCGCCACGTGCCCCTCCGGCAACATCACGTCCGAACTCTTGTTCTCTGAGTATGTGTCGAAGCCGCGGCTGAAGCCCCAGCGCGCATGCAGCGGCCCATCCTCCGTCACGGCCCCGGTCGCATAGCCGTTGGCCCGCAGCACCTCGGCCAGTGTGATCGGCGCTGGCGAGTGCACACCTGGTCGTTCGGCGATGCCATGCACCGTCGGCACCAGCGAGGTGAACATGGTCATGTGCGCGGGCCCGGTAGTCGTCGCCGCGGCGACGGTATTCTCGAACAGCAGCCCCTCCTTCTCAAACCAGTCGCGTAATTTCGGAGCGGTATCGCGTTGGTGTCCGTAGGACGTCAGATGGTCAGCGCGCAATGTATCGATCGACACGAGGATGACGTTGCGTCGCTTCGCACTTCCGCTCGACGGCGCCAGTACCGTCGGTCGCGACCAGACCGCCAGGGAGTACGCCTCGCGCGTTCCGCCGAGAAGTTCGGTCTCGAAGGTAAACGTCACCTCGTCGCCTGCGAAGTCGCCGAGTGGGACGCGCCAGTCACTCCATTCGGTCGCGTCGCGGCGCACCGTCTCCGCGAGGATTTCGCGACAGTCGCCGCCGCGACACGCGGCAACCCTGAAGCGGACGTCGCCCTGCCCGCGGCCGGC
>JBGTMF010000049.1:0-11040 GCA_041743795.1 Thermodesulfobacteriota bacterium | reverse complement strand
GCGCCCGGGAGCGTGATGGCAGTCGCCGGCGAACGAGTGGGGCTGAAGCGGCACGCCGAGCGGTTTCCCGACAAGCTCGCTTTGGCTGTTGGCGACGCGCGCTGCACTTACGGCGAGTTCAACGCGCGCGTCAATCGCCTGGCGCGCGCGCTTCGGCGAATCGGCATCGAACCAGGTGATACGGTTGCCGCGGTGTTGCACAACGACGTGGCGTGGCTCGAGTTGTTGAACGCGCTGGGCAAGATCGGCGGCCTACTGGTGCCGATTGGCTACCGTCTGCGAGCGCCGGAGATTGCCTACATGCTACAGGACTCGGCGGCGGCGGCGATCGTCGTCGATCCGCTGTTGGCCGGCGAAGTCGACCGCGCGCTCGCCGGCCGTCCGTGGCGCGACGATCGTCTGTGGGTGACGGGTGTCGGCGCGGTTGAGCGTGGATTGGCCTACGAGGATATATTGTCGGCCGAGTCACCGGCTGAACCGGAGGGCGCTTTTGTTGGGGGTGGTCACAGCGTTCTGATCTATACCGCGGGGACGACCGGTCGCCCCCGCGCCGTAGATCGGCGTATGGCCCCGGAGTCGATGCATCTGGCCTCGCTTGCGGTTGCGCAGATGTGGGATCTGGACGAGCGGGAGATCCACCTCGGCGCCGCGCCGTTGTACCACACGGGCCCCGGCGCCTACGTCCAGTTGCACCTGTTGATCGGCGCCACAGCCGTCGTCATGCCGCACTTCGAACCGCGCACCAGCCTGGCGCTGATCGAGCAGTTCCGTGTCACCAACGCTTTCATGGTACCGACCCACTTCGCGCGGATCATGCATCTCGACAAGGAGGTGCGGCAGTCGTACTGCCTCGACTCGATCCGGCTCCTGATGCACTCGGCGGCTCCGTGTCCGGAGCACGTCAAACGGGGCATCATGGCGCTCTTCCCGCCCGGCACGGTGACTGAGTTCTACGGTTCGTCCGAGTCGGGATTCACCCGTATCACGGCGCCGGAATGGCTGCGCAAGCCGGGCAGTGTCGGGCGCCCGTGGCCCGGCCACGAGATTCGCGTTCTCGACGAATACGGCCGTCCCTGCGCCACAGGTGACGTGGGATTGATCTACGTACGGGGTCCGCGCATGGAGTTCTCCTACCGCACGCCGAGTGACGACGGACCGGCGGCTTTCCGCGACGGTTTCTTCACCGCCGGTGATCTGGGATATCTCGATGACGAGGGGTACCTGTTCATGGCGGACCGTCGCACCGACTTGATCATCTCGGGCGGTGCGAATGTCTACCCGGCGGAGGTCGAGAACGTTCTGGCGGCGCATCCTTCGGTGGCCGATGTAGCTGTGCTCGGGGTGCCACACGACGAATTGGGAAAGTCGGTGCTTGCGGTGATCGAGGGGCGCGAGGGCTGCGTCATCGACGCTGACGAGATCATCGCCTACGCACGCGACAATCTGGCGCGATACAAATGTCCAGCGCGAATCGAGGTCGTCGCGCGGCTGCCGCGCGAGCCCAACGGCAAAATTCGCAAGCGGGAGCTGCTGGCGCGTTACTGGCCTCACCGGTTGTAGTTCAGCATGGAGGATTGCCATGGAGATCAACGGGATAGCCCACGTCATGTTGACGGTTTCGCGCTTCGAGGAGTGCGCTGCGTTCTATGAGCCGCTGCTCAATCTCATGGGAATGAAGACGGTTTTCAAGGCGCCCAATCTCCTCTACTGCGTCGGCGGCAGAACCGCCTTCGGCATACAGCCAGGCGATACCGTGCACGGCGACGAGAGATTCATACAGGCGCGTGTCGGCTTGCACCACGTCTGCTTCCGGGCGCGCGAAAGGGGGGATGTCGACGCCGTACACGCGTTCCTGCTGGAGCGCGGCGCGACCATCGTTCACCCGCCGGAAGAAGGAGCGTGGGCTCCGGGGTACTATTCCATCCTGTTTGAAGACCCGGACGGAATTCGCCTCGAGATGAACTACGTCCCGGGGAAGGGATTGTTGGCGGCGGGTTGAGAATCCGACCTGACGGCTACGACCTTACTCTCAACCACGAAGAGCACGAAGGGGATTCCAGGAGACCGCCCGTTAGACTTCGTGCTCTTCGTGGTGAGGTTCAGTGTTCGCCCCACGCATCGTCAATTCGTCACCCAATAGTTACCGAACAGGATGAACATCTCGTCCTGTGTGCGGAACCCGCCGGTGAGCGGACAGGCGTCGCAGTCACCGTCACCCAAACCGGGAGCCGAGTCGCACGTCGCGTCATTGCCATTGCACAGCTGGTTGTGGTTCGGTCCGCCGATGCAACGAGTGCGGGAAATCTGGCACGGACCGCCGATCGGAAGACCGAGGATGGTGCCGGCCGGTGGCGATGTGGATCGTCGCTTCACCTGGTCGAAGTTGGGTGCCACGCCGTTCTCGTAGTGGGCGCAGTACGTAAGAGAGCGATCCTCGACAGCGGCATTGCCGGAGAGAAGTAGCGGCGGATCGAGGCGCAGGACGATCGGATCGTTATAGAGGAAATTGGTGTAGAGCAGGGCGGCGCCCGGCGTCCGGCCGCCGATATCTCGGCAGGTCGACGACGGGCACATCTCTGGACGGTTCGGCGAGCAGGCCTGGCCCGCCTGTGAGCCTCCCTCACAGAGAAACATACCGCGGAAGATCTGGAACCTCTTACCGTGTTCGTGCATGTGGCCGCTCAGTTCGAAGAGGTTAGCGGTTTCGCCGGGGCGGAGGAGGGAGTCGTTGAATAGCTCGGGCGGGCGTCCGAACGTGTGCACGTGGCAGACTTCGAGTTCCTCGAACGGCTGGATGGCCCGCGGCGAGGAAAAGTTCACGAACGGCACGTCCCAGAAAATCTTGTTGGCGTTGAAGATCTGCTGCTGGGCGAAGACCTGCTCATCGGGTTCTGGGAAGTAGATGTTGATCCAGGCTTCGAGTTTGCCTTCCACCCGCGTCAGATTGAAAGCGTGCGAGTTCCACAAGACATTGCCGCGCAGGGGAACTTCGCCGTACACTCCCGGCGGGAAGTCGAATACAGTCGTGGTTTCCTGCGCAAAGGCGAAACCTCCCGACGTCAGAGTGCTCAGCCCCTGTTGCGGGCCGAAGCCGATGCAGGCAATCGCATTCGGGTCGGGATCGGTTGCACAGTCGCCACTGCCGCAGAAGCCCGCGTCGGTCGGAGCGCAGCTCTCGCCATCGCGATTGCCGCCGCGGCACGCATACGGTCCCCAGATCGGGTCGGCCGGTGCGACATCGCCGCGAAAGAAGTCGACGATCAGGTGATGGCTGAGCGGGTCCTGGCGAATCTCGACCTTCTTGTAGTGAAACTTGGTCCCGTCGTCGCTGAGGTACTGCGCGGGGATCTGCGCCGACAGATCGAAGTAGCTGGTGAAGCATACTTCCGACTCACTCTTCGCCGGCAGCCTCCAAACGGGCATGTGCAATTGGATGCCCTTGCCCGGAGGCGGCGGAGCCAGTGGAGTGATTTCGATCGGTCTCGGCTCCGGCAGGCATGCTTCGAGCAATTCGGCCGTGCCGGGCACGGTCTCCGTGCGCGTGGCGCCGCCGCTCTCGATCCACAGCCGCAGGGCCTCGACCTCTTTGCTGGTGAGCGAGTCCGGACCGAGGGGCATGGCGCGCACCGGGGCCGTCACTTCGCCGGGCAGGACCCTGGCGGCAACGTTGACCCAAAGCAGGCTGTTGGCGCGGTTGCCGGGATCGACGCGCTTGTAGCCGAGCGCCGTCGCTGCTTCAACGTCGACGAGATTTGCATAGGAGTTGCCGGCGGTGAGATCGAGCCCGCCGGCCGCGTCTTGCGACGAATGACATAGCTCGGTCGTACAACCGCGATTTTCGAAGATCGCCTTCTGGATGAGGTCGTAGGTGTTTGCGAAGGAATCGCACTCCGCCTTGGTGCAATCGTTGAGGCAGGCGTCGCCCTCGAAGTCGTTGCCGTCGTCGCACTCCTCACCCGTCTCCTCGATGCCGTTGCCGCACGACGGCGCGGGGCAGTTGGTCGCGCCGTCGACGACGTAGACGGATTCGTTGGCGCATTCGGCGCGCTGGGTGACGCCGTCGACGATCGCCTGCACGCCGCGGCCGTAGAGGATCTCGAAATCACGAAGAGAACATTCGGTCAGCAAACGCAGGCGGGCTCGTTCGCGAAGGCGATCGACCCGCGTTCGCGCCCGCTCCAGGTAGACCGCCTTCTCTTCGGATGTCAGGTGCTTGGCGGCGAATCGATTGAGGACGCGCTGTTGGATACGCGTCGCCAGGCGCAGAGTTCGGGCCGTGAGGTGCGCGGTGCTTTGGATGCATCGCGCCTCGACGGGTCCGGCCGAACCGACGGCACCACCGGCCATGACCGGTCCCCATACCGCCGACATCGCCGCCCGCTCCGTCTCCCGGCACATCTGGGCGATGTCGATGGCGACGTCGTTGAAATCGAGAAAGTTCAGGTTCTGCAAATCGGCCCCGGTGCAGTATCGCTGGACCATGCCGAGCGCGCGCGCGCGGGCGACCATCGAAGCGCTCTCCACCGCCTCGTGATCGCAGCCGTCGCCGGACAGGTCGGCATGCAGACAGCGGTTGCGGTTGTGGACCGCGCTCTGGGAACAATGCGCCGCGGCGCGCCCGATGGCGCGCTGGCAGGCGGCTGCGGATTTGCCAAAATTACCCCATTGATCGAGCGGCGCGGGTACCCCGTGACCGAACGCCGCGATCGGCGGACCGAGCAAGAAAGCCATGCATACCAGGGTGTAGGCAAGCCGGAATCGGGATGCGGCGACGGGCATTCGTGCCTCTCTCTCGTTGGACATAAACAGACTGGAGCATAGCCCGCGCGGATCGCCGGCGAAACCTCCCACCCGCGTACAGATTCTCGCTCGGCGGCTACTATGCACCGACGTCGGGGCCGACCGGGCGGCCATCGACGATCTGGTCGAGGTACTCCGACAGGCCGTAGCCGACCTTTCCCTTGATCTTGAACTCGGTCATGCCCTCGGTGATCCGCGTGACCAGCGTCTTGCCGTCGCCATCTTTGCGGCGATTGCGCAACGGGATCATCGACATCACCCGCCCGTCGATCTCGTACTCGCGATCATCCGTCCGCGCCCAGGCCTTGAGTTTCGTCTGGTACCAGTTCTCGTCCCACTGGCTGTCGATGCGCGCGTCGCGGATCGGCGTGTAGGCGCCATTCTGCAGGACCATGCCACTGCGGCGCGGCGGCCCATCCTCGGAGCCGACGATGGAGATCATCATGGCGAAGTTCGGCCCGAAGTTCATCGGCAGCCATCGATACCAAGGGACCGCCTGCCAATAGCGCGGGCCCCAGGACTTGTCGCGCAGGCCGTAGCCGTCGATGGCCCACCGCTCGTCGCCGATGGCGATGCTGCCGCGGGCGCCGACGTGTTGCTCGTAGTGAGCCTTGGCAAACGACTTCTCGGGGTCGATCGGAAGGTCGGAGCCGTCGGCGAGGACCGGGCGGCCCCCGTACATCGGAGCGATGCCGCGGTAGTCGAGAGCAATCCGGCAGGGCACGATCGGATTGGACTTGAACGCCTTCGACGGGTTGGCCATCTCCAGCGGCCGCTCCAGTAAGCAGACGTTGGCGTTGTAGGTAACCCGCAGACTTCGGAACGGCTCGACGACTTCGAACTTCAACCCGCCTGCGTTCATCTCGGCGTTGCTGGTGATCTTCGGGCGACCGTACATGAAACCGACGCGGCCATCCGGCAGGTAGATACACACCGACATTTCGGCGTACCCCTCGTTCACGCGGTTGCCGAGGCGGAACCAGCCGCCGACCTTGCGCACTGAATCGAACACGTTGAAATACATGCTCTCGTTGTAGTTCGCGGCGGCCTCGGGCGTGTGGCAGTACTCGTCCTCGGGTAAGAGGACATGACGGAGCGACTCGGCGGTGATGGACATTTCGGTCCTTCCTCAATCGGCCAGCCGGCCGTCAGTCATCCGAAGCGGATACCCCACCGTTAGTCGACGGCCCCCAACGGGGCAAACGTCGGCGACTGTTGGACGGATCGTTCGGCCTGGGCTAACGTTCGCCTCCTCAATTTCAGCGCGAGAGGAGACTACCATGGCGAAGCATGCGTTTCTGTCGGTCGAATGGATCGAACAGGTGACGATCCTACAGTCCGAGTACCGCGAGAGGATGCCCGTTCCGGCGGTGAAGATGAAGATGAATCAGGTGATCATCGACGTGCCGTTCGGCGAGGGGGAGGTCAAGATGTACATTGACTCCACTTCCGGGGTCGCCACGTTCGGCACCGGTCATCTCGAGGCTCCCGACGTCGTCGTGACGACCGACTACGGAACCGCGAAAAAGTTGTTCGTCGAGAACAACCAGCAGGTCGCGATGCAAGCCTTCATGCAGGGCAAGATCAAGGCGCAAGGTGATCTGGCCAAATTGATGGTACCACCGCCTCCCAAAAACGACGCCCAGAAAGAGTTCGAGGCGAAGGTGCAGGAGATCACGGAGTAGGGAGTTGCCGACAGGCAGGGATTCAAGAGACGAAAGAGACCGAAGTAGGATTCTGGTTTAGTTGAAGCCTTGGTCGCTTGCGTCCCTTGTCTCTCTCGCCTCAGCCGTCCAGCCGATGCGGAACCTGCGATTCAGGCAACTCGCTCGAGAATGTGAATGCTACAAGCGCTGCCGAGCCCGATGACGTGGGTCATGCCAATCCTCGCGCCTTCGACCTGGCGCGCGCCCGCCTCACCGCGCAGGTGTGTCGACACTTCGTAGATATTGGCGATGCCGGTGGCGCCGAGCGGGTGGCCTTTGGAAAGTAGACCACCCGAGCAGTTGACCGGGATGCGACCGCCGAGCGCGCTCTCACCGCTGTCGATCATGCGGCCGGCTTCACCATCTTTGCAGAGACCCAGGTTCTCGTAGTGCAGGATCTCCGCCGTAGCGAAGCAGTCGTGCAGTTCGACCAGGTCGATGTCGGCGGGGCCGACAGCCGCCATTTCATACGCTGCCTTGGCGGCGTTGCGCGTGCAGGTGTTGACGTCCGGCATCACCAGGTCCCGCTCCTGCCACGGATCGCTGGTGAGAACCGAAGCGCGCACTTTGACGGCGCGCTTCATCAGTCCGAGTTCCTTGGCTTTCTTCTCCGAGGCGAGCACCGCCGCCGCCGAGCCGTCGACGTTCACCGAACACATCAACTTGGTGTTCGGGTACGAGATCATCTCGGCGCTCATCACCGTCTCGAGCGGCGTCTCGATCTGGTACATCGCTTTCGGGTTCATCGTCGAGTGATGATGATTCTTCACCGATACCTTGGCGAATTGCTCGAACGTCGTGCCGTACTTCCGCGAGTGCTCCATGCCGGCCTCGGCGAATACCGCCGGCATGGTGGCCGAGCCCAACAACCCCTCCTTGGCGATGCCGGAGCCGCCGCCGCCACCGCCTAGTAGGCCGCGGCCCATCTGCTCGACGCCGACGGCGAGGACGAGGTCGTTGACTCCCGCCTTGATCGACATCCACGCCTCGCGGAACGCCGTCGCGCCGGTGGCGCAGGCATTGGCGCAGTTGATGACCGAAACGCCGGTCTGTCCGATCTCCTGAAGGATACGCTGGCCGACCATGGCACCGGCCTGTCCGAGGTTGCCGCAGTAGACCGCCTGCATGTCCCGGATCGACAGGCCTGCATCATCGAGAGCCAGCAGCGCCGCCTCGGCGCCGATGTTGGCGACGTTGCGCTCGGGAAAGCGCCCGAACTTGATCATGTCGGTTCCTACGACGTAGACGTCGTTCATGGACTGGTCTCCTCAGTGGCCGGCTGGAAGAAATAGCTGATGTAAGAGTTGCCGTCGCGATCCTTGCGTCCGAGGGCATCTTTGTAGACGAGCTCGACCGCGAGGTCGAAGGGGATGGCATTCGGATCCGGTTCGACGCCGATCAGGTTGCCCTTGACCGTGCCGCCGCCATCGAGGTCGACGATCGCCGAGACATAGGGGACGTCGACGCCGGGAAACGAACGATGCACGATCGAATACGCGTACAGCTTCCCCTTGTTGCTCAACTTGGTCGGTTCCATTTGGTCGCGCGCTGAGCACTTGCTGCAAACCGCGCGCGCACCCAGGAAGATCGAACCGCACGCCTTGCACTTGTGCCCTTCCAGATACGGCTCGCCGCTCGCCGGAAGTTTCAGGAACGGGACTACTGGGAGCGGTGCGCGGGCGGAAAGTTCATCAGCCATTTCAACCCCTTATAGTAGTTAAAATGAAGTGTTTTGTATCTGGGAGAGGCCTGCTGCGAGGCGGCGAGGGACGAACCATTGCAAAACGGCGGGCTGGCTGTCAACGCGTGCGATGACGAACCGCTAAGGCAGCGCGGTAGCCATCCGCCTGAGATTTTCTGCGCTTTGGGTCGAATTTCGCTGGACACGATCGGGCGCTCAGGCTACGAAAGCGAATCCGATTCTGATTTGGGTTTGCGAGTTGCCATGGAAGTTGTCGAGAGAAATCAACTGCAGTCCGTCTCCGGGCCTAAGCAGGCTCGCAGTGAGAGGACCTTGTACCGGATCCTCGTGGCGGCCGAAGAGTTGATCGCCGAGAAGGGATTGGCGGGTTTGTCGATTCCGGAAGTCGCGCGCCGAGCGAAGTCGTCGGTTGGCGGATTCTACGCGCGCTTTCGCGACAAGAACGAGTTGTTGCGCGCGCTCGAGGAACGCCACTTCAAACACCTGTCCGAGCACCTCGACGCCGTGGCGGACGCGGCGCGATGGCAGAATGCCACGGCGTCGGAGATCGTGCGCGGCGCGGTCGACGAACTGGTCGACGTCACCAATTTTCATCGCCACATGATGGTCGCCTTTCTCTACCGGTCGATCCAGGACCCGGTGATCCGCGAGGACGCGCTGCGTTTTCGCCGCCAAGCCGAGGAGCGGATCCGGCAACTATTGCTGACGCAGTGCGAGGACTTCGACCATCCTGATCCGAGCACCGCGATCGACCTCGGCATCCAGATGGCGTTCGCGTTGATGCAGCAGCACGTCCTCATCGAATCGACGCGCGCCGGTGGGCGCGTGTTGTCGGACGATGAACTGAAATGTGAAATCAGCACCATTTTTCTGCGCTACGTGGGTATTCGTGAGTCGTCGACCGCCGCAACCGCGGGGTCAGTCGACCTGGTGGTTCAGAAGGGGAGGCGCGGGTCGCGCGCGGTAGCTGCCGCCAGCGTCCGCAAGTTGCAGCTGAAGGTTTGAGACCGACGGCCCAGCGCGAACGATTGGAGGAATGAACATGGATTACACCCAGCACAATCCGTTGCCGCTTCCCGAGGGGGAAGAGTATCGCAAGATCCAGGCGACGATCGATACGGTGTTCGATTGGAAATACGAACTCGGCAAGCGCAATCTCCTCCACCTTTACGAGAAGGGGAAGGCGCTGGCGTGGAATGCGAACGACCTCGACTGGACGATCGACGTCGACATCGAGCGCATGATGCAACAGCGCCTCGACAACGGCATGGCCACCATCGTCAACACGATGATGAGTCCGCCGAAGCCGATGGAGGACGAGGCGATCATGCGAATGCAACTCAACATGAACGCCTTCATGCTGTCGCAATTTCTGCACGGCGAGCAGGGCGCGCTGATCGCTACTGCCAAGATCGTCCAGGGCGTTCCGTGGGAGGAGGCGAAGTTCTACGCCGCCAACCAGGTCGCCGACGAGGCGCGTCACGTCGAGGTGTATCACCGGTATCTCACCGAGAAGCTTGGCGTGTCTTACGAGATTGTTCCCAGCCTTCGCACCCTGCTCGACGATATCGTCATGGACTCGCGTTGGGACGTCACCTTTCTCGGCATGCAGATCATGGTCGAGGGGCTGGCCCTGGCTGCGTTTGGTGTGACCAAACTGCAGATGGCGGACGAGCCGTTGATCCAGGACCTGATCACGCGGGTCATGCAGGACGAATCCCGGCATGTCGCGTTCGGCGTCCTCACCCTCAACGACCTCTACAAAGAGATGTCGTCGAGCGAACTGCGTGAACGGGAAGAGTTCGTCATCGAAGCGACCTACCTGCTGCGCGACCGTCTCTTGATGGAGCCGGTGTTCGAACGTCTCGGGTGGGACGTGCCACTGTGGACCGAATGGGCCAAGGGCACGCCCTTCATGGTCGGATTCCGACAGATGATGTTCTCGAAGATCGTTCCCAACCTGAAGCGGCTCGGGCTGCTGACGCCGACTGTCCGCGCGGCTTACGAGAAGATGGACCTGCTGCGTTTCGAACACCTGAAGGATTCCGTCGAGGAGCCGGAGGCGACGCCGCCGCACGAGTTGGTCGAACTGTTGAACCAATTGATCAGTGGTAAGGCCGCCGAGATGCACGGCGAAACGCCGCACGCGATTGCCGTACACTGAGGGTGGCGTTGGCCGCTGCGGCGGCGACTGATATCAAATCACTGAATGAAGGGCGGCGCCGCGCGACGACTCGGCGTCGCCCTCGTAACGACCAGTGCCGGCGCATTCCCCGTCTTTCTCAGTTCGGCGCTGATCCTGCAGATTGCCGCCGACCTCGCCTTTCCGGTCGAGAAGTTGGGATTCGCCGTCGGCGTCTATTTCGCCGCCGGTGCCGGCACCTCGGCGATGATGGGCCGACTCACCGAATCACTCGGCGCCGCTGCGGCGCTGCGCATGGGCGGCGTCCTCAGCTCCTTCAGTCTGCTGTCGATCGCCCTGGTCAATGACCTGTCGGGGTTGGTCGCTTGTCTCTTCCTGGGCGGCGTGTGCAACGCGCTGTGCCAGCCGGCGGCGAACCTCTACGTCACGCGCGCGATCGACCGCTCGCGGCGCGGTCTGGCGCTTGCCCTCAAGCAGTCGGCGATCCCGGCAGCGACTTTGGTCGGCGGTCTCGCCGTCCCGCTGATCGCGCTGACGATCGGCTGGCGTTGGGCGTTTTTCATCAGCGCCGCGGTGGCGGCGCTGACCGCACTTCTTGTGCCGTCGCTCGAGGCTGTGGAAGTCAATCGCAGTAACGGTGAGGGAGACGATCGAGCGACGCGGGCGGCGATGTTCCTTCTTGCCGCGAC
>JBGTMF010000048.1:0-6464 GCA_041743795.1 Thermodesulfobacteriota bacterium | reverse complement strand
CGGCCGCCTGACCGTCGGCGCCGGAACCGTCCTTTCGGGTGCCGAGTACGCCGCCGCTCGCGCGGCCGGCGCCAGCTTCGTCGTCATGCCCACATTGGTCAGCGAGGTCGCCGATCGATGCGCCCGCGACGGAGTTGCGATGTTCCCCGGCGCCCTGACGCCACAGGAGATCTACGATGCGTGGACGTCCGGTGCGGCGATGGTCAAGGTCTTCCCGGCGAGGTTTTTCGGCCCCGCCTACTTCAAGGAGATCAAAGGCCCTTTCAACAACGTCCAACTACTGGCCTGCGGCGGCGTCACCGCCGACAACCTCGCGGACTACTTCGACTGCGGGGCGAGCGCGGTCGCCTTCGGCAGCGGCGTGTTCAAGCCCGCATGGCTTACCGGTCGAGAGTTCGACCGCATCGGCGGCGCCATCGGCGACTTCGTCGACGCCTACCACCGCTGGGCCGGCCCGATCGCTGCCACCAGTCCCAGCCCTGACGCCTGACCGCAGGCGGGCCACCGATTTCGCTTGCCCCGCATTGTCGCGGCGAGCGGGCCAGGGCGAGGGGCTCCCTTTACGTGGCCCGACCCCCTTGGCGACCGCGCGCATATCCTTTAGATCTGCGTGAGCCCTGCGCTGCCGGCGCCGGGCAAATTGCGGAGATACGGGAGCAGCCGGACAATCATGAATGAAGCATCCCATGCGAACAACGGACACGGCAGTTGGTTGACCTACCGACCTGAAATCAAGGTGCTCGATTGCACCATCCGCGACGGCGGATTGATGAACGACCACCGCTTCTCGGACGACCTGGTGCGCACCGTCTACCAGACGTGTGTCGCCGCCGGCGTCGACTATATGGAGCTGGGCTACAAGAACTCCAAGGAGCAATTTCCCGTCGCGGACTTCGGCCCCTGGAAACACTGCGACGAAGAGGACATGCGGCGCATCGTCGGCGACAACAAGACCGACCTCAAGTTGTCGGCGATCGCCGACGCCGAGAAGTGCGATTACGTCAACGACATTCTGCCCGCCGACCAAAGCGTGCTCGACATGATCCGGGTAGCGACCTACATCCATCAGATTCCGGTTGCGCTCGAGATGATCCACGACGCGCACGAGAAGGGTTACGAGACGACGGTCAACGTCATGGCGGTGTCGACCGTCCACGAACACGACCTCGCGGAAGGACTCGAGATCCTCGCCCAGTCTCCCGTCGGCACGATCTACCTGGTCGACAGCTTTGGCTCGTTCTACTCGGAGGAAGTGCGCGAACTGGCCAAACGCTATCTCGAGGCGTGCGCGGCGACCGGCAAACAAGTCGGCATCCACACGCACAACAACCAGCAACTCGCCTATGCCAACACCATCGAAGCGGTGGTCGCCGGCGCCAACTTTCTCGACGCGACGATGGCCGGGCTCGGTCGCGGAGCCGGCAATTGCCCGCTCGAGCTGCTGATCGGTTTTCTCAAGAATCCGAAGTACCGCCTGCGGCCGATTCTCGAGTGCGTCGAAAAGCACATCGAACCGCTGCGCCAGGAGATGCACTGGGGCTTCGACCTGTCGTACATGCTGACCGGACTGCTCAACCAGCATCCGCGCGCGGCGATGAGTCACCTCGGCAAGCCAGTCGGCGAGCGCCAGAGTATCGTCAAGTTCTACGACGAGGTGATGGAAGCCTAGCTGGAACTCGCTTCGCTCGTAGGCAGAGGCTGGGGCATAGGCAAAGGCTAAGGGTGGTTCGCGCTGCGCGCGGTCCATGAATCTGGTCGTTTCTCGTTCGAAGGATCCGGCAGCGGCACCGGAGGTGGGCTCGGCTGCGATAGGGGTGTCCCAGCGGTCGACAGACCGGCGATGAAATGAGAAGCTCCGGCGCCATTGATCTGGGGGGATCTCATGGGGCTTCGATTCGTTCGCCGCGCGCTCGCTACGCTCGCCATCGTCGTCTTCAGCCAACCGCTGCCTGCGCAAGAACCCGGCAAGGCGGCAGTCGAGGAGATCGTCGTCACCGCGCGTCGGCGCGATGAGTTGCTGGTCGACACGCCGATCTCCGTCACCGCGCTCAGCGCCACCGATCTGCGCGACTCGGGGGTTACGCGTCTCAACGACATCGAGGATCTGGTGCCGAACCTGCAGTTCTCGGTCGGCCGCGAGAACCAGGAGGGCTACATCCGCCTGCGCGGCGTCGGCACGGCGTCCGGCGAGATCGTCTTCGACCCGGGCGTCGCCGTCTACGTCGACGGCGTCTATCTGCCGCGCATGATCGGTCAACTGGTCGACGTCATCGACGTCGGCCAGGTCGAAGTACTGCGCGGCCCGCAGGGAACGCTGTTCGGCAAGAATTCGGTCGGCGGCGCCATCAGCATCACGACGCTGAAGCCGCACGACGAAACCGAAGGCCAGGTCATGGTCAGCGCCGGCAACTTCGATACGGTGCGAACCCGCGCCACGTTGAACGTCCCCCTGATCGAAGACCGGCTCCTGTCCCGATTCGCGTTCGCCACCAACACGTCGAACGGCTTCGCCCGCAACGAGTTGCTCGGCCTCAGCGTGTCCAACCAAGCGTCGATGACTTTTCTCGGCTCGTTGCGCTGGTTGGCGACCGACGACATTACCGTCGATGTCAGTGGCACCTGGGGCCGCGATCACAGCCGCGGCCGCGGCGGACAGTGCAGAACCGTCAACGACAACGGCTTGGGCATCACCCTGATCCCGGGATTCCGCGAAGCATGCGACACGTCGAGCGAGTTTCGCTTCGACGGCAACGTCCCCAGCCTTTCCGACTCCATGAGCTGGGGTAGTTGGGGCACCGTGACTTGGGACGCCCTGCAGGGTCCCGTCGACTTGACGGTCAAATCGATCACCTCGTGGCGCGAGCAGAAGCCCCGCCATCGCTCCGAGTCGGATCTGACAGAGTTCGCAGTTCTCTCCCTCGATTTCTCCGGCAGCGAGCAGGACCCCGGCTGGTCGCAGCGCCAAATCAGCCAGGAGTTGCAGACGAATCTCTCCACCTGGGAAGACCGCTTGAGTTTGGTCACCGGGCTCTTCGGCTTCTGGGAGCGCGGTAGGGCGCCGACCACGGTGAGAGCGCTGTCCGACGTTCTCAATGTCGAAACCCAGAGCATAACGAGGGTCGGTAACTGGAGTTGGGCGGCCTATACCCACGCGGTGGTCGATCCGGTCGAGTGGCTCTCCCTCACAGCCGGTGTTCGCTACACGCAGGACAAGAAGGGAGCCACCTTCTCAATCGACGATCGAGGCGGGCTTTCACCGAACGGTGATCCGGCGACCGGGTCGGATGTCTTCGACGCGGTGACACCGACCGCCAGCATCGGGCTCAAACCGACGGATTCGATGTTGGACACGCTGCGACTCGATCACGGGCTATTGTATTTCACGTACTCGCAGGGGTTCCGCGGCGGCGGCTTCAACTCGTTGATCAACGTCCAGGGAATCCAAGGGACCGACCTCCCCAGCTTCAAGCAAGAGACTCTCGACAACTTCGAGATCGGCCTCAAGACTCTCGCCTTCGACAACCGCGTCGGGGTCAACCTTTCGGCGTTCTACGGTACGTACGACGACATCCAGGTGTTCTCCACCAGGGCCGTCGGCGATCCCAACGATCCGACCAGCATCATGATTCAGACACTGACGCAGAACGCCGCAGAGGCGACAGTCCAAGGACTCGAGGCGGAATTTCTGCTCAACCCGACCGACGAGCTACGTCTGAGTGGCTCGCTCGGAATTCTCAATACCGAGTACGACGACTTCGGAAAGAACTGCGATCCCAATACGACCGATGGAATCGTCAGCTGCGCCATCAGCGACGTCGCCTTCGGATCGCCCGCGGAACAGTTCATCGACCGCTCCGGACAGGGCTTCAACCTGACGCCTGATCTGACGACGAACTTCGCAATCTCCTACGAGATCGCCATCGCTGACGCGCCGCGCGACTTTCTCGTCGGGCACCTGACGCCGCGCCTCGATTGGTCGTATCAAAGCCAGATGCACGTCCTCGGCCCCGAGGCTGCGGACGGATTCCAGCACGGTTTCAACCTATTGCACGCGCGCCTCAGCTACGACTTCTATGATGACCGCGCGCAGATCGCCCTTTGGGGAAGAAACCTGACCAACGAACATTACTTCGACCGCGCCGAGTCCTTCCCGATCCTCGGCTTCATGGGCCGCTACTTCCAGACGCCGCGGACCTACGGCGGCGAGGTCAGCGTGCGCTTCTAGCTGAAACTCGCTTCGCTCGTAGGCATCCTCCTTCGCTCTTCGAGCTTCGGAGGACAGGAAGGCAGGGGCATAGGCACAGGCATAGGGATGTGCGCGCTGCGCGCGGTCCACGGTGCTGATCGTTTTTCATCTGAATGATCCGGCTTCGCGCCGGTGGTATAACTAGCAAGCAGCCCACTTACCCAAAATACTACTCTGGCCGCCTCGCAGCCCCAGCCCGCGGCGACGGACAAAGTCCGAGGTTTGTCCCATACGTCTCCCCGGCGAAAGCCGGGGTCCAGCCTGCGGCCCGCCATGGATTCCGGCTTTCGCCGGAATGACGTGGCTTTAGCGCGGGGAGGTCATGGCGCAATGCAGTCCGGTCACTTCCTCGAGAGCGGAAGATGCGACTTTGCCGTGGCCTCGCGCCCCAGCCGCGCTGCGCTTGGCGTGCGCCCGGATTCGTGATTGCGTGCGCCGATGATCGCGTTCACGAAGATTCGTCGGCTCGCCCTCTTCCTGGTTCTCACCGTCGCCCTTGCCGCCTGCGGCGACGGCTCCGATGCGCCGCCGCCGGCGGCTGACCCGCTGGTCGCCGGACCGTATCCGGTCGGCGTGACGCGGGTCGAGCTATTCGACGAGGCGCAAGGTCGCACGCAGCTGACGGAGGTGTGGTACCCGGCCGCTGAGTCCGCGCGCGGCCAGGCACCAGCTCCAGCCGAAAGCTATCTGCCCGAGGGGTTGGAGGCTATCGCGGAGAACGCGACCATCCCACTGGTCGGTGTGCGCGACGCGGAGCTCGCCGGCGACGCGCCTTTCCCGCTGATCGCCTTCTCACACGGCAATGGCGGTATCCGCTTCCAGAACGTCTTCCAGTGCGAGCACCTCGCCAGTCACGGCTACATCGTCGTCGCCCCCGATCACCAGGGCAACACGTTCTTCGACAGCTCGGTGCCGCAGAGCGAGTTGGTCATCGCACGGCCTCTCGACATCCGCTTTCTGCTCGACTCCTTTGCTGACTTCTCCGACGATGCGGGTAGCCCCTTCGAAGGATGGGTCGATCCCTCCGTGGGCTTCGGTGTGACCGGGCATTCGTTCGGCGCCTTCACGGCACTGGCCGCGGCGGATCAAGACGATCGCATCGTCGCGGTCATGCCGCTCACCTTCGGCATACCGGTTTCGGAGTCGTACGCGGCCCCGACGTTCTTGATGCTCGGCACCGAGGACAAGACCATCGGCTTGGCCGGCAACGCCAACGTTCGCGCGACCTACGAACAAGTCCGGCGGCCGCGCTTCATCGCCGAGGTCGTCGACGCCGGGCACTACTCGTTCACGTTTGCCTGCCAGGTCGGACTGGCCGGGCCGTGGAACGGCGACGGTTGCGGCAATGCCGCTCGCTTCGGCAACGGGTTGCCATTCACCTTCACCGAGGACATGCGAGTGTGGGACATCGTCAACGGTTACTCGGCGGCGTTCTTCGGCCGCTACATGAAAGGCATCGAGGAGTACGACACCACCCTCGCCACCAACCTCGATCCCGCCGTGACGCTGTACACCGCCGAACCGTAGCCGCCGCGGCGCCAGCACAGCCGTGAAGCCCATCTCGGCGAGGCGTTGGACCTGTCTACTCTGCGCGCTGTTGGGAGTGGCCCTGGTCCTCACCGGGCAATGGCTTACAGTGCGGTACAACTATGCCGACAACTGGACCGCGTTGTTCTTCACCGGTGACAGGTGGCCGCCGCCGTCGACGCTGCGCGGCGAGCGGATCGCCGTCTTCGCGAACACCGAGGGCTACGACGGACAGTTCTACCACTACGTGGCGCACGACCCGCTGCTTCTCCTTGGATTCGCGCAGCACGTCGACAACCCGCGCGTTCGTTGGCGCCGCATCCTGCTTCCGGCCATTTCTCATATCATCGCCCTCGGCCGCGGCCGCTATATCGATGTGTCTTACTTCACCATCGTGCTGGCGTTCTTGTTCGCCGGCATTTACTGGTCCGCCGTCTACTGCGCTCGTCACGGCTTGTCGCCATTCGTCGGCTTGGCGTTCGCTTTGGTCCCGGCGACGCTGACGTCGCTCGAGACGATGACAGTCGACATCGCTCTCGCCGCACTGGCCGCGGGCTTTGCCGTCCACGCAGCTGCCGCTCGGCCCCCGGCACTGTACGCAATCCTCGCTCTGGCGCCGCTGGCGCGAGAGACCGGCCTGCTGCTCGTCGCAGCCTGTGTCGCCGCACGCCTCCTGCGGCGCGATTGGCTC
>JBGTMF010000047.1:0-35472 GCA_041743795.1 Thermodesulfobacteriota bacterium | reverse complement strand
CGGCAGCGCGCCGAGCAGGCCAAGAGCGAAGCGGACGATGCCATACTCGAGCCGGTCGCGCGCGGTCGGGGTCGGTTGCACTCGGCCTTGCTTATTGAAGCGTGCCGAACGCTTCGGCTTCTCTGGCGCTGAACTCGCCGTAGACTTCGCTGTCGATCTGCCGGTATTTCTCCAGCATCTCCGAGACCCGATCGGCGGCGTTCTGCTGCGCGGCCAGTTCGTCCAACTTCCCCTTGATCCACGAGATATGCCACTTCTCGTCCACGGTGACCTCGTTCAGGATCTTCCTGGTCTCGGCGTCGACGTCCGGCCGTGCCGCGTGTTCGCGGTAGCGGGCAAACGACCGCTCCTCGACGACGACGGTCAACGCCAGCAGGTCGATCAGGCCGCGCGGCACGGTGCGGCGGCCGATGCGGCTCTGGTAGCCGTCGGTGACCGCCATCGGCTGACCGCCGAGGTCGGTGATGCGCTTGGTCCAAAGCCACGCGTGGTGGGTTTCTTCAGCGACGTGCAGGGACAACTTCACCTGTGCATCGCCGTCGTCGGCCATCAACCTGGTGAGACGCAGCAGTAAGCCGGCGCCGTGCAACTCGGCATCGCGGTAGTAGCTGAACAACTCGATCAGGCGGGGGTCCGGAGTCATTGCTGGTTTCTCCTTTCACCGATGATTCGACTACAGAATGCCGGCGTCCGGATCAAGCTGTGGTTGTGGCGGTCGGCGCCAGCGGCGATGCCACCAGGGCCATTGGGTGGGGTGAGCAAGAATCGCCTGACTGAGTCCGTCGTTGATGCGCCGCGTCAAGTCGCGGATGGCCGGCTCACGGTCCATCGAGGCGTCCGGCCAGAGGGGCTTTTCAAACACCAGTCGCAGGCCTCCGCTCGGTTTGCGGAAGCTGTAGGCGACGACGATCGGCAAGTTGCGCCGCACGGCAAGCGCCGCCGGGGCGACCGGAGTACGGGCGGGCCGGCCGAGGAAGGGTACGGTGATCGAGGGAACCTTGGTGTCCTGATCGATCACCATGGCGAGCAGGCCGTGGTCTTTGAGGATCTTCAGGATCTGCCGCCCGGCGCTGGGGCTTTCTCGGAGGATCGTCTCGACACCGCCGCGGGCTCGTACATCGACCAGCATCTGGTTGAGGCGGGGTTCGTCGAGCTGGCGGGCGACGGCGGCGACGCGGATGTCCTTCGTTTGCGCGATATAGGCCGCCAGTAGTTCCCAATTGCCGATGTGGCCGGCGCAGACGATCGCACCGCGATCGAGGGAATCCTCGATGTCCTCCCAGCCGTGTAGTTCACAGTAATCTTCGAGACGGGCGAGGACCTCGTCGAACTTGGCAATCTCGCAGAACGATTTGGCGAAGTCGCGCATGCCGAGTCGGACTATCTCGCGGCGCGCGGCAGGGTCGAGTTTGTCGCCGAACACGAGCGCCAGGTGGTCGAGTGCCATGCGACGTGTCTGGCGCAGCAGTAGGTAGGCCAGATCGCCCAGCCAGTCGGCGGCGGCGAGAGCCGAGTCCAGGGATAGGGGAGACGTCGCCTTGATCGTCGCCTGGACGAGGTGAAAGGCGACGGCGTCCTTCAGCGAACGCGCCGCCGCCCGCAGCCGCGGCCAGCGGTGGTAGAGGCTCCGCAACAACGGCGATACCTGTGCCGCTAGGCGATGCCGGCCTTCAGCAGGTCGTGGAGATGGACAATCCCCGTCGGCTTGCCGGTGGCGGCGTCGACGATGAACAGCGAGGTGATGCTACGCTCCTGCATGATCGCCAGCGCCAATGCGGCCAGCGCATTGCCGTCGACGGTTTTCGGCTCGCACGTCATGACGTCTCGCGCCGGCGTCGTGCGGATGTCGAGGTCGCGACCCATCGCGCGGCGCAGGTCGCCATCGGTAACGATTCCGGCAAGGCGGCCCTGGTCGTCGAGTACGCCGGTGACGCCGAGGCGTTTGCCGCTGATCTCGACGATCGCGTCGGCCAGCGACGTCGTCGTCGCGACCAACGGTACTTCGCCGCCGGTGTGCATGATCTCGGCGACCTTGAGCAGGCGACGCCCGAGGCTTCCGGCCGGGTGTAGAAGGGCAAAGTCGGATTCGGTGAAACCGCGTCGTTCGAGCAGCGCCACCGCCAGCGCATCGCCTAGCGCCAATGCGGCCGTGGTGCTCGCGGTTGGTGCCAGCCCCATCGGGCACGCCTCTTCGGGAACACTGGCGTCGAGAGTCACGTCGGCAGCGCGTCCGAGGGTCGAGTCGACCGTGCCGGTGATGGCGATCAGCGGCAGGCCGAACCGCCTCACCAACGGCAGCAGGCGAAGCATCTCGTCGGTTTCGCCGCTGTGCGACAGGGCGAGGATCACGTCGTTCTTGCTGACCACGCCGAAATCGCCGTGTACCGCCTCGGCGGCGTGGAGAAAGGACGCTGGCGTACCGGTGCTGGCCAGCGTCGCGGCGATCTTTCGGCAGATCAGACCCGACTTTCCCATGCCGACGACGACGACCTTGCCAGCGCACTCGGAGAGAATCCGCACGGCGTGCTCGAGCCGCTCGTCGAGCGCGCGGCTGACCGCGTCGATGGCGGCACTCTCGATCGAGAGGACCCGGCGCGCACTGGCCAGCGCCGAGCTCGGCGCGTCAGGTGCCGGCGTTTTCCTTGCGGAGGGCATCGATCTGTCGCAGCTCCCTCAGCAGCGCTGGGAGGTCATCGAGCTTGTACGAGTTGGGACCGTCGCTGACGGCATGGTCGGGATCCTCGTGTGTCTCCAGGAAGATCGCGTCGACGCCGACGGCGATCGCGGCGCGCGCGAGAGGCGCGATGTACTGCCGCTGCCCTCCCGAGGAACCGCCCTGCCCGCCGGGAAGTTGTGCGCTGTGCCCGGCATCGAAGACGACAGGGTAACCAAGATCGGCGAGGAAGGCGAGACCGCGCATATCGGTGACGAGGTTGTTGTAACCGAAGGTGGTGCCGCGCTCGGTCACCAGGATCTGGTGATTGCCGGTCGACGTGATCTTGTCGAGGATGGGCTTTACGTCCCACGGCGCGAGGAACTGCCCCTTCTTGACGTTGACCGGTTTGCCGGTCGCGGCTGCCGCCAGCAGGAGATCCGTCTGGCGGCAGAGGAACGCCGGAATCTGCAGCAGGTCGACCACCTCGGCGACGGCTGCGATTTGCTCGATCTCGTGTATGTCGGTGACGACGGGGACGCCCACCTCGCGCTTGACCTCGGCGAGGATGGCCAGGCCCTCATCGATGCCCGGACCGCGCGGCGACGTCACCGAGGTACGGTTGGCCTTGTCGAAGGACGATTTATAAACGAAGGGAATCGAGAGCGAGTCGGTGATCTCTCGCATCGCCGACGCGTGCCGCAGCGCGCTTTCACGGCTCTCGATCGTGCACGTGCCGCCGATGAAGGCGAACGGTCCGCCGCCGCCGATATGAACTGGACCGACGGCGACCTGCCGGGCGCGCATCACTCACTTCACGGCGCTCAGCCGCGGGGCTTTCTCGCGCTGGATGCTGCGATCGAGCCCGGCGCGGACGAAGCCGCGGAAGAGCGGATGACAATTGGTCGGTCGCGACTTGAATTCGGGATGGAATTGGCAGGCGACGAACCATGGGTGATCGGGAATCTCGATGATCTCCACCAGCCTCTTGTCCGGCGACAAACCGCTGAGGACCAAACCCGCGGCTTCCAGCCGGTCGCGGTACTCGTTGTTGACCTCGAAACGGTGGCGGTGGCGCTCGTCGATGCGATCGCGCCCGTAGATCTCGGCGGCACGTGTCCCGTCGCCCAACACGCACGGGTACGAGCCTAGGCGCATGGTGCCGCCCTTTTCGGTGACGCGGTGCTGGTCCTCCATCAGATGGATCACCGGATGGGGGGCGCGTTCGTCGACCTCGACTGAGTTGGCGCCTTCGAGCCCGCATACGTGTCGCGCGTACTCGATGACTGCCATCTGCATGCCGTAGCAAATGCCGAAGAACGGGATTTTGTTCTCGCGGGCGAAGCGCACCGCTTCGATCTTGCCCTCGGCGCCGCGCGGGCCGAAGCCCATCGGCACGAGGATAGCGTCGACCTCACCGATGTCGTCCGGCAGCCCATCGTGTTCGATCTTCTCCGAGTCGTAAAAACGCAGCTTGATCTTGCACTCGTTGGCGATGCCACCGTGGGCGAGCGCCTCGTTCAAGCTCTTGTACGAGTCCGTCAAGTCGACGTACTTGCCGATTACCGCGATGGTGACTTCCTTCGTCGCCTCGCGCACGACCCGCATGGTGTGCCGCCATTTCTCGAGGTTCGGCGCGGCCGTCCACATGTTGAGCTTGTCCACCAGCCGCTGGTCGAGGCCTTCCTCGTGGAACGCCAGCGGCACTTCATAGATGCAATCGACGTCGCGCGCGGTGATCACCGCCTTCTCCTCGACGTTGCAGAAGTGGGCGATCTTCGACTTCACCTTGGGCTCGAGGTTGTGTTCGGTACGGCACAAGAGAATGTCGGGCTGGATGCCGAGGCCGGTCAGTTCCTTGACGCTGTGTTGCGTCGGCTTGGTCTTGATCTCGCCGGCGGCAGCGATGAACGGCACCAGCGTCAGGTGCACGTACAGCACGTTTTCGCGGCCGCGGTCCCTGCCGAGTTGGCGAATTGCCTCGAGAAACGGCAGGCCTTCGATGTCGCCGACGGTGCCGCCGACCTCGCCGATGAGGACATCGTACCCCTCGGCGGCGGCGAGGACGCGTCGCTTGATCTCGTCGGTGATGTGCGGGATCACCTGCACCGTCCCACCGAGATAATCGCCGCGCCGTTCGCGGCTGATGACCGCGTCATACACGCGTCCGGTGGTGAAGTTGTTCTTTTGGCTCATGCGCACGGAAAGGAAGCGCTCGTAGTGGCCGAGGTCGAGGTCGGTCTCGGCGCCGTCGTCGGTAACGAAGACCTCGCCGTGTTGGAAGGGACTCATCGTTCCCGGATCGACATTGATGTACGGGTCCATTTTGAGGATCGTCACCTTGAGGCCGCGGCTCTCCAGCAAGGCGCCGATGGAGGCTGAGGCGAGGCCTTTACCGAGAGAGGAAACCACCCCACCGGTCACGAAAATGAACTTCGTCTTGGCCCGATTGGTTTCACTCATGACGACCCCCTCCGCTGCTGCGAACCAACGCTCGCACCATATCTAGATCAGCGGCCGTGTCTACCTCCAGTCCCGCGCTCGCCACCTCGATTACGCGGATGCGGTATCCCGACTCGAGCGCACGCAACTGCTCGAGTTTCTCCGCCTGTTCCAGCGGGGTCGGCGCCAAGCGCGCGAACTGCAAGAGAAAGTTTCGCCGATAGGCGTAGAGACCGATATGGCGGTGGGCGATGGCGGCGGCTTGCGCGGGGCGGGCGTCGCGCCAGTGCGGGATGCGCGCCCGGGAAAAATAAAGCGCGTGTCCCGTCGCGTCGACGACGACTTTGACGACGTTTGGATTGGCGAACTCCTCGGCGTCGCGGATTGGCGTCATCAGTGTCGCCATCGGCAGCTCGGCATCGCTGTGCAGTGGCGCGACGGCGGCCGCGACACTTTCAGGGTCGAGCAGCGGCAGGTCGCCCTGGACGTTGACGACGATATCGGCGTCGAGCGCCGCGACCGCCTCGGCAATGCGGTCGGTGCCGCTCGGATGGGCACGGCGCGTCATGGCCACCTCACCACCGAAGCTTATGACGGCATGACGAATCCGTTCGTCGTCGGTGGCGACCAGCACGCGGTCGATCCCGCGCGCTGCTGCGGCGCGTTCGTAGACGCGCCGAATCATCGGCTGTCCTTCGATCTCCGCCAGCGGCTTACCGGGCAGCCGCGAGGACTCGTAACGGGCAGGAATGACGACGACGACCGAGCCCATGCAACAATCCTCCGGCAACAACCAAGTAACAGCGTACCAGCCCGTGTGGCGTATGGGAACGGACGCGAAGATCGAGAGCCTATCTCGCAAATTTCGTGAAGTTTCGCCCAGTGCGTTCCTTCGTTCACGTCGTAAGGTAGCCGGTGATGAGGCGAACGAACTCCTTCACCTGCGCTTCCGTTTCGTCGGGTTCACCGTGGATGACGAGCTTGTGGGTCAGACCTTCGATCGTCTGCACGATGACGCTCGCCGCCATCTCGGGATTGGGCGCGCGAACTTCCGGATGCCCGCGCAGATAGGCCGCCATGAGTGCCGTGATCTGCTGCTCGACGGCGGCGAGTTGGCGCCGTACCCGCGGCGGCAGCTGCACCTCCTCGAACAACACGCGGTGCAGCGCGCGGTCGCCGCTGTGCAAATCGATCATCGCTCGCACCAGGCGCTCGGCGACCTGGCGCAACGGCGCGGCGGGGACGAGAACCTCGCGCGCTGCATCGGTGAGGATCGCCTGCCCTTCGGCGATGTGCGCCTCCATCAGGGCGACGAGCAACGCGTCCTTGTTTGGAAAGTACTCATAGAGTGACCCAATCGACACACCGGCCCTGGCGGCGATGCGGTTGGTGGTGCCGGCCGCGTAGCCGTGCTCGGCGAAAATCCGAGCCGCCGCTTCGAGAATGACCGCAACAGTCTCGCGCGACCGCTCCTGGCGCGGCTGTTTGCGCGGTCGAAGCTGCTTCTGTCGTCGCGCTGGCATGGTCCTCCGAATCCGAGTTGCAGAACCCGAGTAATTGCTCGACTCTACTCGAAACGTCAAGGAGATCCCTCATGCCCCACCTCGCACTCACGGCACTTCTCATCTACTTCGCCCTCGCGTTCGGATGGCGCAGTTGGCGCCAGTGGCGCCGCACCGGCTCGACCGGCTTCCGCGGCATCAGCGGCGCGGTCGGCTCGGCCGAGTGGATCGGCGGCGTACTATTTGTCGTCGCGATCGCGGCGAGTCTGTTCGCCCCGCTGGGCGAGATCGCTGGGCTGGTCCGACCGTGGGCCCCTCTCGCGAGCTCCGCGGTCCACGCCGCCGGCATCGCGCTCGCCGTACTGGGGATGATCGGAACGCTCTGGTCGCAGACGGCGATGGGCGACGCGTGGCGCATCGGCGTCGACCGCGGCGAGCGCACGGAGCTCGTGGCTCGAGGACCGTTCCGCCATGTGCGCAATCCGATCTTCACCAGCATGGTCGTGGGACTTGGCGGCATCGCGCTGCTGACGCCGAACCTCCTCGCGGCGATCGCCCTCGTCGCGCTGGTGGTGGCCCTCCAACTCCAGGTGCGGCTCGTCGAGGAGCCGTACCTCGTCGCGACGCACGGAGCCGGGTACCGCCGCTACGCTGCGCGCACTGGTCGCTTCCTGCCGGCGATGGGCCGCGTAGAGGAGGGATGAGATGGCGATGAACGATCACCGGTTCGTACCCGCGCTCGGGTTCGACATCCTGACGCCGCTGTATGACACCGCCATTGCTCTGACGATGCGCGAACGCGCGTTCAAGCGCGACCTTATCGCGCTGGCGAACGTCGCCGCGGGGCATCGCGTGCTCGACCTGGGCTCGGGCACAGGCACTTTGGCGATCCTGCTCAAGGCCACTGTGCCCGACGCCGACATCGTCGGGCTGGATCTCGATCCTCGAATCCTCGGTATGGCAAAGGCGAAAGCCGAGCGCGCCGGGGTGTCGATCGAGTGGGCGGAGGGCAGCGTCGCCGCCCCGCCGTTCGCGGCACAGAGCTTCGACCGCATCCTTTCCAGTCTGGTCTTCCACCATCTGACAGACGTCGAGAAGGAGCAGGCACTGGCAGCCGCTCGATGCCTCCTGCGCCCCGGTGGGTCGCTGCACATCGCCGACTTCGGCAAGCCGCACAACACCTACACCCGCCTGGCGGCAGCGGCGTTCCGCCACTTCGACGGCGCCGAGCGAACGGCGGCCAACCTGGAGGGCAGGATGCCCAACTTGCTACGCGCAGCCGGATTCGCCGCGGTGCGAGAAAGCTCGCCCCGCGCGACGGCGTTCGGGACCCTGACGGTCGTCAGCGGCGCAGCCGAGTTTACTGGTGCCCTGCGGCTGTGAGAGAAGACCACCATGGCGCGCTACTGGGAACGTTTCCGCGAGATCATCCTCATCGCAATCGTCGCCGTCTGCTGGGACTTGCTCGTCGCGCTGCCCGCGGTGGCGCACCTGGAGCTGTTGTCACCGGTGTCTCGCTACGGCGGCAACGTCTTGAAGTTCGGCCCCTGCGGCACGCCGGGGGGTGAGCGCAGCTCCAATGTCACGACCTTGGAACCAGGCGCCGTCCTCGAAGTGGTGTGGGACGAGTACATTGACCATCCGGGGCACTATCGTATTGCCTTCGACGTCGATGGCGACGACGACTTCGTCGATCCGATCTGCCTCAGTGGGTGCCAGACGACCTCGCCGGAGATCGAACTCTATTCGAACGCCTCCGTGCTGCTCGACGGCATCGACGACACCGCCGGTGGCGGTGAGGGTCGCGCCAGCGTGACGTTGCCCGACATCGAGTGCGACAATTGCACTCTGCAGATCATCCAGGTGATGTACGACAAGCCACCGTATGCTCTCCCGGGTGACGACATCTACTACCAGTGCGCCGATCTGGTGTTGCGCGCCGGCGGCGCCGGCGCGGTGTGTGCCGGTGACTGCAACGGCGACGGGGTGGTGCACATCAGCGAGCTGATTCGGTTGGTGCGCATCGCCCTCGGGCACGACGACCTCGGCGTTTGTCCCGTCGGCGATCGGGATGGCGACGGGGAAGTGCGCATCACCGAGCTGATCGCGGCCGTGCAGAGTTCGCTGACCGGCTGCTCGCTGCCGGTCGATTTCACCGGCTTCGAGCCCGACGATGTCGTACAACTCGCCGACGACGCACTGGACGGCCGCGACAACGACACAGCAGGTTCGCAGGCGGCGCAACAGTACATCATCGACGAGATTCGCGATTTTGCCCGCGGCCTCGATGAGACGCGCACCGGCGAGGACGCCTACAAGCAGACCTTTCCGCTCGGCACCAACGTCCTCGCCGTGATTCCCGGCGGCGACATGGCAGATGAGTACGTGATCGTCGGTGGCCATTACGATCACTTCGCGGGGTGCACCGGCGTCTGCAACGGCGCCACCGACAATGCCACCGGCGTTGCCGCCGTGTTGGCAATCGGGCGCGGCATAGCCGCCATGCCGATGCCGCCGCGGCGCTCGGTGATTCTCGCCTTCTGGGACCGCGAGGAGGACGGGCTCCTCGGCTCGCGGTTCTACACCGACAACCCGCTGGTGCCGCTGGCCAGCACCGTTGCCTACCTCAATTTCGACATTCAGGGTGCCAACCTGCTGCCGAGCCTGCGCAATTTCAGCTTTGCCGTCGGCGGCGAATCGGGCGGAGCTGCGATGGCCGTGGCGGTTGCGGAGGCGATCGCGCAGGTCGACTTGGGAACCAGACCGCTGTCGGCGATCTTCGGCCAGGGACGCAGTGACTACGTCAACTTCCTCAACGCACGAGTGCCGATCGTGTTTTTCAGCGATTCCACCGGACCGTGTTACCACACGGCTGGCGACGAGGTCGGCGTGGTCGACTTCGACAAGCTGGCACTGCAGAGCGAAATCGGTTTCAAGCTCGCGCTACACTTGGCGACGATTGCCACGCCGCCGGTGTTTACCACGGCTCCCGTCGTCGCCTTCGCCGACGCGGAGCATATCCTCGAAGTCGTCGCCTCTGCCGTCGCCTCCGATCTGGACCTTTTCGCTCCAGCCGATCAGGCCGTCCTCGAGCAGTTCCACGTTGAATTGGCAGCGATCGTCGCCGCCGGTGACGAGAGTTTCGGCCCCGACCAGATTGGCGTTCTGTTGACTGGAGTGCTGCAGACGATCGATCTGCTCGGCAACCTGCCCTGCGACGGGTTTTTCTGACGTTGCCGATTGCCTGAGCGCGCGCCGTGCAAGAGGACGCGAGATTGCATTGATCCGTTGTCGATGCCTCGAGGGCCGGCCCGCGCGAAGCGGACCGGCCCTCGCCGGTTAGTCAGAATGTATTCTGCCGGAGGTTCAAGGTAGATCGCGACATTTGATCGTCGAGCCGCTTTCGCTGCACCCGCCGGGGCCGATGTCGTCGCCGCGGTCTACGGTGGTGCCGCCCTCGATGCTGCGGATGCTTACCCACAGCGGCGCCTGCGAGAGCAGCGGTTTGACCAGGTCCTGTCGGCTGATCTTGGCGCGCACTCGGAAGAAATTGGGCGCCGATCGTTTGCGCAGGGTCAACACGCTGCGGGTCACCGAGTCGCGGCAGCGAATGCGGCCGCCATTGGCTTTGCACTGTGCCGGGCTGAACGTAAAGCGACTCACTTCCGTCAGCGGTGCCGGCGAGTCGTGAAACAAAATGACCTCGAGTCCGCCAGTCGTGGCGACTGTGCCAAAGGCGCTCGGAGCACTCGCCGTGTCGATCTCCCCGAGCAGATGCCATTGGTCACGGTCCACCTGTTTCGTCGATTTGCGCAGGGTCAGCTTGCGGAGACTCAAGGTACCGCGCTCATCGGCATCGCAGACGAGGTCACCGTCGCTATCGTCCGCCGAACATGCACCGGCGGAGCATTCGTTTCCGGCGGAGCAGCTGACCGCGGGACTGCAAGGTGTTCCATCCGCCAGCGGCAGCGGCACGCAGACGCCCGGCTCGTTACAGCTGCCGGCATTGCACTCGTCTGCCGACGCCGAACAATCCGGCGGCGCCCCTGAGACGCAGACTCCCGTGTCACAGGTTTCGCTGCCGTTGCAGGCGAGGCCGTCATCGCACTCCGCGTCGACGTTGCAGGCGATGCAGGTGGGAATCGAAGCGCGGAACGGATCGGCATCGACCGCACCGTCGGTGCTGTCGCAACCCGCGGTGTTGGGCCCAGTCGGGCAGCCCCACCAATTGTTTTCCGCCGCGAGTGAGCCGAAGCCGATGGCCGAACCGTCGATACCGGTGCTGTTCCCGGTGATCGCATTGTCCTGGACATTGTTCGCCGCGGCATCGGCCGACACCCCGACCTCGTAGCTGAAGGCGTCGTGACCGGTGATCTGGTTGCAGGTGGCCGAATTGCCGGTGCTGTCCCCGGGATCGCACAGGCTGAAGGAGCCGCCCTGGAAGACGACTCCGTTGTTGCCATCGCTCACCTGATTGAGCGTGATGTCGTTGTTCGAAGACGAGAAGACGAGAATCCCGCTGCCGGTGCCGTTGGCGGGATTTCCGGTGTAGCGATGTCCGTTGATTGTGTTGCCCGTAACGGTGACCGGCCCGGCGCCGAAGCCCACCTGGATACCGTTCTGCGCAATCACCGAGACGTCGCCGGCACCTGCAACGGTGTTACCCGAAACGACGCCGGTGGCGACGCCGTCGATCGCCAGGGCGCAGCCACAGCCGTTGTAGGTGATTCCGTTCTTCTGGTACCCGGTGACCGTCACGCCGACGGTATCGACCGTCGCGACGTTCGGTCCGTTCGCCTGAACATAAATGCCGAGACCGTTCTGCGCGCCGTTCAACGGCGAGTTCTGCATGTTGAGTACGGCGCCGCCGTTGATCGCGCCTGAGGCGTTTCGGAAGTAGATGCCGATGAAGCGTGCGGGCATCGGATTGATCAGCGAGCCGTCGACAGTGAGATCATTGAGCGTCACGCCGCCGACACCGGATACGAGGACGATCGCCGTGCCGGCGCCGTTCGAGCAGGGACTGCCCTGCGTCGTGTCGGTTACGACGCTGCTCGGTCGGATCGTCGCGCCGGCGCCTTCAATCGTGAGATTTGCCGTGGTGATGGAGATCTGCTCGTCGTAGAAACCCGGCAGGGCCACGATCGTCGAACCGGCAGGCGCGACGCTGACAGCAGCTTCGAGACTGACTCCGATCGTTCCGACCGCTACATCCACGTAGACCCCGAGATCGAACGTGTTGGCGGCGGCTACGGTACCGGTCGTCTCACCCGTGTTCTGAACGAATACGTGTCCCGTTGCCGGTGGTACGATCGGCGTGGCGCAGGCGGCAAAGAGTCCCGCACTGACAAACGTATTGCCGGCGATCGTCGTCGACGGTCCGCGCGCCCGCAAACTGGTGGCGAAGCGGCTGGTCGAACCGGAGAAAACGTTGCCGCTGATCGTCGCGCCGTTCGAGTCGACCGTGATCAGGGTGTTACCCTGCTCCTGGCCGCCCGAATTACATCCTCCGGAGGCACCGCTGACGAGGTTGTTGGTGAACGTCGTGTTCGATGTGTTGCCGCCGCCGCTACCACCGCCCATGGCGACGAGTTGGCGCGGCCGATTCGGCGCCGAAAACTGATCGCCGAAGCCGTTCCCTTCCGGACCCGCACCGGTGAACGTCTGTCCGGAGAACTCGTTGTCGGAAACGACAAAACCGCTGACCGTCGCGCCGAACTCTGTTTGCAGGCCGGCATCGCCGGCGGCGATGATCGCGTTGTCGATGACCTGCGCGTCGCTATGGCTGCCCTGGAAATAGAGCGCGGCGCTCTCGATGCCTGGCGAAGTGTTGTCGACTCCGTTGATCGTAAAGCCCTGGCCGACCGCGCCGATCTCGACGCCAACACTGCCGCCGGCAACGCGGATCGTACCGAGGGCAGTCGTCGGGCTCGCCGGCGGATCGATAGTGGTCGCCGCCCGACCGTTGCGCGACAGCAGCGCAATGTTCCTGTCGATGACGACGAACTCTGTGTAGGTGCCGTCGTCGACCAGCACGGTGTCGCCGTGCGCCGCCAGCGCGATGCCGGCATTGATCGTCGCCGCCCCCTTACCACCGGTGCAGGATCCGTCGATTCCGTCGTTGGGAACACAGACGACGTCCCCGTGCACCTCGGCGGCAGTGCCGAGGGCGAGGATGCCGCCAAGGCAGATTGCCGCTGCGCGCGTCGCGTAACGCTCTTTGCGGTAGATCGATTTCCGTTTCATGAGCCACCCTCCTGGCGATTGCGTTGTGCGGTCCTGGAGGAGCCAGGACGCAGTCTAGACTGCGTCCTGACACAGCGATCGCTGTGCACTCAAGATCGGACTTCTACTGATTAGTACTATCGCGTACGTTACTTCACGTACGACGACATCGCATGTCGCAAGTTCCGCCCGGCGGGCGGCGGACACGCAATGCCGGGACCACCGGGTTTCGGCGTCGGCGCCGCGCAGGGCGGCAATCGTCGGCGATGGTCGAGGAAGTCGTCGGTGCCGCGGTCCTCGGCGTGGAACCCGTCAAAGAACCTTGCGCAGGAAGAAGCGTTGGTGGCCCGTCGGGTAGTCGTCGAGGCTGGCGAACAGTGTGTAGCCGTGCCGCTCGTAGAACGGCCGCGCCTGATAGCTGAACGTATCCAGGTGGGCGTTGGCGCAGCCGCTCTGCACGGCGTGTTCCTCAATACGTCGCAGCAGTGCCGACCCCAGCCCGGTATGGCGCACATCCTCGGCGATCCAGAAGAGAGCGACGTGCAGCCAATTCCAATTGATCGTTCCGGACACGCCGCCGATCAAGGTGCCGGCGTCGTCGCGCGCAACGACCGCGACCGGATTGAAGCCGGGCACCCCGGTTACCGGAAGCGCATGCTCGGTCAAGCCACGACCGAGTTCGGCTACGAGAGCCGGATCGTGCCCCTGGATGACCGAGATGGCGACATCACTCATGATTCCCCAACTCCACTCCGCGCTGCCGGCTACCAAGTGTCGACGTGGAGGATGCCGTCGAGCGGTTTGCGGGCGCCGGGGCGGAAGTTCGTGCCGACAGTGTAGGCGACCGGGATCAGCGCGCACTGGGTGACCTCAGCGTGCGGGATGCCGAGTAATTGCGCGGACTCTTCCTCGAACCACAGGTGTAGGGTAGTCCAGCAGGTACCGAGGCCGCGGGCGCGCGCCGCCAGCATGAAGCTCCAGACGGCAGGCAAGATCGAACCATAGATACTTGCCTGCGCCAGCACCGCCAGCGGGGCCGGCGCGGCGTCGGGGCGGCCGACGACGCACGGGATCAGCATCACCGGCGCGCGGTGCAGGTTCTCCGCCAGGTACTCCGCCGAGGAGACGATGCGCTCCTGCAGCGCCGCCATCGACGGATCGTCCCTGTGTACGTTGTGCGCCGAGAAAGGCATGTCGGGGTACATCGCGAAGGCGCGGCGGTAGATGTCGGCCAGCGCCTGGCGCTTCGCCGTGTCGGTGACGGCGATGAAGTGCCAACCTTGGGCATTCGACCCGGTCGGTGCCTGTACGGCCACCTGCAAGCATTCGCGCACGACGTCCATCGGCACGGGCCGATCGAAATCCAGGCGTTTGCGGACAGCGCGGGTGGTCGAAAGCAACTCGTCGGGCGACAGATCCAATGTGGCGGTAGACATGCCGCGCCTCTATCACGGTGCCGCCGCAGGCCGCCAGCAGGCGATCATGCGCAATCACGTCTCGGCGAGCATCGATCCGTTGCCTGTCGTCCTTCCTAAGCGTTGTCTGGCGACCCGGAACAGCCTGCACCGCATCGCGGATGGGCGCGGACGGCGGCATGTGATAGATATGGCCATCAGGTACTCCGCAAGCGGACAAGATCCGCGTCGGCTCGCGCCTGCTTGAATCGTTGCCGAGGCTCACCTCGGAGCAGGCAGAGGTTTGAGCCGGGCGCAGCGGTTCTCCACGGACAGGGAGGAAACGATGGGTATTCTGGTCACTGCGATCGTCGGTGGAATCATTGGATGGCTCGCCAGCATTGTCATGGGTACCAACGCGCAGATGGGGATCATCGCCAACGTTCTCGTCGGCGTCGTCGGTGCATCTCTGGGTTCCTGGGCGGCTGCAGCGATCGGCCTCGCCGCCACCGGCAGCATCGGCTCTTTCCTGGTCGGAATCGGCGGCGCCTGCCTGTTGATCGCGATTCTCAAGATGCTGAATATCTTCAAATAGCCGCCTCTTTGCAGCGGCCGTCGTTGCGGAGGCAGGGAAGCTTACAGCCGCTCGCCGCGAAAGCTTCCACAGAGTTCGACGGCGCCGCTGCGCACCAATCGGCGAACGACGGCCACCAGATCGCGCTCGGAGTCGACCTCGGGCTGGACGACGCGAACGAGGTCGAGCATCGTCGACTGACACGGGGCGCCCAGGCGCCTGCGCAGCGTGCGGCTGACTCGTTCGACAGCCGACCGATTGAGCCGCCGCATGCGCCGTTTTCCAACCGCGCCGTGGCTCGTTCTGGAGGAGCGTTTCATACTTAGAAGAACACGCATACGGCGTGCCAAGCTGCCACATCGCAGGGCTGCTCGCAGTTCAGGCGCAGCATGCGGATCGGCGGGCTCCTACGCCGCGTCAGCGCCGCTAAGACTACGAAACCGTCGTCAAAGTGGCGGATATAGGCTTGGATAGGTAAAGGGCAAACGGTGCCCGGATAGCTGAAATGATCGGCCCTCATCGCAGGGGCTGTATCCTGGACTACTCCGCATATCCGAGGGCGCGCGCAGCCGTTCCAGCGATAGGCCGCCACGTTACCTTGATCTCCGAACTGTGGATTGCGAGCGAAGAAGAGCAATAGCAGCTGCGAGCGTGGGGCTACGACGCCCTGATCAAGGGAGTCTTGGTCAAGCGCGACAGCCCGTGATCGATACGGAGGCACTCGCCCGGTCGCTGGGGGTTCGTGCCCATAGCGCCGCTCCTTGAGTTTCCACCAGATCCCGATAGTTCAGCGACAATGGTTCGTTCACTTGGCCACCTTCGCCCACGCGACTCTAGACCGGGGCTACCTGGCGTCCTTCGCTATCACCGCCTAGGCCGACGTCACGTCGAAGAGACGTGCTCGCCGTCGCACCGTTCCAAGTTGACGATCTCGCGAGTGGGCACGGCCCCATCGCGGTATGTGTGCATTCACGGCTACCGTCGCGACCACGAGAACCACATCGGCAATATTCTGAGCCCGCTTCATTCGGGGCGCCATGGGCTGACCTTTCCCGAGGGCGTGCTCCACGGTTGCTCATCGTCGGCCGCGACAAATGGAAGTCGCTAGCAGTTACCGCGATCGTCAAATGCAGACGAATTCGGAGCGTCAGCCATTGCGCGTCGGCGGTGGCGTGCCGGCGGCGCGAATACTCCGCGATGTGCCGATGGCCGTCGTCGTGCTCCTCTATTTGGCAATCTTCTTTTGGTTGAATCGTAGATGGCTTACCGTCGCCGACGACTCGATCGCCGCGACGTTGATTACCCGACAAGCCGATGCCCGTCTCATTGTTTGGGTTCTCGAGTGGGTTTACTCCGCGTTGGTTTCGGATTGGTCGGTCCTGGTGCATGCGCCGATCAATCATCCAGCGCCCGCCCAGCTCACGAGTTCGGAGCACTTTGGAAGCAGCCAGCTTCTCTACGCGCCGATTCGACTGGTGAGCGGTAACCCAATCCTTTCCGCCAACATCGCGGCCATACTCTGCTACCCGCTTGCCGCGTCGGTGATGTATGCGTTCCTCACCGCAGCCGGCGTTGCCGCCGCGCCTGCCTTTGCGAGCGGCTTGATGCTGGCGCTTGGCCCCTACCAAACGCCGGGAAACCTGCACATCCTGCAGTATCTGCCGTTGTTTCTGCCTCTGGCGGCACTGGCGCTACTGCGCCTGCGGCAGATGCCGAACACGGCACGCGCCGCGTTGTTGGCGGCGGCGCTGATAGCAGGTCTGACGAGCTCCTATTACACCGCGATGATGCTTTGCGCGGCAATCGTCCCGTGGGCGGTGGTGGAAATTGGCACCGCTCCGCGGCAGAGAGTCCGCTTGGCTCTTTACGCAACCGCAGCGTTCCTGGTTGCAGTGTTGGCGTTGATCGCCATCTCCTTGCCCTATCTGGATCGCGCCGACAACGCCGCGACCCGCACCGCGGTGCTGGACATCTTGGGAGGTTGGTCCTGGAGTGCGGACGTCATCGTCGAACGCATCAAGCTCAATGCGACCGGCGCCGGCACCAACAGCCTCGGCCTGCCGTTGATCGTCGCGTCGACCGTTGGCGTGTTCGCGTTCTTCCATCGAGACCTGGCGCGCTACGCCGTCGCCGCGCTTACGGTGGCCGCGGCGGGTCTATTTCTCATTCTCGGCGGCACAGGGCTCGTCGTCTCGTGGCAGCTGCCGGGACCCTTGGGCGAACTTGCCACCCTCGCCGATCGGTTCTTCTCTCTGTACCCGCGCGCTTCCCTGATGATCGCCTTCGCCGGTTCGGTGCTGACGGCGCTCGGGCTGGAATCTGTGCGCCGCAGGTTGCCGCTGGTCGGCAATGGGGCGGCATTGTGCGTTCTGGTGGCGATGTTGGTGTCGCGAGGGTCTATCCTCGGCGCGCCGGTTCTGATTCCGGTCGACGCGTTCAAGGAACATCGCGAGGCATACGAGCGGATTGGCTTGATCATCGCGGAACGAGGAGGCAGCGGCAGTCTTGTCGAACTCCCGCGAGCACCAAATGAGGGACGGAACGACTCGCGTTCGATGATGGCGCAGTTGATCCATCATGCTCCGCTGATCGTCGGCCACACCGGCTACAATCCGCCGGGACGCGCGCAAGTCGATGGTTGGATTCGGCGCCTGCCTGACGGACAGGCCCTGGGGCGACTGGTACGCGATACGGAACTGCGCTGGATCGTACTGAAGCCGCTCGTCGAGTGGCCATCGCCCGGCCATCGATCCGACATCGTACGCCGATTCGAGGCCGAGGGCTGGGTTCGCGAGGTACATCAGGTCGGTGAGATGTTGTTGCTGGAGCTGCGCGGCGCCGCGGAGGCAACTCTCGGTGGCCACGATTCGGTTTCCTTGAACGTCCCCCCTGTGCCGACTGTGGACTTGACCGGGGCGGATCACTACTATCGCGAGCCCTGCTTGGAGATTCCGAACGTTAGATGCCCGCAGCGCCTGCCAGTTATACTCCCGCAGCCAAGTACATGATGGTGGCGGCGCGAATCGGACGCGTGCGTCGGATCGTTTTTTGCAGCGCCGTTGCGACCCTCTGTTTCGCGGCGATGATTGCCTGTGGATCGGACGGTTCCGATCCTGGTTTCGCAAGCGCCCGGCGCACTCACCACATCGCGCTCAACGGAACCTGGCAGATCGCCGAGGGGGATGGGGGCGACGTCGCACCGGCGCAGTTTGATCACACCGTCGCGGTGCCGGGATTTGTCGACGAGGCACAGCCGCCGTTCGCCGAAGTGGGCGTGCCCAGCCCGCACCGTGCCGCGTTCTGGTATCGGCGGCAGTTCGATGTCCCGGCCGATGTCGGCCCGGTGGCCGTGCTGCGTTTACACAAGGCGAAGTACGGCGTCGCCGTGTGGCTGAATGGCGTACCGGTGGGCTCGCATCTCGGCGCGTTCACGCTGGCCGAGATGGATGTCTCGTCCGCGGTTATCCGTGGCGCGCGCAACACGATTACCGTGCGCGTCGGAGCGGATCGTTTACAGCTGCCGCCGGAGATACCCAGCGGCGAGGATCTCGAAAAGCTCCTTTGGTTGCCCGGCCTGTGGGATGACGTGACGCTGGCCTTTAGCGGCGAGCAACGCATCGTGCGAGTCAAGATCGAGCCCCACATCGACTCTGACGAGGCGGTCGTCCTGACGACGATCGCCAACCACTCCGGGAGGCCACTCGACATCGAGATTGAGCAAAGGGCGCGGGCTAGTGTGAGCGGCGCGTACGCTTCGTCGCCGGAGCGGCTACGCGCTCGCATTGGCATCGGCGAGACGACACTGAGTCAGGTCGTCTCGCTACCGGGCGCGCGTTGGTGGTCGCCGGAAGATCCGTTTCTCTACACGATGCGCACAGAGGTGCGGGCGGGATCTGAGCCCACCGACGAGCTCGAGACTCGCTTCGGCATGCGATCAGTCGAGTGGCGCTCGGGCGCGGCGCCCGGCTTCTTCCTCAACGGTGAGCGGTATTACCTGCGCGGGTCCAACCTATCGCTGCATCGATTCTTCCAGGATCCCGAGCGCGGCTCACTGCCGTGGGATCGCGATTGGGTGCGCCGGCTACTGACCGAACATCCGCGGCGCCTGCATTGGAACTCGATGCGCGTTTCGATCGGGCGCCTGCCGAATATGTGGTACGACTTGGCCGATGAGATCGGCCTACTGCTGGCCGACGAATTCATGATGTGGTCGTTGGCGCGCGACTCGCGGCGCTGGTCCATCGAGGAGATGGAGCGCGAATATCGCGCCTGGATGCAGGAGAATTGGAACCACCCGTCGATCGCCTGGTGGGACGCGTCGAACGAGACTGACGATCCGAAATCGACTATGGTCATCGAGCGGGTGCGCGGACTCGACCCCACCCGGCAGTGGGAAAACGGTGGCCACAGTCCACCGCAGGGTGCGAACGACCCGATCGAGGAGCATCCGTACATCCTCTTCGCGCTGAGAAGTCTCGACCAACTCTCTACCTTCCCACTGCGTCTACCGGTGGCGCCGCCGACTGTGGTGGCGCCAGGCCATCCCTACATTCTCAATGAGTACAACCTCCTCTGGTTGCAATCGAATGGCCAGCCGTTCCCGACGAGCGCGGCGCCCTTCGAGATCGTCCCGCGAATGAATCGGGGGCCGTATACGGCAGCGGAGTACCGCGAGGCGTCGGCATACGTCGGTGCGATTCTGACCGAGTTCTGGCGCACCAGCCGACTCTACGCCGGCGTTCAGCATTTCACGTACATCACCAGCTCACCGGTCACGAGCGACAATTTTCTCGACGTTCGTTCGCTGATCATGGAGCCGCGCTGGGCACGTTATGCGGCCGACGCGTTCTCTCCGGTAGCGCTCTACCTCGACTATTGGGACGAGAGCCCGGGCGCCGGCACCATCGCGGTTCCGTTGCGCCTGATCAACGATTTCGCAGAGACCATCTTGGTCGACGTCGAACTCCTCGCCGTCGATCTCGACGGCAACGTCCGCGCCAATGCGGAACTGGTCGACATCGAACTGGCTGCGCTTGGCGATAGGGATGAGACGTTGTCGATCACCGTGCCGGCGATGGATCGCTGGGTGCTTTTCGGCCGGGTCGAACCGCACGACGGAGGCCTGCCGGTGGCTTGGAGTCGACGCAAGATTGGTTTCGAACACCTCGGTGAGCCGATTCCCGATCCGCCCTTCGACGAACGTTCCTAGGTCGGTTCTCAACACACAGAGTATGCAGCCGAAGCGATCGCCAACCGAGAGCGGCCTGCCGGTGGTTGCGGCGTTGCTCGTGTTCACGGTGTTGTTCTTTTGGCTGAATCGAGGCTGGCTGGCTGTCGCCGGCGACTCGGTTGCGGTCATCGCGGAGACAGGGCAGGCCGACGCCCGCCTCATCGTGTGGGTCCTCGATTGGGTGTTTCGATCCCTGGTGACGGATTGGTCGGTTCTCGTCGACGCTCCGATCAACCACCCTGCGCCGGCGCAACTGACGGGTTCCGAGCACTTCGGAAGCACCCAGCTTCTCTACGCTCCGATTCGAATGGCGACCGGCAACCCGATTCTCGCCGCCAACCTGACAGCGATGCTCTGCTACCCGCTAGCGGCGACGGCGATGTACGCCTTCCTCAGGGCGGCTGGCGTTGCCACCATGCCGGCCTTTGTAAGCGGAGTCATGCTGGCCCTTGGCCCATTCCAGACGCCGGGGAACCTACACATCCTGCAATACCTCCCACTCTACTTTCCGCTAGCGGTGGTTGCGCTCCTTCGCCTACGGCAAAGCCCCGCGTTGGGACGCGCGATCGTACTCGTCCTGGCTTTGACCGCCGCAATGACCAGTTCGTACTACACGGCGATGATGTTGTGCGCGGCGTTTGTGCCCTGGGCGCTGGTGGAGATCGGCACGGCGCCACGGCGCCGGGGATTCATGGCAATAGCCGCGACAAGCGCGCTGCTCGTCGCCATTGCGGCGTTGGTCATCCTCTCGTTGCCTTATCTCGACCGCGCCGCCGCCGCCGCCCCACGCACTCCGTTGCGTGAGTACTTGGGGGAGTGGTCCTGGAGCGCCGCGATCATCTGGAGCCGCCTCAAGCTATACGCGCTCGACCCGGGCCCCATCGGCCTCGCGCCGTCCTTGATGGTGGCGTCTCTTCTCGGAGGGACGGCGTTCTTCGAGCAGGATCTGCGCCGGTACGCGTCCGCGGCACTGTTGGTGACGGCAGCGGGTCTGTTTCTCCTTCTCGGCGGCACTGGGCTTGTCGCCTCGTATGAACTGCCGGGCCCGATCGGTGCACTCGCATCTCTCGCCGATCGCTTTTTCTCCGTCTATCCACGTGCCACCTTGCTGCTCAGCTTCGCGGGCTCAGTGCTGGCGGGACTCGGGCTGGAAACCGTACGGAGAAGATTTCCACTGGTGGGGAACGCCGCCGCAACCATTCTGCTCGGAGTTGTGCTGGCGTCGACGGGCAGGACCCTTGGCGCGCCGGTTTTGATCGAAGTCGATTCATACACGGTGCACCGCGCCGCCTACGCGAGGATCGGAGAGATCATATCCGCGCGCGGCGGCGGCAGCCTGCTCGAGCTGCCGCGCCTGCCCGGCGAGGCGCGAAACGATTCGCGTGCGATGATGGGGCAGTTGGTTCACCAAGCGCCATTGATCACCGGTCACACAGGCTACCAGCCGCCGGGTCGGGCCGAGGTCGATGAGTTGATACGCCGGTTGCCGGACGGCAAGGCGCTCGATCAACTGGCGCGTACGACCGGTTTGCGGTGGATCGTCTTGCGTCCGACGGCAGATTGGCGCTTCCCGCGGCGGTACTCGGAACTCGTCCGCCGGCTCCAAGCACAAAATTGGGTGCGAGGGAGCTACCCCGCAGGAGCGCTCTTGCTGTTGGAACTACGCGATCGAGCGGAAATGGATCGCGTCGGTCGCTAACATCCGGCCGACCTTCTCATCCGGCCGATTGGGACACTTATGTCTCCTCGGGGCGCCGGTACTTCCTGCCTGCGAATGTCGGCGAAACAGAACACGGAAACGCGCGTTCTTGACCCGGCGACTCGAAGCGCACTAGTGCTATGCGATGAAGCCGTCATACGGGACCGAGTCGGCGCCCCGGCCGGCGGCATCCACTTCGGCCGCGGATGCTCGGGTTCCCGTTGCCGGCGCGGCGAACCTCGAACTCGGAACCTTCGAGGCGATGCTCGCTGGAATCTCCAGCCGCTTCGTCGAGGCACCGCTTGGCGAAATGGACACGGCGATTTACGACGCGCTCGTCGCGGTCTCGCGTTTCGCCGACGTCGAGAGATCGCACGTGTACATGTTCGACAGCGACCGAGAGGCGATGAACGAAATTGCGCGATGGTCGGCGCTCGAATACAGCACTGTGTTACAGCCACCACAGTCTATTCCGCGCAGTTCGTTACCCTTTTACGCGGAAGAGGTCTTCTCCAAGCGTGAGGTTGTTTTCGCTGCAATCGACGAAATCCCGAGCACGGCCGCGGCCGATAGGGAGTTTCTCACCCGTCACGGAGTCCGCTCCGCCCTGACGATTCCGCTGACCTCGGCCGGCGAGACAATCGGCACGCTGACTCTGGCCACACTGACGCGCTGCCACGCATGGAGCGCCATGAAGATTGCGACGCTGCGGGTGGTTGCGGATGTGATCGCATCGGCGTTGACGCGACGCAGGTCGGAACGCGAGCAGTTGGAGAGCATCCGCTTCGAGCGATTGATCACCTCCCTCGTTTCGGACTTCATGAACCTGCCCGCCGACGAGTTGGTCGAGGGCGTCGACCTTGCCCTGGAGACCATCGCTCGCTTCGTCGACAGCGATCGCAGCGCGCTCTACATCGTCGACGAGAGCGAGGAGTTCGCTTCCCTGTATCGCGGCTGGTGGGCACCGGGGTCGGCGCCGGTGGTGAAGGACTACGATCGCATCGATACCTCACCCGGGTCACCGCACGGAGAATGGATTCGCTCGGAGTCGCCGCATTTGATCTTGAACTCCGGCGCGATTGCGATGATGCGCCCGGACGTTGCCGCGGCTATTCACGAGATTGGCTTGGGGACGGTCGCCAACCTTCCGCTGATCATCGGCGATCGCCGCATCGGCTGGTTCGGTGTCGGTGCCAAGCTGCCGCGAGTCAGCTGGAGTGGCGCCGAGTTGCGCTCGCTCGGGCTCGGCGCCAAGGCCATGGCGAACATGTATTCGCGGCGGCAATCCGAGAGCGAGCGCCGTCGCCACCAGAGCTTCGACGATGCACTGACGCAGTTCGCCGCTGACTTCATCAAACGACCGATTTCCGAAATCCGCACCGGAATCGTCGAGATCATCGACCGCTTTGGCATGTTCGCCGGCAGCGATCGGGCCGCGGTCCTCCTTTTCGATGAATCGGGCGCGACCGCCTCGACCTACCATGAGTGGTTCGCGCGAGGCGAGCCGGCCGCGGTGCACGATTTTCCCGTCTCCGATGCGCCGTGGTTCTTTGAACAGATCATGTCCTCGCGCGGGCCGCTGTTCACCTACCCCGAGGAGTTTCCGGCGTCGGACGCTCCCGTCGCTCGCATCCTCGAGGCGATCGGCATTCGCACGCTCCTCAACTGCACCATCGCCGACGGTGAGCATGTGTACGGCATTGCGAGTGTAGCCTACGCCGAGGCGAGGCATCGCCCGATTGCCGGTACCGAGCAGGTACTCGCCGTCGCAGCCGGCATCATTGCCAATGCCCTGTCTCGGGAACGCCTCGAGTATCGCGCGCAGGAACAGCGCGATGCACTCTTCCGCGCACAGCGACTCGGCACCATCGGACAACTCGCCGCCGGGATTGCCCATGAACTCAATCAGCCGCTCACAGCCATCGCCAATTACAGCCGCGCCTGCGTTCGTTGGCTCGAAGGCAGCGAAGTTGATCGCGAAGCCTTCGTGGCAGTTCTCGAGCGGGTGGCGGAGGAAGCGATTCGCGCCGGCGACATCATCCACAATCTGCGGAACCACGTGAAGGGTGGACCGAGCGAGCGAACGGCTTCATCGATTCACGCCATCATCGACCACGCGTGCTCGCTCCTGATCGGAACCGCACGGGCTCGCAACGTAAAGATCGCGATCGAGTCCGAGCCGTCACTCCCCCTCGTTCATGTGGTGCCGACCGAGATAGGGCAGGTGGTTCTCAACGTCGTCCAGAACGCCATCGACAGCATCGACGAGGCGGGCTCGAGCCTGCGCCAGGTGGTCATCAACGCTACCCGCCGTGGCGCTCTAGTCGAAGTAGAGATCAGCGACACGGGCCCCGGCTTCAGCGACGAGCAGGGCAAGAAGCTCTTTGATCAATTCTATTCGAAGAAGCCCGGTGGGCTCGGCCTGGGACTATCGATCAGTCGTTTTCTGGTCGAATCGAATGGCGGAACTATGTCGGCGAAGTCGTCCGCTGCAGGCGCCTCGATTCGCTTCACCCTGCCAATATCGGTTTCCTCACGCCCTCCCCGCCGCCGCCGAATCAAGGCGTGAGCTGGTACTGCGAAGACCCCTCTCCCATCCGGGCGAGGAAGCCAGGTTTCCCCTCTCCCGGCTGGGAGAAGGTTAGGATGAGGGGGATGGTACGAGCGGCGCAGCCGAACAAATGGCAAGCCTTCGGCGGCATTCAATCCCCCTCACCTCAATCCTCTCCCAGCCGGGAGAGGAAGGGGTACATCACCAAATTTATAGTGGAGAGTACTCAGTCGTCGGAGCGGATTCGACCGACCGCGAAGGCGAGCTCGGCCGCTGATTGCGCATGCATCCCGCGCAGAACGCGTGACCGATGCAACTCAACCGTGCGTTCGCTGATCCCCAGCTCGGCAGCGATGACTTTGTTGGCCAGTCCGCGGATCAGCAGCTCCATCACGTCGCGCTGTCGCCGCGTCAGGGCCGCGATACGCGACTCCAGTTCCTTCCGGTCTGCGTGCCGTGCTCGCGCGGCGGCGTCCCGCTTCAGGGCTTCATCGATCGCCGCGAGGAGCGTCCGATCTCGAAACGGTTTCTCGATGAGAGTCACCGCCCCCAAGCGCATTGCCTGGACCGTCATTGGCACCTCGGCGTGCGCGGTGATGAAAATCACCGGGCTCAGCGCACCGCGCCGTACCAATTCGTCCTGCAGTGCATGCCCGCTCATGCCCGGCATGCGCTCGTCGAGGACGATGCAGCCCGGCTGTCGCGGATCATAGCTGGCGAGAAACGCTTCCGCCGATGGATAGGTGGCGACTTCATGGCCGGCGGCCCCGAGGAGGATCCGCAGTGAGTCGGTGACGGATGGATCATCATCGACGGTGAAAACGATAGGCTTCGTAATGCGGCTCCCTGAGTTTCCTTGTAACTATAGCAACGATCGGTGAAACCAATAGATTACCTGTTCCTTGTTATCCAAATACAGGCAGAACACAAGCGAGTTTCTCGCCCGGCACGTTCTACCCTCCCCGGCAATCGTCTGGCGAAGAGGCGAGTTGGAGTCGGATCTTACGCGGCGGTGGCGCGTCGGGCGCCGACCAGGGCCTGCATAGCATCGGTAATGCCGTCGACACTCAGGTGAAACATTGGAAACAGGCGCTGCACGATGCGGCCGGTGTGCGATCCGTTCCAGTAGGGGCGGTCGTCTGGATTGATCCAGGCGCTGCGCTCGAAATGATCGGCGATCCGCTGCAACCAGACGATACCAGGTGTTGGTGATTCCTTGCGTGGGTCGATCGAGCCGTAGGGCTCGAGCAGTTCGGCAGGATGCATCGCCGCGTCGCCGATGATTGCCACCTTCCAGCGGCTGTCGAGGCGGCGCAGGATGTCCGCCGTCGGCACTGCGTCGGCGCGGGTCAGCCGACCGCTGCTGTAGACATGGTCGTAGATGCAGTTGTGGAAGTAGTACGACTTGAGCTCGCGCAGGCCGTGATACTCGTGCAGAGCCGTCAGCAAACGGCTGACCGGCTCGAAGTACGGATCCATCGTCCCACCCACATCCATCAGGAGAAGCAGGCGGACGTTGTTGCGGCGGGGCGGGCGAAAGACGAACTCGATCTCGCCGGCGTTGCGACAGGTCTCGTCGATCGTCTCGTCGAGGTCGAGCTCGGTGGCCAAGCCGTTGCGCGTCAACTGGCGCAGACGACGCAGGGATACCTTGAGCTGGCGGACGTCGAGTTGCTGGTCGGTGCGGTAGTCCTTGAACTTTCTCTCTTCGGCGACTTTCATCGCCGAGCGGTTCTTGCTCTGGCCGCCGACGCGAATACCGCTCGGGTGCTCGCCGCCGTTGCCGAACGGCGATCTCCCACCGGTGCCGACCCAGCGGTCGCCGCCGTCGTGCCGCTCCGTTTGCTCCTGCAGCGTCTCGAGAAATCGCCGCATCAGTTCGTCGCGCGAAAGTATCTCGAGTTGCGCGCGCTGCTCGTCGGTCAATTCCTTGAAATTCTCCGGATTACGCAGCCACTCCATGACCTGCGCAGTGACGTCATCGCCGAACTGCCCCTCGATGCCCTTGAAGACACGCGCGAAGACGCGGTCGTACGCGTCGAAGTAGGTCTCGCTCTTGATCAGGCATGCGCGCCCGAGGTGATAGAAGCGCAACAGGTCGCAGCCGTGCAGCCCCTTTTCCAGAGCTTCGAGAAAGGCGCGCCACTCCTGCATGCCGATCGGCACACCTTCGTCGCGCAATCCGTAGAAGAGATCAAGAAACATCAAAGTGCAGGGGGCTGCGGCCGGGTCGCAGAGGCTGATGTTCGTTTCATTTCAAAAGAAGCCGGGCGAGGTCGATCGATTGCGCAGTTGCCTACGGCCTACTGGTTGTAGCGCGGGCCGAGGTCGGACCACGCCGTCGGGTAGCGACCGTCTCGCTTGTTGTACTGCGTCAGCGAATCGACGTCCTGTTCGGTCTTGAGGAGGGCGCCGACGAACGGGATGTGCGATTCGATCTGCTCCTGCGAGATTCCCGAGCGGAGCAGGGCACTGATCCAATCGATGAGTTCCGAGGTCGAAGGTTTCTTGCGCAGTTCGTTCTGCTCACGCAACCAATAGAACTTGATCAGCACCTGGTCGAGCAACTTGGCGTCGAGGTTTGGATGGTGCACGGCAATGATGCGGCGCATCAACTCCACGTTGGGAAACTCGATGTAGTAAAAGATGCAGCGGCGCAGAAACGCGTCGGGCAATTCCTTCTCATTGTTCGAGGTGATCAGCACGACCGGGCGTTGGGCGGCGGCTACCTCGCGGCTCGTCTCGTGGATGGTGAAGCGCATCTCGTCGAGTTCGCGCAGCAGGTCGTTGGGAAACTCGAGATCGGCCTTGTCGATCTCGTCGATCAGCAAAACATGTCGCTCCGTCGCCTCAAAGGCGCGACCGAGCGGGCCGAGTTTGATGTAGTGGTTGATGTCGGCCACTTCGCTGCCGCCGAAGCGGCTGTCGTTGAGCCGCTGCACGGTGTCGTAGACGTAGAGGCCATCGGCCGCCTTGGAGGTCGACTTGATGTGCCAGGAGAGCATCGGCATGCCGAGACCTTCGGCGACGTGGCGCGCGAGCACCGTTTTGCCGGTACCCGGTTCGCCCTTGAGCAAGATCGGTCGCTCGAGAGCGATCGCACAGTTGACGGCATCGACCAGCGGCCCGGACGCGATATAGCCGTCCGTCCCGCGAAAGCGCTGGAATTCGTCGTTCATCTCCATCCGCCAACCCCTATCGGCGCTCCCGCCGGTGCGCAAGGCTTCGCTACCCCGGGCCGCGAGCTGGCGGGCTTCCCTGCGGCGCTCCCGGACTTTGGGGCTGCCGCCCATTCCCCATCTTCTGGTTTGTCCTCCGTCAGTCTCTGCCGAGGATCGCGCTCAGCATCGCCAAAAGCCGGTCGGGTTCGACCGGTTTCTCGAGGCGGGGCCAGCTGCGCAGTCGCTGCGGGAGCACGGTTTCGTCGCTGTAACCTGTAGTGAAGATCATTGGGATCCGGGCGGTCGCCAATTGGTCCGCGAGCGGGTCTACCGCGCCGCCGTCGATGTGGATGTCGAGGATGGCTACGTCGATCGGATTCGACGCTAAGACCCTGCGGGCGCCGTCGACGGACGGAACCGTTGCGACGACGGTTCCGCCGTAGGAGCAGATCAAACTCTTCAGCGAGTCCGCGACGATGAAGTTGTCTTCCACAATGAGGACGCGCACACCTTCGAGAGTCATCCTCCGTCGCTCCCGCTGGCGACTCGAAGCGGCATGTCGATTTCGCAGCGCACTCCACCCTCATCGAAACTCAGGCGCGCCGTGCCGCCTGATTCATAGGACAGCGCCGCTTCGATGAGCTTCGTTCCGAGCCCGCGCCGCGTCGGCTCATCGACCTTTGGCCCACCTTGCTCGCTCCACACCAGAGACAACCTATGCTCGTCCGCCTCGGAAACGGCCGCCGTGATTCCGACGTGACCTTCCCTCGTCGACAGCGCGCCGTACTTGGCAGCGTTCGTCGCCAATTCGTGCAACGCCGTGCCGACAGCCCGCGCCTCGACCGCCGAGAGCGTGGCATCGTCGCAGCGCAGCGAGACGCCCGCGTCGTACAGTCGATATGGTCCGACGACGAGTTCGATCAACTCGCGCAGGTCGACCGCCGCCCAGCGATGCGCCGCCAGTGCCGAATGGATGCGCGCCATCGCACGGATGCGACCGCGGAACGCCTCGATGAACTCCTGCGGCGACGATGCGGTATCGAGCGTCAGTTCGGCCATCGATTGCAGCGTTGCCAGCGTGTTCTTTACGCGATGATCGAGTTCGAGCAACGCGAAGCGCAATGTCTCCTCTGTCTTCTCGTGTTCGCGTATCTCGACTTCGAGCCGAGAATTCGCCTCGCGCAGGTCGCGTTCCTGCACTACTCGGTCGTGTTCGGCGGCGGCAATGGCCAGACGCTGGCGGCGCAACAAGTAGGCGACAATCACCGAAGCCCCGAAGGTGGGCAGGATCGAGCCCACCGGCTGAAACCAGAACTCGTCGGAATCGGGCCTGATGCTGGCCAGCGTCCAGGTCGCTACTGCGCTGGTGACGAGAACCGCTGGAAACTGATAGCGCGCGCCCCACGGCACCAATACCGCGGTTCCCATGGATAGTCCGACCAGAACAGCGAGTGACGACGTCGAATCCATCGCCAGGATTCCCGTGGCGCCGATCGCCACCGCCGTAACGCTGTAGCCGAGCAGGCCAAGAATACAGGTGAGATTGCGGTGTGTCGGGACTCTGCTGACGAGCAGGCAGAGGCCGAGGACGGCGATGTTCAGGGCCTGCACGACGTTGATGCCCGGCCGCTGCCATGGGCGGAGAATGAGCTCGCCGACGAGGACGACGACGATCCCAGCTATGACGACGACATAGCCGACACGAGAACGTTCCCAAAGAAATAGATCCTCGGCTTCGACCGGAGCGAAAGACGTCGTGGTCTCGGTAGTCGAGGACATTCGGGACTCCCACTTTCCCCGTTGGTGCGAAGACCGAGCATCATCAACAAGCGCGCCAGTCTGTCAACTCGCCAGACTTTCTCTATCAGGGGGAGATCTCGGTAACTCTTGTCCAGAAGGTGCGAATCGGTGTGTGTCTTTGCCGACCAGGTCGCTGGTACCGATTCCGCGGTGGGAGGCTGTTCTTCCTTCGAGATCGAACGGGCCGTGGGTACCGCGCTACGACAACGCGGCGGCCAGCGCCGGGCGCAGGCGCTGAACCGTCGCGGCATCGATGCGCAGTTGCTCGCGCGCCTGGGCGATCGTCTCCTTCGTCTGCGGCGTCTCGCGCAGGGCGAGGAATGCCGATACCTCGTCGGCCAACGACGGATCGGTGAGGTGGCTGGTCGCCCGGATCAACCCCTGCATCAGCATCGGATCCATAGTCGCGCTCATGATCTCCCATCGGTCGCGGACGAACGTCCAAGCCACCTGACGCGATGCCCGCCGGCCGAGCAGGGTAGCGAGCAGGAACGTACGGTCTTGCGGTCGCACTTCGTCGGTCATCGTCAGGTTCAGCGCGCGTTCGATCAGCTCGGGCTTCTCGAAACCGCCGAGCGCGATGAGAAATCGTTGCTCCTCTTCGGGATCGCTGGTCGCCTGGCGCTTGCGCTCGATGTAGCGATCGAACAGCGCGGCATCACCGTCGATGGCGGCGATGCCGGCGACCGCCGAGACGAGATTAGGGTCGAGCGCCGCGGCGTCGGTGAAGTACCTCTCCAGACGCACACGGGCCTCGTCGCGCACGGCCCGCACCCGAGCGATGGCGCCCATTGCTCCGAGGATGGCGCTGCGCTTCATGCGATCGTCCGCGCTCTCGCTCGCGCCCGCCTCCCAGCCGATCGCCGCCAGTCGGTCGGCGTAGGTTCGAGCGACGAGCGATTCGAAGGCTGAACTCGTCGCCTCGTCGGTGACGTGCGAGCCGATCCAGGCGAGCTGCTCGACGATGGTGGAGACGACAGCGCGATCCTCGTCGCCGGCGTAGGCGGCGAGCAGGCGTAGAAACTGATCGATCGACACATGGCCGGCCTTGAGCAGCGCCCATTGGTTGTTGGCGAGCAGCAGTCTCTCGTGCGGCTCGAGAACCTGCTGCAGGCGACTTGCGAGGTTGGCGAGCGCCTCGTCGTCGAGGGTGAAGCGGTAGAAACCGGCGCCTTCGGCGTTCGGGTAGAACCAATCCGCGCCGTCGAGTTGAACCTCTCCGGTCTCACCGTCGAGCAGAATGCCGCGGCTCTCGACCGCCGTTCCGTGACCGTACTTGATCACCAGTGGCACCGGCCAGATCTGCGCGGCGGCGCCCCGCGCCGCTGCCGGGTCGGCGAAAAAGCGCTCCTGGCGCAACGCCAGTTTCACCCCGCCGTCGGTCGGCGTGGCGGTTACGTGGACGACAGGATGGCCGGGCTCGCGAATCCATGCGTTGGCGATGGCGGCGACATCGCGTCCGGATGCGGTAGTGAGTTCGCGCCAGAAATCGTCGGCGGTCGCGTTGCTCTCGCTGTACTTGTTGAGATAGGCGCGCACGCCGGTGCGGAAATCGTCGGCGCCGAGGAAGCCTTCGATCATGCGGACGACAGCGGCGCCCTTCCAATAGGTGATGACGTCGAAGCGCTCGGTCGCCTGCTGGGCGTTCTCGACTTCGAAGGAGATGGGGTGCGTCGATTCCAGGGAGTCGAGCGCAAAGGGCCGCGAAAGCGTGGCGACGAAGTCGCGCCACAGGCCCCACTCCGGAACCAGGTCGGCGACGGCCTTGTAGCCGATGAAGGTCGCGAACGACTCGTTCAGCCAGAGGTCATCCCACCAAGCCATCGTCACCAGATCGCCCCACCACATATGGGTGAGTTCATGCGCGGCTGTGTAGTAGATGCCCTTGAGGGCGTGCGTCGAAGCGCGACTCTCGTCGGCGGCGATCGCAGTCAGGCGGTAGGTGATCGCTCCCGGGTTCTCCATCGCCCCGGCTTCGAAGTCGGGGACGCCGATCGCATCGACCTTCACGTAGGGATACGGGATTGCCGTGTAGGCTTCGAGATAGTGCAGCGAATGTGCATGAGCATCGCGTGCGAAAATTCCCTTGTCGGCCATACCGCGCGGCAGAAAGACGCGCACCGGCCAACCGTTGGGTGTCTCGACTGTTGGCGTCGGCTCGAACGGGCCGACGCAATAGGCGACGAGGTAGGAGGAGATGGGGGGTGTCTCGGCGAATCGCACTTCCTTTCGCCCATCGCCGAGGCGGCGCTCGTCGAGTACGGCGCCATTCGAGATTGCGGTCGCGTCGCCGGGCACGACCAGGGTGAGCGCAAAACGCGCCTTGAACTCCGGCTCGTCGAAGCAGGCGAAAGCGCGGCGTGCGTCGGCCGCTTCGAACTGCGTCACCGCGTAGCGGGCGCCATCCTTCGTCGAGCGATAGAAGCCGCGCAGTCGCTCGCGGATCTCGCCGTGGATCTCGAGATTGATGCGGGCGAGTCCGGCGGGTAGCGAATCGCTGAAATGCAGCGTCACCGTCTCCGCTTCCAGGTTCTCAGAAAGCTCCGCCGACAGGGAGCGTTCGCCAACCAGGACCGCCGCGGCGCGGATCTCGAGGTCGATGGAGTGGAGTGTAACGTCCGATATCGGCTCGTCGATCTGCACCTCGATACTTTCGTCGACGCGAAAGCGCCATTGGTCGAGGTCGACGTCGATGCGCAGGTCGTAGCGGATGGGGCGGATGCTCTTCGGCAGGCGAAAGTCGCGGTCACTCATGCGAGAGAGGATACCTTCTGAGGATGAAAAAATCTCGCCGTCGAGACGCGACAGACTAGCATGACGAGCGGCCAGATGAAGGCGCGGGCCGACCCGTGAAGCGCGTCAGCGGATTCCGTCTCTACGAGGCTCGCCGACTGCTGCTAGTGTCCTGAGTCAGAGATTCGTCACATTATTCGGCGGCCCTCGGCGCCCATGCCGGCGTTGCTCCTCCTCGAAATATTGCAAATATTCCTTCGTCGTCGCGCCTTGGCACAGGCGCCGATTGCTCGCCGACTAATGCAACGAACTTCCAACTCAGGACACTAGAACGGCTCCAATTTTCTCTCTCGGATTGTCAGCTGCTCAGCTCGAGGCCCTTCAGCTCGCCCTCGTCTCGCCAGGCCTCGAGGATCTGGAAGAACTCGACCGAACCGCCGCCGTAGAAACCGTTTTGCGCGCTTCGTTCGCCGGGCTTTCCCTCGTTGTTGTAATAACCCGGCGTGCAGTTCTCGAAGAAGTCACGGGCGAGGTTGGCCTTGCCGATGCATGTCTCGACCCACTCTGCCTCGCCGGCGGCCGACGCCTCGATCGAAACCGCATCGCGCTCGAGAGCGGTGGCGATGATGTATGCGATGTGTACGGCCTGTTCGTTGAGCAGGTGTGGATAGCTGGCGGTGAATCCGGCTTGCGAGTTGCTCATGATGAAGCAATTGGGAAACCCGTGCACGTGCATGCCGTGCAGGGTGCGCACACCGCCGGCCCACGCCTCGGTCAGATTCCGACCGCCGCGGCCGATGACCTGAAACCCCGCCCGGCGCGAGAAGTCGGTGCCGACTTCGAAGCCGCTGGCGTAGATGAGGCAATCGACTTCGTATTCGCGGCCGCCGACCACTACTCCCTTCTCGGTGATGCGCTCGACACCGCGACCCGCGGTGTCGACCAGGGTCACGTTCGGACGATTGAATGTCTCCAGGTACTCGTTGTGAAAACAGGGGCGCTTGCAGAATTGCCGGTAGTACGGCTTCAGCGCCTCGGCTGTCGCAGGGTCTTTGACGATGGCATCGACGCGAGCACGGATCTCTTCCATCTTCTCGAAGTCGGCCAGCTCGACGGCGCGGGCCAAACCTTGTGGCGAGAAATCGTCCACCTTGCCCTGGCGCAAGCCGACCAGGAGCTTGCCGATGAGCGCGGTCCAGCCGTCGTTCACCAGGTCCTCATCCTGCGGAACTCCCGACACCAGGTTGTTGAAGTTGTTCATGCGCTGTTGGTGCCAACCGGGCTGCAGCGCCTTCACCCACGCGTCATCGGTGGGTGGGTTGTCCTTGACGTCGATCGATGACGGCGTTCGCTGAAAGACGTACAAGTGCTCGGCCCACTCGCCGAGGTGCGGAACTACTTGCACCGAGGTCGCGCCGGTACCTATGATGCCGACGCGCTTACCGCGCAGCCCGGTGAGTCCCCCTTCCGAGGTGCCGCCGGTGTAGGCGTAGTCCCAGCGGCTGGCGTGAAAAGAGTGGCCTCGGAACCTCTCGATTCCCGGGAGGCCCGGCAGCTTGGGCCGATTGAGCGGGCCTGTGGCCAGGCCGACAAAGTGCGCTCGCATCCGGTCGCCGCGATTGGTCGATATGGTCCAACGCGCCGCGCTGTCGTCCCAGCGCAGCTCCTCGACGCGCGTCTGCAAGCAGGCGTCGCGGTAGAGGTCGAATTTGCGCGCGATCGCCTGGCTGTGGGCGAGAATCTCTGCTCCGTAGGAGTACTTCTCCTTCGGCACGTAGCCGACCTCTTCGAGAAGAGGCAGGTAGGTGTACGATTCGATGTCGCAGGCGATGCCTGGATAGCGGTTCCAGTACCAGGTGCCGCCGAAATCGGCGGCGGGTTCGATGATGCGGATGCCGGCGAAGCCGGCCTGGCGCAAGCGCGCGCCGGCAAGCAATCCGCCAAAGCCGCCGCCGATGACCGCGATCTCGACCTCGTCGGTTAGTGGAGCGCGGGTGAAGCCGGGCGCGACATACGGGTCGTCGAGGAAGTGGGCGAAGTTCCCCGTGACCTCGATGTACTGCTCGTTGCCATCGGCGCGCAGGCGCCGGTCGCGCTCGGCGCGGTACTTCTCGCGCAACGCATCGGGATCGAAGCGCATCTCGTCACTTTGCGCTTCGGCGGGCGAAGCCATTTCATCGTTCGTAGACATGAGTGTCTCCCTGCGTAATCCGTGCGCTGTCGAGGTTCAAGGCGATCATCGTCAAAGTCGCGGACGCGTCGGTGCCTTGCTACTTGGTTCGTCCCGCCAAGCCAGTGCGGTGCGCAAGCCGCTGTAGCGCGGCTGGTCGATAGCGACCTGGTTGACGACGGATTCGCGCAGGTACTCGGCGAGGCCGGGATGGTCGAGTTCCATCGATCCGTCGCGCAGGCGATCGGCCAGCTGCCGGGACAGCGACGGCAGGTCGCCGTCTGTCGCCAAAAGCCGGCGCAGCCGGACCGTCTGCTGTGCGCGGTGGGATGCACCGGTTATGGCGTCGCGGTCGGCGATATCGAGAGCGTTGGCTGCGACGCGGGCGAGAAACCGCATCCGCCCGGTGGTCGCCCCCATCACCTCGTCGCGCAGGAAGTCGCGCGCGGCGCGCACCAACTCGTCGGTTCGCGGCAGGTCGAGCGACGGTGGTGGGCCGCCGGCGCTGAGAAGCTCGACCGGGCCGGGAACGAGCAGGTTGACCAGATCGACCTGGCATTCCGACGTGCGCCTGCCGATGGCGGCGCGCTCGATGCCCGGGTCGAGGCCGGTGCGAAAGGCGTTGGCCATCTCCAGGCAGCCGATCGCCCACCAGAACGAGCCGAAAACCTCCCAGAAGCGGACGCGATCGCGATCGACCGGCTGGCCTGATACCGACTCGTAGCCGCGAAAAAGGTCGTCGTAAATTCCGAAACCGCCGACCGGCAGATCACCGCGCCCGAAGCGCCAGGAGTTGGTGCAGAGCCAGCCGAGATCGCGCATCGGGTCGCCGATGTGCGCCAACTCCCAGTCGAGGACGGCCACCACGCCCTCGGGCGATACCATGAGGTTGCCGTTGCGGAAGTCATTATGGACCAGTCGAAGTTCCGGTGTATCGGGTGTGCGCTCGCGCAGCCACCGCGCCGAGAAGTCGATCATCGGCTGCCGGGTATCGAGGTTGCGGTAGCGCGCGTACGTTTGCTCTAGATACGCCGCCGGCGTGACCGAGCTCAGCACATCGTCGAGACCACTGCCGCGGACGTCAATGGAGTGGATGCGTGCGAGAATCTCGCCGCATTGAAAGGCTAGCTTCGGCCGTACGCCGGCCAGTTCGTCGGCGCTGACGATGCGCTTGCCGAGCGTTTCGCCATCGAGCCACTGCATGGCGAATCCGTCGCCGAGGCCGTCGTTCGGTGCGAAGATCCAGTAGACCTCCGGCGCGGGTACGCCGGCCTCGCGCGCGGCGCGCAGCAACAAAGCCTCGGCACGCAGGCCGGCATAGCCGGGTAGCGCCGCCGC
>JBGTMF010000046.1:0-4923 GCA_041743795.1 Thermodesulfobacteriota bacterium | reverse complement strand
ACCGCCACGTGCGGCGCGGCCCGCACCTGCACGTCATCACGCTGACCTCGCGTTGCGCGCAAAAATGCAGCCTCTGCGAAAACGCCGCGGCGAGCTCCGGCGGTGCCGTCGCCGACATGAGCCGGGAGACTGCGGAGATGGCGGTTGCCTTGGCGATGCAGAGCGGATCGCCATCGGTGCAGATCGAGGTACAGGCCGGCGGTGGCGAGCCGCTGCTGAATTTCGAGACCCTATGCCATTTGGTCGAATTCGCGGTTGCCCGCGCCAAGGATGCCGGTAAAGCGCTGACCGTTCGGCTGTTCAGCAATTTCACGGCGATGAGCGAAGAGAAGGCCGAGTGGCTGATCGCAAACGACGTGCGCGTCTGCACGACGCTCGACGGGCCGCCGCCACTGCACGATGCGAACCGCAAGTGGAAGCACGGCAGCGCGCACGCGGATGTGGTTCGCTGGATCGAGTACTTCCAGCGCCGCTATGCGGAACTAGGGCGCGATGCGCGCAAAGGGCAGGTCGAGGCCTTGCTCACCGTCACCCGGAGTACGCTGGGTTCCGCGCGTGAGGTCGTAGACGAATACGTCGCGCGTCGGCTCTCCACCGTCCACCTGCGGCCGCTTTCGCGGTCCGGGGCAGTGCGCAATCAGTGGGCGTCGCTCGGCTATAGCGTCGAAGAATACATCGAGTTCTACCGCGCCACGCTCGACTACATGCTGCAACTGAACCGGCAAGGAGTCGATATCAAAGAGGGTACGGCCGCGGTTCATCTCGCCAAGATCCTCACCGCGGACGATCCCGGCATCGTCGACCTGCAATCGCCCAGCGGTGAGGGGACCAACCAGATCGCCTACGACGTCGACGGGCGGATCTACCCTTGCGATGAGGCGCGCATGCTCGGCGCCGCCGGCGATTCGATGTTCGAACTCGGCACCGTCGCCACGCTGAACCTGCCGGAGCTACTGCGCCATCCGACGGTGCGCGCGATTGCCGGCGCCTCGCTGCTCGACGCCCAGCCGATGTGCGCTGACTGCTGGAACAAACCATTTTGCGGTATTTCCCCGGTGTCCAACTACGTCGCCCAGGGAGACCTGTTCGGCCAGCGCCCGCATTGCTTTTCCTGCGAGGAGCATATGGGCGTGTCGACGCGCTTGTTCGAACTTTTGGCGCAGGACCGCGGCGACGAGGGCGCGAGCGACAACCCGCTGCGCGGATGGGCAACGGAGCGGCCGGCGTTGGCAAGCGACGGTCGCCTGCTGCGGGAGACGCCGTAGACGTGACCGCGGGGCTAGTGGGGACGAGCCATAATGAATCGCGGATGCCGTCCGTCCGCGCAGACAGCCGACGCGCGACCGTGCGGGCGCTGATCGGAGATTCGTGCAACGCGATCCGGTAAGGCGCGGGATCGACGCGATCGCGCGCGACCTCCTGGCCCCGCTTCTCGACGGTCGGGTGGTTTTTCCCGGCTGGAGATTGATCGGCTGGGACGCGGAGCAGGGCATCTGCCTCCTCTTCGAGGGCGAGCGAGGGGGATGGATCCTCATCGAACTCGAGAAGCGCCAGGATGCCCTCGATTGCTATGCGCGCACCGCCAGGTTCAATGTCTGCGCCCGGCGGCAATTCGACGATGTGCCGTTCTCCGATGCGGACCGCCGGCTCGTCGACGACGTGATCGCAACGGTGCGCGAGCGCGAAGGCGCGTTGCCGGCGCCCGCGCGACCGCCCAGCGATCGCCGCACTGTGGTGCGCGAGGTTCTCGTCGACCGCCTGCTGATGCCCGAGGGCAACGGCCAGTATTACATCAATCCGTACGTCGGCTGCATGATCGCCTGCCCGTTTTGCTACGTCATCGACCGCGCCGATTTCTCGCGTTCGCTGGAGGGCCTGCCGCAACTTCCGTGGGGGCAGCACCTCGACGTCAAGGTCAACGCCGCCGAGGTGCTGCGGCGCGAGACGCAGAACGTGAAGAGCGGTGTCGTGCGCATGAGCCCGATCCTCACCGATCCCTACCAGTCGGTCGAGCGGCGCTACCGGATCACGCGCCAATGTCTCGAGGTTTTGATCGAGACCGACATCGCGCCGGTGATCCTGACGCGTTCGCCGCGCATTCTCGACGATCTCGATCTCTTGCGGCGCTTTCCCCGTGCCCTGGTCGGCTTCAGCATTCCAACCGATCGCGACGACATGCGCCTCATCTTCGAGCCCAACGCCGATCCGATCGACGAGCGCCTGGCGGCACTCCGCTCGCTGCACCAAGCCGGGATCAGGACGTTCGCGGTGATCCAGCCGGTGCTGCCGATGGATCCCGACCGCTTGGTAGCGAGCGTCGCACCGTTCGTTCGCGCAGTGCGCCTCGACCGCATGTACTTTGGCGATCGCGTCCGCCACGTCTACGACGAACACGGCCTCGGCGAGTTCGCCAGCGAGGAGTTCGCCGAGAGGACCATCGACCATCTCTCTCGCGCGTTTCGCGCCAACGGCGTGACGGTATACTCGCTCGACGACTTGGCGCCGCTGCTCGCGGACGGACCGGCCGCTTCACCGCCGGCCCTCTGAGCCATGCCTGCCGATCCGGCGACAGCATCGTCGACGCCAGCCGGGACGGCGAACCCGACCGCCGCACGGCTTCGCTTTGGCACCCTCTGCGTGCTCGCCTACGTGGCGTTGTCGTGGTCGCTGCGCGTCGACATGCGCTTGGGCAATCAGATGGCTTCGCTCGTCTATCCGCTCGACACTTTCTCCATGTACGCCAACGCACCGGGCGATCGGGCCAGTCGCTTGCTGATTCGCGACGCGCACGGCGCCATCCACCACATCGAGGACTTTCGCTCGTACGACTGCGCGGAGCCCGTCACCGGGAGCGAAGTGCGCTGCGCCGATCGGCTCGGTATCGATTACATCCACGAGAAGCTGACCCGCTACATCGAGACTCATCGCGGCGCGGGCGAGCGCGACGTCGAATTGATCGGCAGGACGTGGATCATCCGCCCCGGGCAACCGCCGTTGCGCGAATCGGACTGCGTCGTCGCTCACTGTCGGGTCTCGCCGTGATGGAGCGCCGCTTCGGCGGATCGCCCCTTCTCCGCCTGGCGCTGGCGGTGGTCGTCGCCGTCGATATCGCCTCGTACTTTTTTTTCATTGGCGAAGCGCGTGCCGCGGCTCTCGGTCGCGGCGCGTTCCTCGGTGGCTTCGTCGATCTGCTGTCACATCCGCTTACCAGCGCAAGCATCGTCGCCATCGGCCTCGTCTCGGCGGTGGCCTTCGCACGGCGCGCAGGTCAGCTCTCGGCGGGAGCAATCTCCCTCGTCTCTCTCTCCCTGCTCAGCGCGGTGCACGGGCAACTGTTCGGCTCACCATGGCGGCACCTGTATTTCAGCGGCGTGTGTCTGGCGGGCTGGTTGGTCGGGCTGTTGTACTGCCGGCTGCGTGGCGCGCCGCGCGACGAGTCGTATGCTCGCGTCGGCGCCATCGCTCTTCTCGGTGCGGCGTACCTCAACTCGGGTATCAGCAAACTCGTCTACGGCGGCCTCGAATGGCTCTCCGGGACGCCTGTCCAGGCCGCCATTGTCGCGCAGGAAGGTCTCGTCGTCGGCGGGATCATCGGCTCCTTCCGCGCCTGGGCGACGACGCCCGAGGTCGCGATGTTTTTCTCCGTCGCGACGGTGGCACTCGAACTCTCGGGTCCGCTGATGCTCGTCGGCCGGCGGACTCGGGCGGCGGTGGCGATGGGACTGGCCGCCATGCACCTCACCATCTGGTTGCTGACCGGGGTCATCGTCTACTGGGAGTCGATCGTACTGCTGTTGGTGTTCGGCCTATCCGTCGACCAACCGTTGCGCTCTCCGGCGGGGTCGCGGTCGGCGCGATTTGCTGCCGCCGTCGTGCTGCTTTCGCTGTGGGCTCTGGCGGCGATTGGCCACCAGGTGTGGCGTTTCGCCGACAGCCGCGAAATACTGCATGTCGGCGCCGCGATGCCGCAGGTTGCGGAACCGGCGCCCACCGCGGAGCCGTCGATGCCGCCGTCGTTCTTCAAATCAGCCGTCGGGCCATTTGTCGTCGGAGAGACTGTGTCGGATTGGTCGATCGAGTCTCTCAACACGACCGATGGGGGATTTGTCGTGACGCTTTCGGGAGAACCCGGTCAGGTCCGATTCACCGTCACCTGCGCGATGCCGGAGGTGCGCGGCTTGTTCGACCTCGAGGCGGCGCGCATCCTGTATTCGAGTGATCTCGAGCCGAGCCAGTTCGCGGACGCAGGCAACGCCCTGCGCGAGCGTATGAGCGCGGCGACACGTGGGCGCGAAGTCTGTGACGCGGTCGAGGAATGGCGAACGGCGGCGATGACGGGTGAGGGAGCGCTGAGGTGATGTCGATGCCGCGGCAGTGGAATGGAGGCGCTCCGCCGCTCACCGACGCCTTCGGTACGCGGTTGGATCCCGGCGAGCTGGTCGCGGGCTTGCGGCGCTGTGGCCTAGTCGGTGCGCGCCTGATAGCGGGCGACGACGAGTTCATCCTCGAGTGCGATGACCCGAACATTTGGTGTGACGCTACGGCGCGCGGGCTGACGTGGCTGCGATCGCGGCTCTCGCCGCTGGTCTCCGTGCGCGCGCGCTCTCTCACGGCAGGGTCGCCGCCCTTCGTCGATGAGCGCCGCCGGCCTTTGCACTCGGTCGCGTTGGTCGAGGTGACCACCGGCGCGGCCGGACTAGGCGCGGCGGTCGACGATCTGCTCGAGCGACTCGGCCGCGGCGACGAGAGTGACTCCGCCGGTACAGTTCCCGCCCCTACTGTCGACGATAAGGTGCGCGATGGGATCGTTCGGCGTCTGGCGGCGGATCTCAGTACGCGCCTGACGGCGCATGGGTGGTCGGCGGGCGCGGCAACGCTGTCGGTGGTCGTGCCGGCACGACAGGGATTGCAAGTGGTCGGGCC
>JBGTMF010000045.1:0-16891 GCA_041743795.1 Thermodesulfobacteriota bacterium | reverse complement strand
GCTGGCGACGCGCGCCGGCAGCGGCGGTGAGCCGCGCCGACTTCATCGCCACCGAGGGCTTGTTCTGGTTCGCCTTCGCGCTTTTCCTCCTCGTGCGTGCCTGGAACCCGGAAATCTATTGGGGCGAGAAGCCGATGGACTTCGCGTTTCTCAACGCATTGACGCGCTCGAGCGACATCCCGCCGCCCGAACCGTGGTTCTCCGGCTCGACCCTACACTACACCTACTTCGGACATTACATCGTCGCGGCCATCGGCAAGCTGTGCCACATCCACCCCGGGATCACGTTCAACCTCGGCATCGGCCTCTTCGCCGCTCTCACCGCCGTCGCCGCCTACGCGGCCGGTAGCGCGGCGACGCGACGCTGGCAGGGCGGCCTGCTCGCCGCCTTCTTCGTCATCCTCACCGGCAACCTCTCCGGCTTGCGCGAATGGATCGGCCGCACACCGCCGCTGCGCGAGCCTGACGCGTCCGCTCTCGACCAGATCAGCTGGCTCGTGAGCAACGCTCCGCGCACTCTCAACTTCGATTACTTCTGGGCTACATCGCGGGTCATCAAGGACACCATCAACGAATATCCGCTGTGGAGTTTCATCTTCGCCGATCTGCACGCGCACGCGCTGGTCATGCCGTTCTCCCTGAGCTTCATCGCGCTGACTCTCTGGTGGGCTCGACGCAGCGAGGAACCGGTCGCGCCGTCGGCACTGACCCTGTTTGGGCTGCTCGCCTTCACCCTCGGCGCCATCATGGTGACCAATGGCTGGAGCACCCCGACCTACGTGCTGTTTCTGCCGTTTCTCCTCGGCACCGTCGGCTTCGCCACGCGCGGCGTTTCCCGCCTGCAGTGGGGTATCGTCGTCGCGCTCGGCTTCCTGGTCCTGCTGCCGGCGGCGACCCTGCACCTGACGCAGCCGCCGGTCGTCGCCGAGTTCCTCCAGTGGACCGGGTGGCGCGCCAATGAGGTCTACTCGGGCGCCGCCGCTGTCGCTGTCGCCGCTATCGCCTTCACCCTGATTCCGGGACCACTACTTCTCACAGGCGCTACCGGCGCCCTCGCGTATCTCCTCTACCTGCCGTTCTGGCGACATTTCACCTCTCCGGTGCGCAACTGGGGATGGGAAAACGACGCCTTCGCCAACGCCTACGACTACCTCAATATCTTCGGTCTCTTCCTCTTCGTCGCCGCGCCGTTCCTCTACCTGTTGTGGCGGTTGCGCATGGACCCCCCGCGGGGCGCGAGGGTCGGATGGTTGCGCGGCACGGCGATGGTGCTTTTCGTCGCCGCCGTAGCGGCTTGCTTCGCCCTGTCGATGCCCGAAATGCAGAAGCTGGTGCCGCAGGTGCGAACGCTGGGCGGAACGCTCCGCTTCGGTCTCGCCGCGCTGGCGCTGCTCGCGTTCTACTGCGCGATCGAGCGGTGCCTGACGACCAACCTGCGAATTGCCGCCGCGCTGTTCGCCTTCGCCTTCGCCATCACCACCGGGGCCGACGTCGTCCACGTGTGGGACCGCATGAACACGATCTTCAAGTTCTATATCGAGTCGTGGTTCATGTTCTCGATCGCCAGCGCCGCCGCCCTCACCGAGATTTGGCGCCGCACGCAGCGCTCGGGATGGCTGCACCGCAGCTGGCGCGTCGGCATGGTATTCATCGTCCTGCTCAGCGTCTTCACTGGCGCCACTGCCATCCGCGGCGTCATCGTCACGCGGCGCGTGCAGACACCGCGACCGACGCTCGACGGCACGGCGTATTTGAAGCAGCGCGATGCGCATGAACTCGCCGCCTACGAGTGGATCAACGACAATGTTCCCGGCATTCCCGTCATCGCCGAGGCGCACGGGCCGTCCTACCAGGACTACACCCGGGTCTCGATGAACACCGGCCTGCCGACGGTGCTCGGCTGGGACTACCACGTACACCAGCGCGCCCACCGCTGGCCCGACATCCGCCGCCGCAAGGCCGACCTGGAGAAACTCTACACGTCCGACAACAAGGAGGTGGTCAAGGGAATCCTCGGGCGCTACAACGTCGCCCTGGTATACGTCGGCGGCGTCGAGCGTCGCACCCACGCCGGCGGCAACACCGCCAATTTCAAAGAGTGGGACGACCTATTGACGACGGTGTACACCAACCGCGGCGTGCACGTGTTCGCTGTGAACGGACAGTTCTCCGGCGCCATGCCGGTGACGACGATCGAAGAAGTGCCACAGGTCGCCGACGGCGAAGAGATGCCCATCCAGGGGCGCGAGGGTGTTCTCAAGCAGCCGCGCGGCATGGCCGTCGATTCGCACGGCAACATCTACGTCGCCGACTTCGGCAACGACCGCATCCAGGTCTTCGACTCGTCGATGCAGTTCATTCGAACCTGGGGGCAACGCGGCCAGTTGCCCGGGGAGTTCAACCAGCCGAGCGGCGTCGCCGTTGGCTCCGACGGCAACGTCTACGTCGCCGACACCTGGAACCAGCGCATCCAGGTCTTCAAGCCGGACGGCGAGTACCTGCGCGAATGGGGCGGGTCCTTCTACGGTCCGCGCGGCATCGGCGCCGGACCGACGGGAGAAATCTACCTGTCCGACACCGGCAACCACAAGCTCAAGAAATTCGATCTCGAAGGCAAGGAACTCGCCGTCTGGGCGCAGCGCGGCGATGCGCCGGGCGAACTCAACGAACCGGTCGGCGTTGCCGTCGACGGTGAGGGGCGCGTCTACGTAGCCGACAACGGCAATGCCCGTGTGCAGGTGTTCTCCCCCGACGGCAAACTGGAGACCTCCTTCGCCGTGCCGGGCCTGGAACTCAAGGTATACTCGGAGCCGGGCATCGCCGTCACCTCGGAGCGAAACGTCTGGATCACCGTGCCGACGCAACGCGCCCTACGCTGCTACGACATCAACGGCAATCTGTTGGAGGAGCACATCGGCAAGGATGAGGGTGGGACGTTCTCCAGACCGATGGGCGTCGCCATCGACCCGACGACACAAGACGTCGTCCTCACCGACCTGGAGAGCAAAGTCCTGCGCCTGGCTGCACCGACCACTGCCGACACGACGGCCGAGTAGCCGCCGCCGAGTCGGCCGGCGTTTTTCGTTCAATTACCGTCGTAGCCGAGTTTGCGCAGTGCCTCGCGGGTCTTGTCGTCGAGCTCGATTTGCGTATCGGCGCTGGGCGCCGTGCGGCCGGCCATCCGGTCGCGCCAGGCGATCAGTTCGCGCTTGAGCCGCTCTGCCACGGCCGGATCCGCGCCGACGAAGATCAAGTTGACCTGTTCGCGTGGGTCGTCGGCGTAGCGGTATAGCTCCAGCGTCGTGCCCGGCTTATCGAGAGACCATTCGGGGGTCTGCGTGATCAAATTGGCCTTCGGATCGGCCTCGAACGGAACCTTGGCGATCAGTTTGTAATCGCGGTCGCGAATCGCCAGGTAATGCTGGTTCAGGGTCTTGAAGTAATATCGCGCATGGAAGGAATAGTCCTGCTGGCGGCGGCTGGCACGGCCCTCGAGAATCGGCAACAGGCTCTCGCCGCGAACCCCCTCTGGCACCTCGACCTGCGCAGCTTCGGCAATAGTGCGGTACAGATCCATGATCTCCACCGGCTCCTTCGTCCGTCCAGGCTGCTGCTGGCCGGGATGGCGGATGATCATCGGCACATGCAGAACCTCGTCGTAGATTACGTTCTGGTGGCCGGGCAGCATGTGTTCTGAGAACGCCTCTCCGTGGTCGGAGGTGAAGATGACCAGGGTCTCGTCCCAGATCCCCAGCGACTTCAACTTGTCGAAGAGAGTGCCCATCGCGTCGTCGACTAGGCGAACCTCGCCGTCGTATACGTGCCACTTTTTGTCCGCGTGGTAGGGATTGCCCTCGGTCGGCGGCGAGTGCGGATCCATGCTGTGGATCCAAACGAAAAAATCCTCAGCGGCATGTTCCTCCAGCCACGAGAGGACGGACGGTTCGAGCTTCGAGTAGGGCAGCTTCGCAGTGAACCGCTCCTTCGGTGCGACGTCCGAAAAACCCTCGCGAAACTTGGTATCGCCGAGCATCAGGACAGGGTTGGTGTTGAACCAGGCGGTCGCAAACCCGGCCTTCCCCAGCGTGTCGGCGAGGGTGTTCAGTCCTCCCTTCAGATGATTCTGGTTGGTATACACACCCGTCTCAAAGGGGTAACGCCCAGTGATCATCGCCGCCATCGACGGCGCGGTCCACGGCGCCGGTACGGTCGCCCGCTCGAAGAGCACTGCCTCCGCCGCAAAGGCATCGAGCCGCGGCGTCGTCTCCAGCGCATAGCCGTAGCTGCCCAGTCGGTCGGCGCGCAGCGTATCGATCGACACCAACACGATCTTGCGAACCGGAACCTTGCCGCCGAGGACCACCACCGGGCGGCCGACGACCGTCGCCGCGATGATGCCGGCAAGTACCCCGATCACCACGATCAGACCTGTCCACCTGACGGCATTCACGCGCATTTTGCTACCTGTTTTCGCCATATTGGAGGCACTATTCTACGATCAAAGCGCGGCGGCAAGCCTGCCTCGAGCAATCCAATGTCGACGCCCCTGGGCGCGCCGCTGCGGCGACCGCAGGCCGCTGGAGACCGCGGCGCGGTGATGGTACAGACCAAAAGCAGCACCCGGTTCAACGATGAGCAAGGCATTCACGAAGGAATCCGACGGCGACGACGAGGACATCGAACGCGCCGACGCGGGCGCCGTGCCCGACGGATTCAAGAACTACATCACGCCGGGCGGGTACAGGCGGCTGAACGACGAACTCGCGCAGTTGTGGAAAGTGGAGCGGCCGAAACTCGTCGAGACGATCGCATGGGCGGCGAGCAACGGCGATCGCTCCGAGAATGGCGACTACATCTACGGCAAGCGAAAGCTGCGCGAAATCGATCGCCGCATCCGCTTCCTCGGGCAGCGCATCGATACCGCGGTCGTCGTCGACAACGCCGGCAAGGAGCATCAACGGGTATACTTCGGTGCCACCGTGACGGTCGAAAACGAAGACGGCAGTGCGCGCACGGTGAGCCTCGTCGGCGTCGACGAGATCGATCCGGGAGGCGGACGGGTGTCGTGGATTTCGCCGATCGCGACAGCCCTGCTCAAGGCGTCGGTCGGCGACGTGGTCACGCTGCGAACTCCCCGCGGCAGCGAAGAACTCGAGATCATCGAAGTTCGCTACGACGAGCTCCCGTGAGTATCGACCGCCCTCGCCGTTTATTCTGAAGAAAAGGGAACAGGGCGAGGCCGGTCCTCGATCTTCCGTTGCCGAGATGATCTCCCCTTGGTGATCGCCGTTGCTGCCCAGGGGGTTGCAATGGCGTTCACCTCTGCTACTTTCAGCAATCAAGACTAATTCAGTCTTGATTTCACAAGCAGTCGAAAAAGAAACGGTTTCTTTCATGATCAAGATCGGAAGACTGACCGACTACGGGATCGTGCTGATGAGTTACATGGCATCTCATCGCGGCCGTGCGCACAACGCCGTCGAGGTGGCTGGAGAGGCGCACTTGCCGGCACCGACGGTCAGCAAGCTGTTGCGCGCTTTGGCCCGAGAGGGCCTGCTCGAGTCGCAGCGGGGGGTCAAGGGCGGCTACGTCCTGGCCCGCGACCCGCAGCAGATTTCAGTTGCCGACATCATCACTGCGCTAGAGGGGCCGATCGCGGTCACCGCCTGTAGCTCCGGCGACGCCGACCCCGACTGCGAGCACGAGTTGATGTGCCCGGTTCGCGGCCACTGGAATCAGATCAACCGCGCCATTCGCGCAGCACTCGAGGGAATCTCTCTGGCCGAAATGGCCAGTCCCCCCGGGCCTCACTTCATGACGTCCTTCGGCAAACCGCCGCCTGCGCTGCGGAACTTGCCGGTGGCATCGCAAGGGAGCTGAATCATGGCGAGCAGTGCCACCAACATCGAAGAGCTGATCGCCCGCGAGTACGAGCACGGGTTCATAACCGACCTCGAAGCCGACGCCATTCCCGCCGGGCTCAGCGAGGACGTCGTCCGCCTGATCTCCGCCAAGAAGCGCGAGCCCGAGTTCATGCTCGAGTGGCGCCTCAAGGCGTATCGCCATTGGCTGACGATGGAAGAGCCGAAGTGGCAGAACGTCCACTACCCGCCGATCGACTACCAGAGCAGCGTCTACTACTCGGCGCCGAAATCGAAGTCCGACGCTCCCAAGAGCCTCGATGAGGTCGATCCAGAGCTGCTGGCGACTTACGAGAAGCTGGGAATTCCGCTGCACGAACGAGGCCGCCTGGCGGGTGTCGCCGTCGATGCCGTCTTCGACAGCGTTTCCGTCGCCACCACCTTCAAGGCCAAGCTGGGCGAGGTCGGCATCATCTTCTGTTCCTTCTCCGAGGCCGTGCACGAACATCCCGAGCTGGTGCAGAAGTACCTGGGTTCGGTCGTCCCCTACAACGACAACTTCTTCGCCACGCTCAATTCCGCGGTCTTCAGCGACGGGTCGTTCTGCTTCATCCCCAAGGGCGTGCGCTCGCCGATGGAGTTGTCGACGTACTTTCGCATCAACGCCGCCAACACCGGTCAGTTCGAACGCACCCTCATCGTCGCCGAGGAAGGCGCCTACGTCAGCTACCTCGAGGGCTGCACGGCGCCGATGCGCGACGAGAACCAACTGCATGCCGCGGTCGTCGAATTGGTCGCGCTCGATGGCGCGCAGATCAAGTATTCGACCGTGCAGAACTGGTACCCGGGCGACAAGAACGGCGTCGGCGGCATCTACAATTTCGTCACCAAGCGCGGCACCTGTCACCGCGATGCGAAGATCTCTTGGACACAGGTGGAGACGGGCTCGGCAATCACCTGGAAGTATCCAAGCGTCATCCTGCGCGGCGACAACTCGATCGGTGAGTTCTATTCGGTGGCGCTCACCAACAACCATCAGCAGGCCGACACCGGCACCAAGATGATCCACATCGGCAAGAACACCAAGAGCAACATCCTGTCCAAGGCGATCTCCGCCGGGCATGGGCAGAACGCCTACCGAGGTTTGGTCAAGGTGATGAAGGGCGCCGACGGCGCGCGCAACTTCACGCAGTGCGACTCGCTGCTGATCGGCGACAAGTGCGGAGCACACACGTTCCCGTACATGGAAGTGCGCAACTCGACCGCCCAGGTGGAGCACGAAGCCACCACCGCCAAGATCAGCGAGGACCAGCTCTTCTACTGTATGCAGCGCGGCCTTTCCGCCGAAGACGCGGTGTCGCTGATCGTCAGCGGCTTTTGCAAAGAGGTGTTCAAGGAACTGCCGATGGAGTTCGCAGTGGAAGCCACCAAGCTGCTCGGCGTCAGTCTCGAGGGAAGTGTTGGATAATCATCGGCCAGGCAGCAGCGATCAGGGGACAGGGTTTCAGGAAGAGAGTGTTCAGGGGATGACGGATACACCGATACTCGAGATCAAGGACTTGCACGCCACGGTGGAAGACACGCCGATTCTGCGCGGCATCAGTCTGACGATTTGTGCCGGCGAGGTGCACGCGATCATGGGGCCGAACGGCTCCGGCAAGAGTACGCTCGCCAACGTACTCGCCGGGCATGCCGACTACACGGTGACGCGCGGCAGCGTCCACTATCGCGGCAAGGATCTGCTGGCGATGCCACCGGAGGAACGCGCCCGCGAAGGTGTGTTTCTCGCTTTTCAATACCCGGTGGAGATTCCCGGCGTCAGCAACGCCTATTTTCTGCGCACCGCCCTCAACACCGTCCGCACGCACCGAGGGGAGGAGCGGCTCGACGCGATCGACTTCCTCAAGTTGCTGAAGGAGAAGATGAAGTTCGTCGAAATGGACCCGAAGTTCCAGAACCGCGCGGTCAACGAGGGCTTCTCCGGCGGCGAGAAAAAACGGAACGAGATCCTGCAAATGGCGATTCTCGAGCCGACGCTGGCGATCCTCGACGAAACCGATTCAGGGCTCGACATCGACGCACTGCGTATCGTCGCCGAGGGCGTAAACGCGCTGCGCAAAGAAGACCACGCGGTGCTCGTAGTGACGCACTACCAACGACTGCTGAACTATCTGGTGCCCGACTTCGTTCACGTTCTCGTCGACGGCGTCATCGCGCGCTCCGGCGACAAGAGTCTCGCACTCGAGCTCGAGGAGAAGGGCTATGCCGAGTTCGACCGAGCCGCCAGTGCCTAGGACCCATGCATGACGTCTACCGCGAACCAACAAGAAGATCTGCGGAGTCTGCGCAACGCACTGCCCGCCGCTCCCGAGGGCCTGCGCGAAGCAGCACTCGCTGAGTTTCAACGGCTCGGCTTGCCGACGGTGCGACTCGAGGACTGGCGCTACACGAGCCTGCGCGAGATCGCCGACGGCGAGTTCACGGCCGCCGGCGATGACGCGAATGTCGACGCCACCAGCACCGCCCAACTGCGGGACTTTGTCGCCGGCCGCAGCGGCTTGGCCTTCGTCAACGGCCGGCACTGCGCCGAGTTGCTTGCCGCCGACCTGGCCGGCTCTGCCCAGCTTCAGTCGCTCGCCGCGGCGCTGAAAGTCTCGCCGGACGAGGTGGCGACGGGAATCGCCGCCGTCGATGACATCGAGCGCTCGAGCCTGGTGACTCTGAACACGGCGCACCTGGGATGCGGTGCGATCATCCGGATTCCCGACGGCGTGGTGGTCGAGAGTCCGATTCATCTCTTCTACGCGACAGTTCCGACGGCGCGACCGCGCGCCTTCCACGTGCGAAATCTGATCCACCTCGGCAAACACAGCCGCGTCACGGTGGTCGAGCACTATCTCGGCCTCGGCAACGCGCCGACCTGGACCAACTCGGCAACCGATATCGTGCTTGCCGACGGGGCGAAGCTCTCACACTACAAGCTGCAACAGGAGTCGGCGCAGGCCTATCACACGGCTGACATCGCCGCGCTGCAGGGCGCCAATAGCTCCTGGCACTCGATCTCGCTCTCGCTCGGCGCGCGGCTCTGTCGCAACGACATCCGCAGCCGCCTCACCGGCAGCGGCGCCGACTGCTCGCTCGACGGCCTCTACCTGGCGGGTGCGGAGCAGCACGTCGATACGCACACGACCATCGACCACGCGGCGCCTCATTGCACGAGCGTGGAGCTCTACAAGGGAATTCTCGGCGGGCGCGCCGTCGGGGTGTTCAACGGCAAGGTCCTGGTGCGAAACCAGGCACAGCGTACCGACGCGCGCCAGCTCAACAAGAATCTGCTGCTGTCCGACGCGGCGACCATCAATACCAAGCCGCAGCTCGAGATCTTCGCCGACGACGTCAAGTGCAGTCACGGCGCCACCACGGGACGACTCGACGAGGACGCCATCTTCTTTCTGCGAGCGCGCGGACTCGACGAAGAGGCGGCGCGCAACCTGCTGACCTACGCTTTCGCCAACGAGATCGTCGAGCGTATCGCGGACGACGGCGTGCGCCAACCGTTCGAAGCGATCGTGCGCGACCATCTCGACGCGATCTTTGCCGCCGAGGGATCCCGATGACCGTCGCATCAAGCGCCGCACATGCGGCGCCCGCCGCCGCGCCCGTTCTTCCGTTCGATGTCGAGGCCTTTCGTGCAGACTTCCCGATTCTGGCGCAAAAGATCCACGGCTACCCGCTCGCGTTTCTCGACAACGCGGCGTCGAGCCAGCGGCCGCGGCAGGTGATCGAGGAGATCGCGCGCTTCGACAGCAACGACTACGCCAACATCCACCGCGGCGTCCACGAGCTGAGCCAGCGCGCCACCCGTGCCTACGAACGGGCGCGCGACAAGGTGCAGCGCTTCATCAACGCCGGCGACCGCAAGGAAGTCATCTTCGTGCGCGGCACCACCGAGGCGATCAACCTGGTCGCCAGTTCCTTCGTCCGCCCCTCGCTGCACCTCGGCGACGAGGTCGTGCTGACGACCATGGAACATCACTCCAACATCGTCCCCTGGCAGATGGTCTGTCGCGAACGCGGCGCCGTCATCCGCGTCGCCCCGATCAACGATCGCGGCGAGCTCGAAGTCGACAAGCTCGAGAAGCTGCTGACACCGCGCACCAAACTACTCACTCTCGTCCACGTCTCCAACGCGCTCGGCACCATCAATCCGGTGCGTGAGATCATCGCTATGGCACACGAGCGCGGAATCGCGGTCATGCTCGACGGCGCCCAGGCGGTGCCGCACATGCGCGTCGACGTGCGTGATCTCGACGTCGATTTCTACGCCTTCTCGAGCCACAAGATGTTCGGTCCGACCGGTGTCGGAGTTCTCTACGGCAAGAAGGACCTGCTCGAGGCGATGCCGCCCTACCAGGGCGGCGGCGACATGATCAGCGTCGTCACTTTCGAGAAGACATTCTACAACGGGCTACCGGCGAAGTTCGAAGCCGGCACCCCCAACATCACCGGTGTCGTCGGCCTCGGCGCGGCGATCGACTACCTCGAACAGCTCGACTGGCCTGCCGCCACCGCGCACGAGAGCGATCTCCTGCAATACGGCACGGAGTTACTGAGCGCCATTCCGGGCGTGACGATCGTCGGCACGGCGGCCGAGAAGGCCAGCGTCCTTTCGTTCCTCATCGAAGGAATCCACCCGCACGACGTCGGCACCATCCTCGATCGCCACGGAGTCGCGGTCCGCGCCGGCCATCACTGCGCGCAACCGGTCATGCAACGCTATGCGATCCCGGCGACGACCCGCGCGTCCTTTGCCTTCTACAACACCAGAGACGACGTCGAGGCGCTGGAGCGCGGCGTCCGCGGCACGATCGAGGTATTCAAGTGAACGAAGAGCTACGCGACCTCTACCAAGACGTCATCATCGAGCACAGCAAGCGGCCGCGAAACTATCACGCGCTCGACGCGCCGGCCCGCTCCGCGGCCGGCTACAATCCACTGTGCGGCGACCAGATCAAAGTCTACGTCAAACTCGACGACGGCAAGGTCGCCGACGTTTCGTTCGAGGGATCCGGTTGCGCCATCTCGACCGCCTCGGCATCGGTCATGACCGACGCAATCAAGGGAAAGTCGGCGACCGAGACCGAAGCCCTATTCACCAAGTTTCACGACCTGGTCACGGGGCACGCCGACGTAGCTGCCGACGACGACGAACTCGGCAAACTGTCCATCTTCGGCGGTGTCAGCGAGTTTCCCACACGGGTAAAGTGCGCAACCCTCTGCTGGCACACCCTGCGCGCGGCGATCGCAGGGAAAGACGATCCCGTGACCACGGAATGAAGAAAAGCGGAGACAGCTCATGCACCCTTATGAAGAGGTAGAGATCTCGCGCGACTGCGAGGCCATCCAGATTCCAGACGGCATCACGGTCACGCTGCGAGCGGGAACTGCCGCCGTCATAACCCAATCGCTCGGCGATACCTACACCGTGCAGGCGCCGACCTTGGGCGGTCTCTACCGCATCGCCGGAAAAGACGCCGACGCCATCGGCAAAGCCATCGCCAAGCCGGGCGGCGGCGCCGATCTCGACCCGAGCAAACCGATCAACGAAGAGCTGATCTGGAACCAACTTCGCCACGTCTACGACCCGGAGATTCCGGTGAACATCGTCGAACTCGGACTGGTCTACGATCTCTCGATCGAGCATCTCGAGGCCGGCGGCAGCCATGTTTCAGTGACCATGACGCTGACCGCGCCCGGTTGCGGAATGGGCGACGTCATCGCGTCGGATGCGAAGCTGCGCATCGAGAGCGTACCCGGTGTGACCGGCGCCGACGTCGAAGTGGTTTTCGATCCGCCGTGGAATCAGGCGATGATGTCCGAGGCCGCCAAGCTGGAACTGGGAATTCTCTGAGCCAGAGGCCGTCGCGCGCCAGCAGCGCGATGAGTGCTCAACAGCCCGTTGAAAAACCCCACAGCAAGCTTCGACGAGCAAAGTCGAAGGGCTCAGCATGAGCGGTTCTCCGCCCTGATTTAAAAGACTTTTCCGCTCGCCCTGAGCCTGTCGAACGGCCTCTCGGGGTTTTTCAGCGGATTGTCAGGGCAGGCTGTTTGCGTCAGTCAGGCGTCGTACTGTCGCAAGGCCGCCTCGCCGGGTTCGAGGTTTCGGTTGATGACGTCGAGCAGCTCGCGGCCCCTCGCCCGCAGGCGCTTGGTCACCGTCTGTTGCTCAGCGGTGAGCTTTCCGAACTCGCCTTCGTGGAGAAGGTCGCTGTAGCCGATGATGACGTTCAGCGGTATGCGCGAGTTGTGTGACATGCTGGAGACGAACTCCGCCATGATTCTGTGCGTCTGGTCGATCTTCTCGGACAGCACCGAATTCTCCACGGCCAGCGCCGCGAGATCGGCGATTCCCTCGGCGAAGTGCGCGTGATCGGCCGAGAAGACACAGGTGCGACGACCGTAGCCGAGCAACATGACCCCGAGCAGGTTGTTGCCCTTGCGAATCGGCAACAACACGGTGGCGTGCAGGCGCAGCTTGCGCGTTACCGACTCCGGCAACAGTTCGCGCGGATCCATGAGGACCACCGAACCGGGCCCGCTATCGCGCGACAACAGGCGCGTAACCTGTGCCATGGCGATGCGGGTGGTCGCGAACCAATCGTCGCCGGTAGCAGCCAACCCGGCTGCCGCGACGGGAACCAACGCATCCGACGCTGGGCGCCAGACGAAAGCCAGGCACGTGTCGCACTCCAGGGCCTCGAGTGCGAGCTGACAGAATCCGCGCAGGCGCTCCGGTAGCTCGAGGCAAGCACTGGCGAAACGCACGTCCTCGTCACCGCTGCGGGCGTCGATGGCGCCCTCGACCAGATTCAGCAGCTCGCGCGCTCCCTGATCGATTCGCTGCACCGTATCGATCTGATCGGGCGACATACGCCCGAATGTTCCCTCGGTCAGCAGATCGGCGTAGCCCATGATCGCGTGCAACGGAGTGCGCAGTTCGTACGACAGTGCCGCCAGGAGGTGGCGCCCGCCTTCGCGACTTTGCTCCAGCTCTTTACTGAGCCTGGCGTTCTCCATCGCCACGCCGGGTAGGCGCACGACACAGTAAGAGCCCTGCCCCGGGCGGGTTTCGGCACCGATCTGTCCGCCGTGCGCGGCGACGATCTCCTGCGCCAGCTGAAGGTCCTCGCCAGGGGCCTGCAACGGGTGCTCGAGCAGACGAGCGACGTCACCCACGTCCTCGGCGACGCCATTTTCACCGACCGTCAAGGTGACCCAATCGCCGTCGAGCGTCGTCCGGACGACGACGAGTCCGCCCGGAGAGGAATGCTTCACCGCGTGCCCGAGGATGCCACCCAGCCCGCGCTTGAGCATCGCCCGGTCTCCCCATGTCAGGGGTACCACCGGATCGAGATCGAGACCGGTGGCGATGCGCTTCACGTTGAACGCGGGCTCGTAGTGCTTGAACAGATCCAGCACCACGCGGTTGACCGATGCCCATTGGGGCAAAAGTTGCCCCGACCGTACCTCGACTCCCTGCATCGCAGCTCCCGTCGTAATCAGCCTTACTTCCTGTGCCGATGAGACTTCCAAGTGCCATGCCACTCGAAAACCGGCGCGATTCCATGACAAGTCGCAGACAAATCCGAGAAAACGATGACGCTTGGGCGAAAAACGAACAGGAATGCGCCACTCGCTCCGCGAAAGGTGGGTCAGGTGCCGTGGCATCCGGCCATGCAGAATGCCGGCGACCTTCCCACCCCCGTCGCCTGCAGTGGATTGCAGCCTCTGTGCGCAATCGCATGCGAGCTGTCGCGGCGCCTCGACGCCGTACTATCGCTCGTTGCGCCAGGCGAGCATCGCGGCCGGAGGAGGCGATTGGTGACGACGGTTCTGTTCCCCTCCCGCCTCAGGACGGCGACCCGACTAAAGCACAGACGTCCTCAACCGCGGCGCGAGCAAGCATTACGATTCGTTCCGCATCGTCCGGTGCCAGCGCCTCGAGTTCGTCGCCCCATGCCAGGGCCTGCGCAACGGCTTCGCGCAACGACGCCAGATCAGCCAACGCTAGTTGGTCGAGCTTGTCACCGATGGCAACATGCGAATGCGCTCGCTCGCCAGCTTCATTCAGCACCACCCGAGCCGCGTGCATGATGGCGTGGTAGGCGCGCTCGACGGCGCGCTCCGCGGACCCGGAAGCGGCATGCGCTTCAGCGCGCCGCAGGGCCGAAATCGCTCTCGCCAACGTCTTGTCACTGCCCGGTCTCATCGGCTTTGATTTGCGGACATCTCGCGAAAATCGGACACTCCCAACTCTATTGCCACGAAACGAAGAGGAGGCAACCGTGGCCGAAAAGACACCGCACACCGTCGCAGGCCGCCGAGCCCTGGTCACCGGGGCGTCGAGCGGCATCGGCGAGGCATTCGCCACGCGGCTGGCCCGCGACCGCTATGACCTGACGCTGGTCGCACGCAACAAGGAACGCTTGCAGGATCTCGCCGCCCGACTGCATTCGCGGCACGGCATCGGCGTCCAGGTTTTGCCGGCTGATCTGACGAAGACTCCGTCGCTGCGCAAGATCGAGCGCGCGATCGAATCGGACGACCGCCTCGAGATCCTCGTCAACAACGCCGGCTTCGGTACGATGGGACAATTCGCCGAGCTGGACGTCGCTGTGGAGGAAGAAGAGATTCGCCTCAACGTATTGGCATTGGTGCGTCTGACGCGAGCGGGGCTGCCGGGGATGATCGCTCGCCGACGCGGCGCGATCATCAACGTCTCGTCCATGGCAGGATTGCAGCCCGGGCCGACCACGACCACCTATTCGGCGACCAAGGCGTACGTGAACTCTTTCACCGAGGGACTGCACGAGGAACTGCAGGGCAGCGGTGTGCAAGTCCAGGCTCTGTGTCCGGGATTCACGCGCACGGAGTTCCAGCAGCGCGCCGGGATGGACGTATCCGCCCTACCCGCCATCGCGTGGATGGATGCCGACGCCGTCGTCGATGCGTCGCTGGTCGGTCTCAATCGCGGCGACGTGTTGTGCGTGCCGGGCTGGCTCAATCGCTTGCTCGCGACGACGGTGATGTCGATTCCGCGGCCGGTGGCGCGCCGGATCCTCGGCATGGCGGCACGCCAGGTTCTTCACTGAAATCGCCGATGGCTTCACCCTCCGGCCATCGGATCGCGTGGGCGATGTGCGCACCTGCGTGTGTGGCGATGGTCGCGTTGAACATCCTGCCGGCTTGCCGCGAATTGCTGGCTGTCGCCGCACGGCCGCTCAGCGCGGAAATGACTTCCTGGATGGTCTCGCTGCTCGTCATCGGCTCACACGTCGCCGCACTGTGCGCCGTCAGCCTCATCGTCGAAGCGCCGCTCGCCTTCGCTCTCGCCATCGTCCTCCTGCACCGCACGGCACGACGGCCTCCGCCGGCAGAATGGCTGGCAGCGGCTGCCGCCGCCGGCTTTACCTGGCGACTGGCCTTCGGCGGGACTCTCGGCTTTGCCCAAGGTACTGAGCCAATCTGGTCGACAGCGATCCTGGAAGTTTGGCGAACTCTCCCTCTCGCCACGCTTCTCTTCTACATACCTCTGCACCGCCGTGGGATTGCCATCAGCGAAGCCGCGCGACTCGACGGTAGCGATTTCCTGCAGATCGTTCGCCGCGTCTATGCGCCCGTGTGCGCGCCTGCCGCCAGTGCCCTGCTGCTGTTGCGCACCGTCGACTACCTGCGAGTCGTCGAAGCGCCAATGATCAGTCCGGGCGCGGCCAACCGAATCATCTGGGTCCTATTGCTGTTCGCCGTCACTGCACTCGCGTCGCGTGTCGCGCGCCAGTACGAGGAAGCTCGATGACTCCGGCCGCAGGGCCGGAGTCGCTGGTCGCCGGCGCCGCCGGCCTCGCTGTCGCCGGAACCGTGGAGGCGACCGTAGTCGCATTCGGCGTGGCCGTCGCCGCGGTAGTCGTCGCCGTACCTTTCGCCATCGGCCTGGCGCGCTTTCGCTTCACCGGGCGGGCACTTGCGTTGGCGGTACTGGTACTCGCCAGCGCCACGCCGCCGGCGGTGTTTGATTCTCCCATGTCCCCTCTCGCGCGCTTCGCCACAGACCTGGCGATGGCGATCCCACTGGCCAGCTGGATCCTCTATCTCGTCGCCAGAGGATGGCCGCGTCACCTGGAAGAAGCCGCACGTCTCGACGGCGCGAGCGTTGGCGGTCTTTGGCTAGCGCTCGTGCGAAAAGTCGCAATGGCCGCCGCGGCGTTCGTATTCCTCTACTGCGTCTGCGATCTCGCCTGAAGCGCGGCCGCCGCCTCGGCGCAGGGTCCTTGCCCCTGCTTGGCCGAACGGGCACCATTCCCGACAATGAGGGAAATCATGTCCGATAGTGAATCGACCGGAACACAAGATCGCTTTTGGCACATCGTCTGGGCGGTTGCCGGCGTCATCGCGCTCACCTACGGCGTCGTCGGCATCGTCGCCCAAGTGACGCAATCAAACCGACACTTCCTGGCGCTGCCGTGGTTCATCATCGCCAGCGTCGGCGGCCTGTCGATGATTTCCTTCGTCTGGCGATCGCACGGCGACTGAGACTCGCTGAAATCCAACCGCGGAGGCCCAGGTAGCGGCGCCGAGCCGGTGCGTGATCAGCCGGCGCGGTCGCTAGCGGCGCCGTCGCGGACGCATCCCCAACCGGCTGCCGCCCCAACCACACAATCAATTGCCGGCGCCTTGCGCCTCCAGCGCGCGCCGCATCATCTCCTGCCGCTGTTGTTCCTCGGCCATCTGCTGGAGAAGGCTGTCGCGAATCTCGGGCGGGAGGTTCTGCAGCGCCGCCGGATCCAGACCGCCCAAACCACCAGCCCCAGGCGCCGGCTCGACTCGAGCGAATGTCTTGAGACCGCCGAGCAATTGGTCGCGCGTCGACGTTTCCACCAGGTACGTCTTGCCGTCGACATTGCCCACCGCGGGGACGACCTGGCGATCCCGCCACTCGGTCTCAGCTCCGAAGGCGACGACGATTGGTGCGT
>JBGTMF010000044.1:0-4844 GCA_041743795.1 Thermodesulfobacteriota bacterium | reverse complement strand
TTCGAATCCCTCGACCTGCGGCCCGAGCGCATCGACTGTGCCGATCACCTCGTGGCCGGGGATGCGCGGCCAGGAGACGCCCGGCATAACTCCTTCGACGGTAATCGAATCGCTGTGGCAGACGCCGCAGGCCTGGACCTTGACACGGACCTCGCCGGCGCCGGGCTCGGGCAGCGGACGCGTCTCGCGCACGAACTTGCCGCCCTGTTCGGGCACCACCATCGCGATCATCTCGGCCATGTTCTTCTCCCTGATCCGGATCGACCCCTTGGCAGATGCGCCGGGCGGATCGGTTTTCAAGGAGGACCGGGCTTTAGAGTTTCTCGGTCAGTTCCGGGACCAGCTTGAACAGGTCGCCGACCAGGCCGAGGTCGGCGACCTGGAAGATCGGGGCGTCCTCGTCCTTGTTGATGGCGACGATGATCTTGCTGTCCTTCATGCCGGCGAGGTGCTGGATGGCGCCGGAGATGCCGACGGCGATGTAGAGTTCGGGGGCGACCACCTTGCCGGTCTGGCCGACCTGCAGGTCGTTGGGGACGAAGCCGGCGTCGACGGCGGCGCGGCTGGCGCCCATCGCGGCCCCCATGGCGTCGACCAGCGGTTCGAGAACGGTCTGGAAATTCTCGCCGTTCTTGAGTCCACGACCGCCGGAGACGACGATCTTTGCCTCGGTCAGGGACGGGCGATCGGATTTCGTCTCATTGAACGAAACGAATTTCATCTTCAGCGCGCTCTCGTCGATCTTCGCCGCAACCTTCTCGACGGCGGCCGAACCGCCCTTGGCGGCGGGCTCGAAGGCAGTGGCGCGGACGCTGATCACCTTACGCGGCGTCTCGAGCGAAATGGTCGCCATGGCGTTGCCGGCGTAGGTCGGACGGGTGAACGTACCATCGTCGTGGATCTCTGTGATCTCACTCGCCATGCCGGCGCCGAGGCGCACGGCGACGCGCGGTAGTAGATCCTTGCCGATGCTGCTGGCGGTGGCGACGACGACGTCGCAACCCTTCTCCTCGGCCAGCGCGGACAGGGCCTGCGCGTGCGCGTCGGCCGTATAGTTTTCCAGGATAGGGTGTTCGACGGCGAATACCGCCTTGACGCCGTACTCGGCCAGTTCGTTGGCCAATTCGTCGAGACCGGTGCCGAGAACCGCGGCGTAGCAGTCGCCGCCGCTCTGCGCCGCCAGGGCCTTGCCGGCGCCGATGGCGACGAATGCCGTCTTGGAAAACTTCTTGTGCAGGTGCTCGGCGAATACCAGAACATTGCTCATTGGAATCTCCTATCGGAAGCCAGCCGCGAGGCTAGATGACCTTGGCTTCGGTGTGCAGCAGGTCGACGAGCTGCTGCACGGTCTCGACGCGCTTGCCTGCCTGGCGTGCCGGCGGCGGCGCAATCTTGTGGACCTTCACCTGGACCGTCTGGTCGATCCCCAACTCGGCGAGGGGGATTTCCTTCAGTTCTTTCTTGCGTGCCTTCATGATGCCGGGCAGCGACGCGTAGCGCGGTTCGTTGAGGCGCAAGTCGGCGGTGATGATCGCCGGCAACTTCACTTCGATGTCCTCGAGACCGCCGTCGACCTCGCGGGTGACTACCGCCGATGACTTGTCTTCGGCCAGCTTGATCTCCGAGGCGAACGTTCCCTGGCCCCAACCGAGCATTTCGGCCAGCATCTGGCCGACGACGTTGGAGTCGTCGTCGATAGCCTGCTTACCCATGAGAACCAGATCCGGGCTCTCCTGCTCGACCAGCTTCTGCAGCGCCCGGGCAACGGCAATCGGCTCGACGGCATCCTCGGAAAGCACGAGGATCGCGCGGTCGGCGCCCATGGCGAGACCGGTACGCAGTTGCTCCTGGCAGACCTGCGCACCGATGCTGACGAGGACGACCTCGGCTCCGCCCTGCTTTTCCTTGATGCGCAGTGCCTCTTCGATGGCGATCTCACAGAAAGGATTGACGACGAACTTGAGATTGTCAGTGACGATGCCGGTCCCGTCCGGACGCACCTTGATCGTGGCGTTCGGATCCGGAACCCGCTTGGCAGCAACCAAGATTTTCACGGGTGGCCCTCCTGAAAATGAATGAATCTCCATCCGCTACCACGCGACCGGAGACGGGGCAATCCGTCTGCACCTGCAGTGCCGCAGCTGTCAGCTGAAGCAGACAGTGGCGTAGTGGGGCATTGCCACGCCAAGTAGGCGAGCGGCAAAGGGTGGTGGCGGCTGGCGCGGTGAGCGATTCTATTCCTGCTCACACCTCGAAGCCGAGCCGGCTGGAGAGGTCGCGGCCGGCCTGGCGCATCATCGGTACCAATTCGCGATCGATGCGGTCGTTGTCCATTCGGTGCGACGGACCGGCGACCGCGAGGCTGCCGACGACGTTGCGGGTATAGTCGCGGATTGGCACGGCGATGGCGTTGACATCAGCGATGTACTCGCCGAGTTCGAGGCCGTAGCCGACTTCTGCGACGACGCGCAGATGCTCCTGCAGGGCGACGTGGTCGGTCAGCGTGTTCTCCGTGTGGCGGGGTAGTTTGTTCAGGTAGTTTTCCTGCAGCTCCGCCGGCGGTATGTGGGCCAGGTGGACCTTGCCTGAGGCCGTGCAGTGCAGCGGCAGGGTGTCGCCGACGCAGGCCCGCAATCGAATCGGGCGGTCGGCTTCGACCGCCGCCAGCTGGACGACCATCGATTTGCGCAGGACGGCGACGAACGCTGTCTCACCGGCGGAATCCGAGAGGCTCTGGATGATCGGTTGGGCCTGTTTCAGCAGTCCCATTTGTGCAACGTAGTTTTGCCCGACCTGGAGGCAGCGAATGCCGAGCCGATAGCTCTCGTTGCTCTTGTTTTGTTCGATATAACCCCGCGACTCCAGTGTCGCCAAAAGACGAAAAACGTTATTTTTGTGTAATTTCAAGCGTTTAGAGAGCTCGGTGACGCCGAGCTCGTCGGTGTCCCCGGCGAACTGTTCGAGTACGTCGAGGGCGTGCGAAACCGACTGGATGATGTAGTTGGTCTTCTCCCGCCGCACCGTGGCCTCCGTGATGGTCCAAAAGAAAAGGCGTTCTAATTAGATGGAGTCGCCTCGACCTGTCAAGCTTGCGGCGTCGCCGTCTCAGGCGGATGCGGCTGACTTGGCAGCTTCGATTCGGACGGCTATCGAGAAGCGTCGATGGTCCGTACCTCGTTTCTCCGTCGCGCTCCGCGCCCGCACTCGGCGGAAGCGCCCTCGGATCCGGTCGAATTGGCGCTGCGGCAGGGGCGCGCGCAGGGGCTTTGCGATGACGAATAGGCCGCTGACGTTGCGTGGCGGCGGTGGGGCGCGTCTGGTTGTGACCTGCGAGCACGCATCGGCCAGGGTTCCCGAACGACTCGGCGACCTCGGGCTGACCGAGGAGCAACGCAGTGCCCACATCGGCTGGGACATCGGCGCCGCCTGGGTGACCGAGGTGTTGAGCGATCAGCTGGCGGCGCCGGCTGTCCTGTCGGCGGTTTCGCGATTGGTGATCGACTGCAATCGCCACCGCAGCGACCACGACCTGATTCCGGCCACGTCGCATGGCGTCGTCATCGCAGCCAACTGCGATCTCGAAGACGGCGAGCGGGAGCACCGCCTGCGCGAGTACTACGATCCGTTTCACGACGAGATCGATCGACTGCTCGGCCTCTCGCCGGCGGCGACGCTGATCAGCGTCCATTCGTTCACGCCGCACTACGACGGTCGCGACTTCGAGCTCGGTGTCCTCTTCGACGACTGCGAGGCGCACGCGCTGCGCATGGCGGAGGATCTGCGGCGCGGTGGATTCTCGGTCCGCCTCAATGAGCCGTATTCCGGACTCGACGGACTCATCTTCAGCGCCCAGTCGCACGGCCGGCGTTTCCGCCGCCCGTACCTCGAAATCGAGATCAACAACCGGCTGTTGCGAAGTCCGGCGGAGGCGCAAACGGTTGCCGAAAGGCTCACCGACGCCGTTGCCCGCTTCGCCGATACGCGTTAGTCGGTTGAAAATGTGGGCTAGTGTCCTGAGTCAGAGATTCGTCAACGAATTTCCAAACCATGACAATAGGCTGCTGGCACAGGAGCGAAACCGGAGGGCTGCGAAGAATGAGAATCGTGTTGATCGGTCAGGCGGCGTTCGCGCAGCAGGTCCTCGACGGTCTCGTCGCGCGCAAGCACGACGTGGCGGCGGTATACTGTCCTCCCGATGCCGACGCGGCGCGACCCGACCCGGTCAAGGCGCGGGCGCTGGCGTTGGGCGTAGCGGTGCGCCAGCACCGCTCGCTGAAGGGCGACGCGGTGCGGCGCGAGTTCGCCGAGTTGGATGCTGACCTCGGCGTTCTCGCCTACGTCACGCAGATCGTGCCGCCGGCGGTGTTCGACGCGCCTCGCCTCGGCAGTCTCTGCTTTCACCCCTCGCTGCTGCCGCGCTACCGCGGCGGCAGCGCCATTCCATGGCAGGTCATCCGCGGCGAGACGCGCACAGGCGTCACCGTCTTCTGGACCGACGACGGCATCGACACCGGGCCGATCGTGTTGCAGAAGGAGGCGCAGATCACCGACGACGACACCGGTGGCTCGCTCTATTTCAAAACGCTCTTCCCGCTCGGCGTCGCCGCCGTACTGGAATCGGTCGATATGGTGGAGGCGGGGACTGCGCCGCGGCTGCCGCAGGACGAGGCGCAGGCTACGTATGATCCACTGTGCCGCGACGAGCATGCCGAAGTCGATTGGCAGCGGCCGTTGGCGGAGGTGTACAACCTGATTCGCGGCTGCGACCCGCAGCCCGGCGCCTACGCGCGGCGCGGTGGGGCAATGTTGCGTCTCTACGACGTGCGCCGCGAGCCGGCGGTGGC
>JBGTMF010000043.1:0-3030 GCA_041743795.1 Thermodesulfobacteriota bacterium | reverse complement strand
TCGCGCCGCCACGGCTCGTCGCGCACCAGATCCAGCGCGGCGGCGGCGGCGGCGACGACCGGTGGTGGCAAGGCGGTGGTGAAGATGAAGGTGCGCGCGCAATTGACGAGGTGGTCGATGACGTCGCCGCGCGCGGCGACGTAGGCTCCGAATGATCCGAGTGCCTTGCCGAGCGTTCCCATCTGCACGGTGACCCGCTGGCGCAGATCGAGAGCCTCGACGAGACCGGCGCCGCTGTTGCCGAGCACGCCGGTGGCGTGCGCCTCGTCGGTCATTACCATCGCGCCGTAGCGCTCGGCGACGTCGCAGATTTCCCGCAGCGGCGCAGCATCGCCGTCCATGCTGAAGATAGAATCGGTGACGATCAGTTTGCGGTTCGCCCGGCTCGCCCGCAGCAAGCGCTCGAGGTCGACCGCATCGCCGTGCGCGTAGGCGTGCACCTGTGCGCGCGACAGCCGGCAGCCGTCGATCAGGCTGGCGTGATTGAGCGCGTCACTGAAGACCGCGTCGCCGGCGCCGACCAGGGCAGTGATGCAGCCGATGTTGGCCTGATAGCCGGAGGTGAAGAGGATGGCTCGCTCTGTTCCCTTGAAGGCGGCGAGCCTGTCCTCGAGATCGTGATGGACGCGCATCGAGCCGGAGATCAGGCGCGAAGCTCCGGAGCCGACGCCGAGATCGCGCGCCGCTCGGGCGGCGGCCTCGGCCAGCGCCGGATGATTGGCCAGGCCGAGGTAATTGTTCGAACAGAGAGACAGCACGCGCACACCGTCGAGCAGCAGGTGGCTGTCCTGGGCGCCGTCCACCGGCCGCAGGGAGCGCTGCAGCCCGGCTGCCTGGCGCCGTTGCCGCTCACTTTTGAGGAAGTCCAGGTCCACGCGCCATGTTTAGCTCCAGCGCCGCACCGCTGTCACTAGAGGAAGAGGCAAAACGTTCGCGCCGCGCCCGCCGCGAGATTCGCGGCTGCCGGCACCGCTGGCATTGACCTAGGAGCGACAACAGGGCCTGCTGGAGGTTGTGGGTCACTTCGCCCAGGCGAAGGTCGGCCTGACGCCACCAGACTATGAACGAACGCATCGAGGACACCGACAGGGCCGAACCGCGGCGACGCCTCTGGCTGCCGTGGCGCTACGACCGTCGTCACCACGTCGAGAGCGCGGTCATTTCAGCAATCCTGCACCTTCTTCTATTCCTGCTCTTCGCGAGCTTGACCGTCGGCCCCGGCACCGGCCTGATCGGCGACGGAATGGCCGGTCTCGGTGAGGCCTCGGTCGAGCTTTCCGAGCAGTCCGACCGCCAGCTCGACGCGCGCGACCTCCTCAAGCAGGTCACCATCGAGCCCGCCGCGGTGCCCGAGACGCAGAGGGCGGCGCAGCCCTTGCCGGTATTGCCGAGTCTCGGTGCGCCGTTGGCGAGCAGTGCGCGCCTGCGCAACGTTTCGGCGCGGTTCTCGGCGACCGGCGGACTCGGTCAGCTTTCGGGCGAGTTTGGCAGCGTCATCGGGCGACTGCGCAAGACCGGGCTCGACGTCGCGCTGGTGGTCGACGCGACTGGCAGTATGCAGCAAGTGCTCAAGGAACTCACCGAGCGCATGACCGTGCTTACGCGCACGCTGCAGCGCTTGGTGCCGGTAGCGCGGGTTGGCGTCGTTGCCTTTCGCGATCGCGACGATGAAGAGTACGTTACCCGGACCGCCGACCTCACTCGCAACTCGGCTCAGGTGAAGGCGTTTCTCGCCGGCTTGCGGGCCGCCGGCGGCGGTGACTGGGAGGACGGGGTGAAGGAGGGTTTGGAGAGCGCGATCGGCAGCTTGGCCTGGTCGCCGAACGCCAAGAAGGTCGTCATTCTGGTCGGCAGTTCGCCGCCGCACGAGGAGGACATCCCAGCGGTCCTCTCTCTGGTCACCGACTTCAAGGCGCGTGGCGGCATCGTCAGTACGATCGACATCACGCAGCGGTTGCACGAGGAGCACCACCGATTCATCTACCGATCGATCCACGGCAAGGAGCCCACCGAATTTCCGCCACGGCCGGAGCACCACCTGAAAGTCAGTGCTGTCTTCGCCGAGATCGCCCGCGCCGGCGGGGGCGAGATGGCGGCCGGCAGCTTCGAGCAGGAGTTGGCGGAACAGATTTTGGTCTTCACTTTTGGCTCGCGTTGGAAGAAAGACATCCGATCACTCGGCGTCAGTCCGAAGGGCTGAGCGCTTTGTCATTTCCCAGCAGATAGGACCTACCGACGATGCAGATCACCTCGAGATTCGTTTGCCTCGCCCTCTTCATTGCCGTCACCGCGACCGCATGCGCCGGCGGCGCCTTGGCACAGGACGTGCGCGAGGCCGATGACGCGCCCTTCGACACGGGTGAAGCGCCGATACTGGCCGACGAGTTGGACGACGAAATCCCTGGCAGTGCCGAGGCCGGCGCGCTCGATTACACATTCGCGCAGCTGGTTCAGTTCGGCGGCATCGTCGGTTACATCATCATCCTGCTTTCGCTGGTCGCCGTCGCCCTCATCGTCGACGACCTCCTGCTTTTGCGGCACAAAGTGTTGCTGCCGCCGGACGAGATCGAGGAGCTGCGCGGTCTGATCGAGAGCGGTCGCGGCGCCGAGGTCGTCGCCGGTCCGCCGCGCTCTTCGTTCATCGGCGCCATGGCCGTGGCCGGCCTGCGCGAGAGCGATCGCGGCTACGAGGCGGTGGTGAAGGGGATGGAAGACGCCGCCGACGAAGTCACCGGCCGCCTGCTGCGCCGTATCGAGTATCTCAATGTCATCGCCAACGTCTCGCCGATGCTCGGTCTGCTCGGAACGGTGATCGGCATGGTCCAGTGTTTCAACCAGATTTCGGTAGCCGCGGGCGGAGCCGATCCGCGCTTGCTCGCGGCCGGAATCTTTCAGGCGCTGATGACGACGGTCATGGGACTGACCGTCGCCATTCCGTCGTTCTTCGCCTTCAGTCTCTTCCGCAACCGCGTCGACGCGATGGCCGCCGCTGCGGCGGTGCGCGCCGAAGAGGTGATGGCGCCGTTGCGA
>JBGTMF010000042.1:0-2315 GCA_041743795.1 Thermodesulfobacteriota bacterium | reverse complement strand
GTCGGCGACGATCCGCGCGACTTCTCGCTCGCCTGGCGGCGTCTCGCTGTCGACCTGGCCGACGTGCGCCTGCCGCTGCCTCCTAGGGATGGCGCAATCTGCGTCGCGCTCGGGTCCGTCGATCTCGACCGACCGATCGCTCACCTGACGCGCAGCGACGGCGGAATTCTCCTGCCGGTCGCCGGCGCGCCCGGCACGGCGAACGACACAACCGAGTCGGACGCGGCGGCGCAGGCTTCGCAAGGCTCCAACGCAGCGCCGGCGATCACCGTCGAGATCGAGCGCCTGGCACTGAAGGGAGGCGTCGTCGACTTCACCGACCGGACCCTGACGGCGCCTTTCAGCGAGGTGTTCGCCGACATCAACGGCAGCGCCGCTGAATTCCGCTGGCCGAGTGCGCCGCACTTCCGGGAGTTCGATATCTCCATGCTCGGGCCAGAGGGCGAACCGCTCTCCGTGCGCGGCATCGAACGCGACGGAACGGTTGAGATCGACACCGACGTCGGCGGACTCCTGCTTCCCGTTTACGACACCTACTCCCGGCACTATTCGGGCTACAGCGTGCGCCGCGGCGACCTGCTCGTCGAATCCCGCCTGCGCTGGAGCGGCGAGCGCTACGACTCGAAGAACAAAATCACCCTGCGCGATCTGGATATCGGCGCCGAATCCGGCGACCATCTGTTCCAGGACACCTTTGGCGTGCCGATCACCCTGGCACTGGCGCTGCTGCGCGACCCCAAGGGACAGATCACCTTCGACGTCCCGGTGGGCGGCACCGCCGCCGGCACCGAGCTCGACCTGGTGACGACGGTGCGGACGACGCTGCAGCGCACCATCGTCAACGCCCTCACCTCGCCCCTGAAGCTGTTGGGGTCGGTCAACATTCTCGGTGGCGCGGTCACCAGTGTCGCCATCGAGCCGATTCCGTTCAAACCCGGACGCGTCGATTTCGCCAAGAATGCCGACACCCGGCTCGGGCACCTCGCCCAGCTCCTCGACGATCGACCTGGCCTCGGCCTGGCCCTGGCACCGCGCATCGCCGCCAGCGACCGTGCCTGGTTGGCCGAACGTCGCCTGATCGCCGACCTTGCGGCGCAACGCGAGCTGGCGTTTGTCGCCGACACGCCGAAGAAGGTGCGCGCTGCCATCAACGAACACCTCGACAAAATCGGCACGGGCAAGAAGTCGAAGCTGAAGGGTGATGCGGCCGCGGTCTACCGAGAGTTGTGCGAGCGCACCGAGGTTTCGTCAATTCGTCTGACCGCACTCGCCAGCGCGCGCATCGCGCGCGTCGTCGAAGCTCTTGCCGAGCAACACGACATCGACGGCAATCGCGTCGATGCAACTCCTTACGTCGAGGGCGAACTCAGCAGCGAGCCGATGGTTGCCGTCGGGCTCGGCGTCGCCGCAGGCGATGACGCGCCCACAACAACAGCAACCGCCGGCGTCGACGTGGCGGCGCCGCCGTCGTGACCCTGCAGGCATCGCAGTGACAGCAGGCCGACGCCGGGCTGTTAGTCTATTGAAAAACCCCGAGACAGCCCTTCGACAGGCTCAGGGCGAGCGGAAAAGTCTTTAATAAAATCGGCGCGGAGAACCGCTCATGCTGAGCTTGTCGAAGCATGCTCTGGGGTTTTTAAACGGGCTGTTAGCCGATTCGCGCGCTTTGACCGCCGTCGACCGGGAGGGCGATGCCGGTGACGAAGCGCGCCTCGTCCGAGGCGAGATACAGAGCCGCATAGGCGACATCCCAGGCGTCGCCCATCCGCGCGCCAAGCGGCACCATGGCGTTGCGCAACTCGATCAGCTCGGCCTTGTCGACGCCCGTCGCCGCGCTGATTCCTTCAATCGCCATCGGCGTGTTCATCAATCCGGGCATGATCACATTGGCCCGGATTCCGTACTTGGCATTGCCGATCGCCAGCGACTGGGTGAAGGCGTTGAGCGCGGCCTTTGAGGCTTTGTAGGCGACAGTCGGGGTGGCGCACACTGCCGCCACCGACGAAACGTTGATGATCGAGCCCGATTTTTGGCCGCGCAAGACCGGCAGCGCGGCTTTGCAAGGCAGAACCGCCGATTTCAGGTTCACCGCGAGGATCCGATCCCAGGCCTCGGTCTCGATGCGGCTCGGCGTATCGTCGCCGGCGCCGATGCCGACGTTGTTGTGCAGCACGTCGATCCGCTGGTAACGACCTGTCGTCTCGGCAACGAAGGCAACGCAGGCCGCCTCATCGGTCGCGTCGGCCCCGATCGCGTGCGCCCGGCCACCCTCGGCGGCAATCATCGCCACCGTCTCGGCCGCCGAGTCGGCCCGC
>JBGTMF010000041.1:0-12996 GCA_041743795.1 Thermodesulfobacteriota bacterium | reverse complement strand
CGGACAGCGCGGCGGCGGCGAGTATCGGCGCGTAGTCACGCGCCTGCGAGTACCTCGGGCCGCCTGCCGCGATGCGCGCGGCGCCGAAGAGACAGACGCCCCAGGCGGCGCCGATCGCGTTGAGCAGGATGTCGTTGATGTCGAAGTAGGTGTTCGGCACGCCGGCATACAGCACCAGGTGCTGGTACGACTCGTCGAGAAGCCCGGCCAGGCAGGCGCACAGCCAGGCGAGCCTGGCGCTGAGGCCGGCGGCGAGACAGAGAACGGCGATCAGGGCGAATTGCGGAAAGTGGACCAGTTCGATGTTGCTGACGAGCAGCCAGCGCTGTGATGCCGCCGTCATCAGCAGCAGCCCGACCAGAGCGGCCGGCAGCCAGGTGTCGCGCAGCGGCTGGCGCAGGCGTCGCAGGCTGGGAATGGCCGCAGCCAGACTCAGCAAGCCGATGCCTGCCAGGCTGAGGATCTCGTAGCGACCGCGCCCGAGACGCGCGAAGAGGGCGTCACAAACGTCGGAGATCGGCTTGTGGGCGAAGAGATTGCCGACGCTGACGGCGGCGGCGAAGAGGAGAGGGCCGCGGCGCGTTCGCGACGGAGAAGCTGGTATCGCCGACATCCGGCCAGAATTTGCGAATCTACAGGATGGCGCAAGCGCCGCCACCGCGGGCCGATTGGCTATCTGCCGCGGCGGACTCGCTCGAGGTCGCTGTCGACCATCATGTGAACCAGGCCGGGGAAGTCGACCTCGGGTTGCCAGCCGAGCAGATCGCGCGCGCGCGCGGGGTCGCCGATCAGTTGGTCGACTTCGGCCGGTCGATGCAGTGCCGGGTCGGTCTCTACGTACTTTTCCCAGTCGAGGCCGACGCGCGCGAAGGCCAGGCGCGCGAACTCCCGCACGCTGTGCGTCTCACCGGTGGCGACGACGTAATCGCTCGGCTCGTCCTGCTGCAGCATCAGCCACATGGCGCGAATATAGTCGCCGGCAAATCCCCAGTCGCGTTCGGCATTAATGTTGCCGAGCGCCAGCCGATCCTGCACGCCCTCTTTGATACGCGCCACCGCGTCGCTGATCTTGCGCGTGACGAATTCCTTGCCGCGGCGCGGCGACTCGTGGTTGAAGAGAATCCCCGAGCAGGCGAACATATCGTAGCTCTCGCGGTAGTTCACCGTGATGAAATGCCCATACACCTTGGCGACACCGTAGGGGCTGCGCGGGTAGAACGGCGTTGTCTCTTTCTGCGGTACTTCGAGTACCTTGCCGAACATCTCACTCGACGACGCTTGGTAGTAGCGGATGTTGCGGTCGACGGTGCGGATGGCTTCGAGCAGGCGCGTCACCCCGACGGCGTCGAATTCGGCGGTCAGCACCGGTTGTTTCCACGACGTCGGGACAAACGATTGCGCCGCCAGATTGTAGACTTCGACGGGCTCCGATTCTTCCAGTGCTTCGATCAGCGACAACTGGTCGAGGAGATCGGCCTGCACCAGCGTGATCTGGTCGCGCAGGTGCTCGATGCGCTCGAAGTTCTCGGTGCTCGCGCGCCGCACCACACCGAATACGTCATAGCCCTTATCGAGCAAGAACTCCGCCAGGTACGATCCGTCCTGACCGGTGACCCCGGTGATCAGTGCATTCGGCACAAAGGCTCCATTGTGTTGCGAGGTTTCTTCACCACGGCAGCGCCGGTTAGCGGTTCGCAAAGGCGGTGCGCGACGGTCGACGGTAACGGCCCTTCTTTAGACAAGCGCCAGTCGCGAGACAAGGGCGGGGCGATGAATGGAGCGCCGCTCAGCAGCCCGTTGAAAAACAGGACACGCGCTGCAAATGGTCTTTCGGCGCCATGGCTGCGTTACGACATCCTCAACAAAAGTCACGACTTTGCCCCTCCGGTGTCGCGCCTTGCCCTGACGCCGAAATCCTCATTTTCGCTTGCGCGCCTGTTTTTCATTCTGACTAGGCGAGTTGTCGGTAGACCTCGGCCAACCGGGTTGCGATGTCGGTCCAGTTGAAGTTGGCGGCGACGCGTCGCGCGTGGGCGCTCATCCGCTCGCGGTCGGCAATGGCCGCCGAGATCTTGGCGGCCAGCTCGATCTCGTTGCCGGGGGGGACCAGGTAGCCGCTTGCGCCATCCTCAACCAACGTTTGAACTCCGCGCAGGCGCGATGCGACGACCGGCGTGCCGCAGGCCATTGCTTCGAGCAGCACCAGGCCGAAGGCCTCGGTGCGATCGACCGAAGGCAGCACGACGACGTCGGCGGCGGCGTAGTACCGCGCCAGATTCTGCTCCTCGATGTCGCCGACGAACATCGCCCGTTGGCCGAGGTGCTTGGCGGCGTGGCGCTCGTAACGCTGCCGCAGCTCACCGTCGCCGCCGACCACTAACGTGACCGCGGCGACCCGCTTCAGCGAGCGGACGAGAATGTGCAAGCCCTTGAAGTAGTGCGCCGGATCGAGGCGCGAGAGGAAGAAGACGATCGGTGTTTCGGGCAGACCGAGACTCCTGCGTGCAAGCGCGCGATCCTGCGGGCAGAACGTCGCGGTGTCGACGCCGGCGGGCAATACCGTGACCTTCTCGTCCAGCGACGGCATGCGGCCGGCGAGAAATCGCGAGGATTCGGCGTAGTCGACCGAGGTGACGAGCACCTGGTCGGCGGCGCGCAGGATCATCGGGAAGACCAGCCGGCGATGCCAGTGGAAGATCGGCGCCTTCCAGCCGTCGCCGACGACATCCATCTGATATTGCACGATCAGCGGCGTCTTGCCGGCCAGCCGTCGCGCCGCGAGGAGCTCGGCCGTGCCGAAAAACGGGTAGTGTAGGTGGACGATGTCGAAATCTCGGCAGCGGCGAACGATCTGCGGCAGGCAGGCGGCGTTGCCGTAGCGAAAGGCAGGTGTGAGTTCGACCACCTTGACACCCGAAGGTACGCTGCGCGGCGTCGGCGCCGATGGGGTGAACACCGTGACATCGACCCCGAGGCGCGCCAGTGCCTCGGCCTGGTGATATGCCACCGTTCCCATTCCGCCCCGGTACGGCGGAAAAACAGGAGTCACGTGAGCGACGCGCACGAGTCGCACTTCGTCATGGTCGCCAGCACACCTACGCGCTAGTCGAAGCCACCACAAGGCATGCAATCGCCAAGAGCGAACGGGAAGGCATAGGGGAAAGGGTGGTTCGCGCTGCGCGCTCATCCGAGTGATCCGGCGGCACAAAGGTGGCGCCGCTAGTCAGACGTCCGTTGAAAAGTCGCGGCTGCCCGGCGAAAGCCGGAATCCCGCAAATTCGTCATTCCGGCGAAAGGGACTGTCGATTTGCTTGCGAACGACGTTACGTAACCGGAGATCGCTCTCGAAAAACCGTCCGAATGGAGGGCGCAGCTCCGTCTGCGCCGTTGCAATGGCGTAACTCGTCCTTCGGGCGGCGCGGGCGGAGCCACGCCCTCCACCTGAACCGTCGTGTCCAACTTTTCCGACAGTCCCGAAAGCCGGAATCCATACATCTCAATGGCGTATGGACCCCGGTTTTCGCTGGGGTGACGAGGAGAAGAGTTTTTCAACGCGCTGCTAGCCCGCGCCTGCCGAATCCTGCTAAGGCTTCCCATCCGCAAGCTGTTTCAATCAGATCAAGCTCGGGAGGTGGAGATGTTCGTTCAGTCGAAAAAGTGGTGTACGCACCTCATCCTGCTGGTGGTCACGCTGGCTCTGGCTGGATGTCAGAGTTGCCAGGAAACGACACCCGTGCCGCCGCAGAGCCAGCCGAAAGCACAGGAGCCGGCGCCGCCCGTGAACGTACCGGTCGTCGACGAGGCCGACGATGCGGATGACGCGGCCGACGAGGAGCCGCTCGCCGTCGACGACGAAATCGACGAGGACGCGCTGGTGCTGCTGGCCGAAGGCGATCCCGAAGACGGCGAGGCGCCGCTGACCGTCAAGTTCACAGTCGAGTCGCTGCTCGAGGACGAGATGGATGCGCCCCAGTATAAGTGGGACTTCGGTGATGGAACGCCGATCTCGACCGAGGCGAGCCCAACCCACGTGTACGAGAAACCGGGGAGCTTCACCGCTACCATCCGCATCGTCGACGCCGCCGGTCAACTCGGTTGGGACGAGGTCGACGTAGAAGTCGACGATCCGTCCGACGACTAGTCGGTCGATTGAACACCAGGGCAGGTGCTGCGACTGGGCTTCCGGCGTCATGGCTGCGGTGCGAAATCCTCCGCCATGACGCCGACACTCAAAGTCCGGCGATGCCGGTGCAGGGGGGGGCAGGCGTGCGGCCAGAAACGACGACGCGGGGGCGAGAGACCCCGCGCGGATGCGTGTTGCGATTGCCCACTTCGTCCGCCGCTACATCGCCGCTGCGCCCCTCGCCCCGCGCCTCGCGCCCCTGTAAGGTAACCAGCCATGTCGAGTAAACGTGCGGCGGGCCTGATCGGAGCGCTGGCGGTGGCGGGGATCGCGATCAGCGCCTACCTCGCCCACGTCCACGCCCAGATCGCAGACAGTCAGGTGCCGGCGTGCGACATCAACGACACCGTGTCCTGCTCGATCGTTCTCGCGAGTAAGTATGCTTACCTATTTGGCACGATTCCTGTCGCTTGGCTCGCACTGTTGGCCTACGTCGCTTTCGGCGTCGCCGCGGTGGCACTTGCCGTTGCTGTACCACGGGCGGCAGCGCGCCAGCGCCTCGCCGGCATCGTCTTCGCCAGCGCCATCGTAGCGGTCATTTATTCCATCGGCCTCGCCTGGGTGGCGGTGATGGTCCTGCACGCCGTCTGCCTGTTCTGCACTGCGTTGTACTTCGTCAACGCCGGCCTGTTGGTCGGTGGCGCACTGTTGTTGAACGCCGTCCGTCGTGAGACCAGTCGTGGGCGCGCCGACGGGCTGGCGTTGGTGCGTTGGGTGGGCATCGGCAGCGCCGCCGGCCTCGCCGTCGTCGTCGCGCTGTTCACGTGGGAGGCGACGCGCACGCGCATTGCCGACGATCCCGACTTCGAGCGCTGGTATCTGGCGCGACCGACGGTCGAGCGGCCGCCGACGGGAGGACATGCCAAGGGCCCGCAGTCGAGTGCCGTCGTAATCTCCGAGTTCTCCGACTTCGAATGCGGCCATTGCGCCCAGGTGTATCGCGATCTCAAGGCTGTTCTGCCGCGCTATCGCGAGGACGTGCGCATCGAGTTCCACCACTACCCGCTCGATTCCGCTTGCAACCCGGCGATGACTGGATCGTTTCATCGCAACGCCTGCCTCGCCGCCTTCGCATCCGAGTGCGCGGCTGCGCAGAACCAGTTCTGGCCGTACCACGATCTGTTGTTCGACAACCAAGGCGACTTGTCGCGCGAAACACTCCTTCGCCTCGCCAATCAAGTCGGTCTCGATCGAGACACGTTCTCGAAATGTCTCGCCAGCGATGAAGTGCGCGCCGCGGTCGCGCGCGATGTCGCCGAAGGAACGCGACTCGAGGTGAAGTCGACACCGACGCTGTACTTCAACAACCGCACCGTCGTCGGCGCACTCGAACACGATAAACTCGAGCAGGCGATACGCATCGAACGCGCGCAATCGTCGCGTCGAAATTGATCCTGCGTTTTGGACCGAGAGTTTTCGCTGCGCGAAGAAAAAACTTTCGCGCAACGAAACGACGAGACCGAAGCGACTTACGCGCGCAGTGCACGCGCCAACCACTGTATCACGGGGAATTGCGTATTGACTTGGTTTCGATGCGCGAATAGAAAGCCGCCACTCCACTTCTTTGGCAGTCAGTTCGAAGCACAAGAAGCAGATCGATTAAACGAGAATGAATCTTGCCGGGCGTGCGCGTTGCTTTTCTCTCAGGGGGAGGAAAGGCGTGGTGATCTCGGGGCCTGTGGGTGAGGTGTGGAGGGGTTGTGAAACGGCCGCAGTGGCGGTGAGTTGTCGAGTTGTCCCCAGTTGTGGACAACGAACGCGAACGCCCGGCAAGTCCGTTCTCCATTGCAATGGAGGAGGGGCGGGTAGGCATGGTGGCACTGTGGTCGTCGGTCTTGTCGGAGCTTCGCGAACACCTTGGGGAGAGGAACTACCTCGCATGGATCGAACCAGTCGAGGTCGTTCCAGCGGAAGACGAACTGGTCTTGCAGGTGCCCAGTTTTTTCTTCCAGTCATGGATCGAACGGTATTTCATGAGCGCGATCCGCGGCGCGGCGGAGACGAGGCTCGGTCGGCCGTGTCCGATCCGCTTCGTCATCGCGCAGGATCGGGTTGCCGTCCGCGCTGAACACGCAAAGCGACTGGCCAAGCGCGAGGAAGAGCCGCGCGCGCGGGGGCCGCGCATCGGCCGACTGAATGCGAGTTTCACGTTCGACACGTTCGTCGTCGGGCCGAGCAACGAAATGGCGTTTCGCACCGCCTACAGCGTCTGCGAGAAGCCGGGTCGGGCGTTCAACCCGGTCGTCCTGCACGGCGGCGTCGGCCTCGGCAAGACACACCTGATCAACGCCATCGCGCACGAGATGCTGCGCCGTCGCGCGCGCGCCGTCATCGCCTGCCTGTCGGCAGAGACGTTCATGAATCAACTGATCCAATCTCTGCGCCACGACGAGATGAATCGCTTTCGCGATCGATTCCGCCGAGTCGACGCCTTGATCCTGGACGACATCCATTTTCTCTCAGGCAAGGAGCGTACCCAGGAAGAGTTCTTCCATACCTTCAACGCATTGTATGCGGCAGAGAAACAGATCGTTCTGACTTCGGACCAACCGCCGTCGGCGATCGTCGGCATCGAAAAGCGCCTGCGTTCGCGATTCGAAGGTGGCCTGATTGCCGACATCCATCCGCCGACACACGAAATGCGCATCGCCATCGTCCAGTCGAAGGCGGCACGCCGCGGCATCGAGTTGCCGCTCGACGTAGCCGAGGTCTTGGTGCAGCGCAGTGGCGTCAGCGTGCGCGAACTGGAGGGCGGACTGAATCGCATCGTCGGCATGTCCGAAATGCGCGGCGTCGCGCTGACGGCGGACCTGGCGGCGGCGGCGCTGGCTCCATTGGAAGTGCGGCGCGAAATCGTCTCGGTGGCGGCAATCCAGAAGACGGTGAGCCACCGCTTCGGCCTGGAGATCAGCGACCTGACATCGCGCCGCCGCGGCCGGCAAGTTTCGTTCCCGCGACAGATCGCGATGTACCTGAGTCGAACGGTGGCACAGGCCACCTACCCGCGCATTGCCCAGGAGTTCGGCAACCGCGATCACACGACGGTGATGTACGCGGTGCGCACGATCGAGACGCGGCGCACCCGCGACGCGGCGGTGGACCAGGTATTGGTGGGAATCGAATCGGAACTGCGGGACGGATGATCGCGGCTGAACCACGGGTCAGGGGCCTGAACCGTGGTTCAAGCCGATGCGCCGCGAGGCTGGCTCCTTTCGTTCAGATTCGATATCGCTGCGCCATGTCGAAATCCGTTCGCATTGCTCTGTCGGCCATCGTCCTCATCATTGCTGTGCCGGCGACGGCGGAATCTCCCTTGAATCTGATCGCACTGTCGCCGATCGAGCAGTTCGTCGGCGAGGAGGCGGGACCGCAATCGCTCGCCCTGGCGGATCTCGACGACGACGGCGTCCTCGATCTGGTCACTCTCGACGCCGAGACCGAGGAGGTGGTGGCGTGGATCGGCCAAGGGGACGGGACGTTCGCCGATCGGCGGACGGTCGGTGCCGCCGATTTGCCCGTCGGCGTCGCCGTCGCCGACTTGACGTCGCCGTTTGAGACCGGTGGCGACGTCGACGGAATTCCGGACGTCGTCGTCATCGACGAGATCAACGGTCTGCAGATCTTCATCGGCCGTGGCGACGGCACCTTTGATCTCCCGGAGCAGAACTTCGACGACATCGAGGCGATCGATATCGTCGGTGTCATCGCCGCTGACTTCGACGGCGACGGCCGCGACGACCTGGGGCTGCTCGAGGCTTTCGACGGTGTCTATTTCTTGTGCAACGACGCGGGCACGCTGCAGGCCTGTCCGACGCCGGTCGTGCTGCTCGACGAGTTCGCCTTCGAACTGGTCGCCTTTGCCGTCGGTGATTTCGATGGAGGTGGGCTCGACGTCGCGGCGATCGACGCCGATACCGGCGAAATGTATGTGATTTACGGCAACGGCGACGGGACCTTTGAAGAGGTCGTCGAGCCGATCGAGATCGGGCCCGTCGGCGTCGAGCCGCGCGCGCTGCGCGCGGTTCGACGCGATGCCGGCGATCTCGACGATATCTTCGTCCTCTCGGTCGACGCCCTGGCGGTGTCCGCCTCGGCTACTCTCAGTCACTTCATGGGCCTCGATGGGACAACCGGCTTTGCCCGCCGCGACTACGCGGCGGGTGACTTCGGCAACGCCCTGGTCATCGAGGACCTCGACGGAGATGGCTACCTGGATGCCTTGATCGTCAGCGAAGACGCCATCGAGGGAACTGCTTCGAATACCTTCCTGCGCGGCCTTCCGGCGGGTCTCGGCCAGCCGGTGTCGGCGGCCACCGAGGAGTTTCCAGGGGCGCGGGTGCTGACCAGCGCCGACCTCGACGAAAACGGCAAGCCCGATCTGGTCGCCGTCGTCAACGACGGTGCGCAGATTCTCGTGCTGATGAATGAAAGCGAGCCGCTGCCGCTGTGTGTCGGTGACTGCGACGGCAACGGCATCATCACCATTGGCGAGCTGATCCGCGGCGTCAACATCGCCCTCGGCAGCGCGAACGTGGTGACCTGCCTCGCCATGGATCGCGACGGCGACGGAGTCATCTCCATCAGCGAGTTGATCGCGGCGGTGAACAACGCGCTGCACGGCTGCACGGAGTAGGGGCCTCTCGCGGCGATCGGGCTGCCGCGCCGCGGTTACGCGCTACAACTGCCATACACATGCGGCGGTCTGAAAAATTGCGGCCTTACGGCGGCGGAGACGGTGTCTATCCAGGTTGACAAACCGCAGGGCGGTCAAGAGACTGTCGGCTTCACCCGGGCGACACTAATCGCTGTGAATCCTCCCCCGCTCGGGCCCTCGAGGTGATGATGCGCGTCGTCCGTCCGTTCCGTTCCGTGTTGAAATGGCTTCCCCCGTTTGCCCTGACGGCGACCGCACTTCTTCTGGGCCTGAGCTTCTTTCCCATCTTGAGAGGATGGGGCCAGACGGCCGGCGAGATCGTCCGCTTTCGCGTCGTCCAGATCCTCGATGAACCGGTAATCGACCTCGAAGACTCAACCCCCGAAGATATCGGTCGATTCAACAGCATCGCCCTGGCTGATGTCGACGGCGACAGCACTCCAGATCTGATCGCGGTCAACAATGAAGACGACGTGGTCAACGTGTACCTCGGCGTTGGCGACGGTACGTTCGACGACCCGGAGGCGTTTGACACCGGCGACGCGTCGTCTCCCATTGCCGTTGTCGTCGCCGATTTTGCCGGTCCTTTTGAAATGAACTCGGGACGCCCGGACGGAAATCTCGACCTCTTCGTCATCGATGACCTTGGCGGCGTCGCACTTCTGCTCGGCGATGGCGACGGCGATTTCACTGACTCCGAACAGACGATCGAGTTCATCGAAGACGTCGCGGATTTCATCACCGGCGCCGTATCGGCGGATTTTGACGGCGATGGCAGGCCCGATATCGCCATCGCCGATGGCGATGAGGTCATCTTCGTTTGTAACGACGAGGGATTTCTCGAGCCCTGCCCGACGTTTCTCGTCCTCCTGCCGGACGGCACTGTGATCACCGACATCGGTGTCGGTGACTTCGACGGCGACGGCTCGCGGGATATCGTTGCCATCGATCCAGGCGTTGGCCTGGCCTACCTGATTTGGGGCGATGGCGCCGGCAATTTCTCACTCGATAACGGACTTCCGCCGCTGCCACTTTTTATCGACGGTATGCCCGACGACGCACGCCTGGCGGTGACCAACTTCAACGGCGGCGGCCCGGCCGATTTCGTTGCAATCAGCAGTGAGGAGTTCGGCGACATCAACGGGCAAACTTTCGTCGGCCAGGGGGGGCGGAGATTCGGCGGCGCTGGGTTCACGGCGCCAGCTCTTTCCAGCGGAATTGTGGCCGCCGATTTCAGCGGCGACGGGGTGCCGGACCTCGTTTTTTCCGACTCCCTCCAACTGTATTACCTCGACGGCGTATCGAACGGAATTCTCTCTGGCGCAGGTGCGAGTGATGCGTCGGAGCGCGGCGGGGTAGGCAATCGCAGAATGCGGAATGCCGAGACGATGAAATTCGCCGACCTCAATGGCGACGGACTGCTCGATATCGTCGGTCTCGTCATGGATGGGCAGGAGATCGAGGTGGCGATCAACGTTCGCAATGAGCCGACGCCGACCTTGGGGCCGACGGAACCGCCGATGACGCCGGGTTCGCCGACGCCGATGGGTCCGACGCCGACGCCGACGATGGTGCCGCCGACAGTGACGGCGACGCCGATCCCGACGGTGCCGCTCGGCCGCTGTGATTACCGGGTATCGACAATCATCCAGGCGTCGGCGCGCGGCATCGTCGCCGCCGATCTCAATGGGGTCGGTGGGCCGGATATAGCCGTGTCGGACGGATCGTTCGTTCACATCATCGGCAACTCCGAAGGTTTTCCCAACACGACATTGCGCAACTGTGCTCTGGCTCATCTAGCCGGCAACCCACCGGGCGCCCCGCCCGACGTCAGCATCGTCCAGGTTGCCGGCGCCGGCGATCTCGCGGTACTCGACCTCGGAGAGGACAGCAGCGGCGATCTCGAAATCGCCGTCGTCGGCACCTCCGGCGTCTCGTTCCTCATGCGCGGCGGCAACGGCTTGTTCTCCGTCGTCAGCCAACTGAGCGTGCCGATTTCCGGACGGCCGGTACAGATTGTCTCCGATTACGCCGCCAACCCACTCGACCAGCGCCGCCGCGCGCCGCTCGATCTCGACGGTGACGGCAACACCGATCTCCTCGTCGCCAATCTCAACGCTACCAGCGTCTCGATCCTCTACGGAGGCGCCGGCTTGAATCAGTTTGAGCATGTGCTCGTACCCATCGGCTCGCCGACCAGGGCGATCTCCGCCGGCGACTTCAACGGCGACGGCCGCATCGATTTCGTCGTCGCCACCACCAACGGCCGAGTCTCCTATCTCATCCAGACGGCGGGCCCGTCGGGACAACGCCCGCGGTTTTCCGTCAACGGCACCGTCGACGTCGGCAGTCCGGTGCTGGCGCTGCAAACGGGATTCTTCAACGATGACGCCCGCGCCGATGTGTTCGTCGCCGATGCCGCGCCGAGCGCGCGCGTGCTGGTCACCAATGCGCTCAACCTGAGCAACCCGACGATTTTTCCGGCCTTTCCGATCACCAATCAGCCCAGCGCGGTCGCCACGCTGTTGTTCGACCCGATCGATGCCCGCCTCGATGCCGTCGTCGCCGTCTCCGCCGCAAATCACCTGGCCTTCGGCCTCGGCGCCGGCAACGGCGGATTCGAAAGCGCGCTGCAGCCACTTGCCACCGGACCGATGCCGATCGACATTGCGGTCGCCGACATCGACCTCGATACGCAGATCGACGTCGTCACCGCCAACAGCGACGGTTCGATTTCGATCCTCATCACCAGCGAGCCGCCGCCGACGCCGACGCCGACGCATACACCGACAGCAACGCCGAGTGGGTCGTCGACGATGACCCCGACCGAGACGCCGACCATCACGCCGACGATGACGCCGATCGGCACCAATACGCCGACTTTCCCCACCGGGACGCCGACGCAAACCAAAGCGGGGATCTACGAGTTGTCCGGCCCGGGCTGTAGCGTCGGCCAATCCGCGTCCGCCGACAATCCGGCAGCCATGCTGCTCTTCCTCGCCATGCTCGTCGCCTTTCGCACGGCGTCGCGCGTCGACCGATCTCGACCGTAGGAGTACCAACTTGAACTACACGGCAGTCGCCCTGATCGTCAGCTGGTTCGCCGCGCCCGCGCTGGCGCAGACGCTACCGAACTTCGCCACCTGCACCATCACCGGCAACGCGCTCGGCATCTCGTCGGTCAACGCCGGCGTCGCCGCCAATCTCAACCGCCGCGTCACCAATCCCGACTTCGTCCTACTCGACACCAACGCCAATACTGTTTCGCTGGCGTCGGTCGACGCGATCGCACTGCAGCGGGTTGACTGCACGCGCGCCGTCGCGGTGTCGACGATCACGGCGGTCAATCCCCGCGCCGTCGACGTGCTTTTGGCGAATGATGATCTGAACACCGACATCGCCGTCGCCGGTGTCACCTTTGCCGGCATCATTTTCGGTGACGGACAGGGCGGCGGTGGAGGCGTCGGCGGCCGCGAGATTCCAATCAGCGACGGCAGCGCGATCCTCGCCGCCGACATCAACGGCGATAACGCCGCCGAGCTGTTGATCGGCACGGTCAGCGGCAACAATGTCGAAATCATCGGCGCCGGCGGCGAACTGCCGACCTTCCAGCCGCTCAACGTCGGGGCCCCGGTCGTCGCGCTCGGCGCCGCCGACTTCGATGGCGATGGCCACCTCGACGTGATGGTCCTCGATCAGTTCAGCCAGCTTGTCTACTTTCGCCGGAACCCGAGTCCGCCGCCGACGCCCACCGGCACCCCGGTGTCCGGCGAGGATTTTCGTCCGGACCTGTTCCACGACGGCGTGCCTCTGCTCAACGACGACCCGACGCGGCAACTCGTCGCCTTCGCTGTCGCCGATCCCGATAGTGGCGATCGGCTCGGCTTCGACGCCGGTGGGGTTCCCGACATCGCCGTCATCGGCGCGCAGATCGCCGGCGCCGCCGAGGGCGAGGGCGAGTTGTCGATTCTGATCGGCTCCCGCGACGGTGCCGGCGGCTACAGCTTGGCGCCGCGGCCGGCGATCTCGCTCGGTGGTAGGGTCGGCGCCGCCTCCGATCCGTCGGCGATTGCCCTCGGCGATCTCGACGGCGACGGCAACCTCGACGTCGTCGTCGCCGACCGGTCGTCCAATCGCATCCTGCTGTTCCGCGGTAACG
>JBGTMF010000040.1:0-6141 GCA_041743795.1 Thermodesulfobacteriota bacterium | reverse complement strand
CTGCGCCGTCGATTGCGATGCCGCCGCCGACGCCGGTGCCCATGATGACGCCAAATACCACACGGTGTCCGCGGCCGGCGCCGAGTCGCGCCTCGGCCAGGGTGAAACAGTTGGCGTCGTTTTCGACGACGACCGGGCGGCCGATCGCCCGCGCCAGGTCGCTGGGAAAGTCGCGGCCGTTGAGGCACTGCGTGTTGGAGTTTTTGACAGCGCCGGAGCGCCGCGAGACCGCGCCCGGCATTCCCACCCCGACGCGCGTCGCCCGCGGCGCCAGCTTCAAGAGATTGTCGGCCAATCGTGCCGCGGTTGCGACGATGTGCTCATAGCCGCGCTCGGCCTCGGTCGGCACGCGCCGTCGTTCGGCGATCGCGCAGTCGGAGTCGAGTACGACCCCTTCGATTTTCGTCCCGCCTACATCGAGACCGACGCGGCCGATCATGTCCTCTGTCCGAAGGTGAGCCTCAGAGGCAGTCGAGGCGCCGATCCGGGGTCGCCGTCCAGTCGAAGTGCACGGCGAGCGCGTCGTGGTCGCTCAGCGGCTCCCCCTGTGGGTCGACGAATACCTCGAGCTCGAATTCACACGACGTGGGCGCGATGGCCACGCGGTCGTTCGACCGGAAGAAGAACTTGTCGATCACTTCGCTGTCGACGATGCCCAGCGCGATGCAGGCGTCGGTCAGATCGCCTTCCTCTTCGAGACGGTGCAGGTTGACGGCGTCGCGCTCGCGGCGAAAACGCATGTTGAAGTCGCCGCCGACGATGACCGCGCGACCGGCGGAGTATTCGGCCATGAAAGCGAGCAGGTCGCTGGTATTCTGATCGCGCAGGTCGAAGTCATTGGCGGTACTGCCGGCTTCGCCGTGCAGATTGTAGACGTCGACACAGACGCCTGAGGCGAGTTCCGTGCGGGCTACGCTGAAGCCCTTGAGAGAAAGACAGTCAGCCGCCGAGTCGTCGCAATCGGCCCATCGCCGACGGGTGACCTCGCCGAACGGAAAGCGGGAGAAGCGGTTCAATCCGTCGCTGACGATCGCACTGGGCCTCTCCGGGTTCTCGTTGAGCGGCAGCGGCATCGACTCTGACTTGTACCGATGCTCGGAGGCGGCGTCGAGAATTTCATGATAGACCCGCACCGGCGCCAGCGGGTTGGGATCCGGCGTCTGCCAGGTCTCCTGTAGCAAGACAAGGTCGTAGTCGTTCAGCAGCGGTCCGATGAGCGGCGTATTCACCTCCGGGTTCGACCCCGAGATCCCCTGCGGCAGCCCGGCGACGTTATACGACAGTGCAAGAAGCTCACCCTGCACGACCTCGTCATCGTCGTCGCCGCACGTGTTCAAGAACATCGCACACAAGAGCGACCCGCCGACGATCGCCGCGGCCATCTGCCATCTCGATTGGAATCGCATGCTTTCTGTCTCCCACTCCGCGCGCGTTCGTTCAACCTCCTTCGGCCCAAACCTTCCCGAGCGCGACGGCGCCTACCAGAAGACAGACGAGAGCGACGATGTCAGCGACGAACACGCGTGCGATCTGGGCGTTGTAGCCGCCGACCGATCGAGCCAGCCACAGGAACGAGACGACACTGACGAGGCCCGCGCCGATCGCGACCACTTGCAAATTCGGCATGAAGGCGGCGAGAAGGAGGAACACGCCCAACATGCCGAAGAGAACCGCGCGATGGCGCATCAGGATGGCGATGTTCGGCTCATCGAATCCGATTCCGTACAGCGCGGCCAGCCGCTCGCCGCCGAGGACACCCGAGAGTGGGGCCAAGTGAATCAACGCCGCGACGACCAGCATCAACGAGACGAGATATCGCACCGATCCAAACTGCTACCTTGTCGATCGCTCGGCAAGCCGTCGCGCGCATGCCTCGATGATCGAATCGGCAGGACTAAACTACTGGGTCGGACCGAAACGAAACGGCTCCTGACTGATCCGTCGGCGTCTCGCAGCACGGAAACGCCCTCATTTAGGCCGCGATCGAGACCAGCAGGTGCACGTGGTCGCTCGTCAATTGTAACCGAGGACACCGCCAAGCGCTTGAACGCGCACGCCGCATCGTCAGATCTCCTCAACTCAGACACACCATTTGGGGAGCGAAATCGGGGTTCTGAGCGTGGAAAAGCCGCCGCAAGCACACACTCTGTAAATGCTTCTCACGGCTTGCGCGGGTCCGCCCCGCGGCGGGCGGCGACCCGCGGCGGCTGGAGGCCCGCAAGCCGGCGGTTCTGGCGCAAGTCGAGAAACTCTCCCGTTGGCGAAACCGCGGCTGAGTGAGGACGAGCCGTCGCCGCTGCACGCGCTGCTCGCGCCATCTACAAGCTGGCTCGGCACCAAGTCGATTGACTGGTCGGAGTGAAGGTGTTGCCCATTATTTCAATCTCTCCAGCCGCCCTTTGCGCCTGGCCAAATTCTTATAGTCCCACTGAATCTCTGTCGCCTTCGTAAGCCATCGCCGCAAATCCAACTTCTTCACCTCTGAGACATCGTTGAAGAACACGGATGCATCCTTGAACTTTTTGCCCACGATGTTCAGCCCGGCTTCTTCGAAACTTGCCCCGCTCCAAAACATCAGGCGTATGCCAGGCTTCTGCTTGCTGTATCCGACAGTTGGGTTGCCGTCCAAGAACCACACAGGATGCGCGTGCCAAATCTTGTTCTCAGCTCCAGGGAGGTTTCTGTCGATCTCCTCGGCAAGTAAGTCGCATACTTCCTTGTGATTCGGACCCTGCTTCGCGTTGTACTTCCGTATCTCCGGATCCATTTTACCTGCCCTGCTCCATAACGGATGGCCGTCAAGCCGCGGCCGCCCGTATTGCAATCAAGCTTCGCATCGAGGACCGCCCCCGCCTGGCTGACACTCGCAGCCGTCCGCTTCAGCGGCTTGTTGAGCGGCTGCTTCGGTCAGCGAGCGCATAGCGAGCCGCTTCCTCCACGTGAATCTGCGCCGTGTCAAACAACGGAACAGCTGAATCCGAAGCGCGCAGAAACAAGCCGTGCATCGAGAGCCGCACCCTCTGCATCGCGTTTTCTGCTTCTCAGCTAAGCAACAGGCGCCGAGAACGCATCGTCCATCCAGCGCTGGACCTGGGAACGCACATCGACCGGCCATCGAGCGATTTCGGCAGCGAAACGGTCGCATTCGCCGCGGTAGAGCGCCCGCGTCGCCTCCTCGAAACCCGGCAGATCACCCGCTACCGCAGATAGAAAGCGATTGATGGCGTCTTGCGCTTCGCGCACCCGATCGCGATCGCGATTGGCCCCCCGCGCCTGGTCGACCAGGCGGCGCAACGCCGCCGACGGTCCGCCGCGTTGCGTCTCCAGCCATTGCCAATGGCGCGGCAGCAACGTTATCTCACGTCCGACGACCCCGAGCTTCGGCCGGCCGCGCTTCTTCGCTACAGCCGGATCTTGCCGCGGCGGCGCGGTTGCACCAGCGCGACGCCGCACGTCCTCGACGGAGCCGCTGAGATCGACGTCGAATTGTCGGCCGGTGTCGTCGAACATCAACACGAACGACAGATCGCCCGTCTCCGCCAAATCCCGCACCGCCGCGGCGACGTCGGCTCGATTCCCCGATGCAACCCGTCGGTGCCCCTTGAACGCAAAGTGCTCCCCACCCTCCGTACTTCCATTGAGATCCATGGCGGGTGTTTTACCGCGTAGAAACTTAAATTGCCAGGGTAATAATCCCACGTTCGGGAATGTCGGCGGCGGGAGGTCGGCAAGTCGGTGAGGAGGGGACGTTGGCCGACCGGCCGAGTTGTCCTTGGGCTGGCTCAAGTCCGTCCCCTTGCCGTCCCAACTCGGGCAGTCGGGCCCACATCCCCTACCCGTCCCCTGGGGGCGACCGACCGGTCGCCCCTACCACTGTCCCGATCGCCGTGTCCTGAAACTTCTTGATTTAGTCGAGTTGGTGGACTAACTCGTTCACTGATGACGATTCAAGCGAATGTACACGAAGCCAAGACGCGATTCTCGGAGCTTCTGGATCGCGCTCACAGCGGCGAGGAAGTGATTATCGCCAAAGCGGGCAAGCCCTACGCGCGGCTGGTCCCGATCGTCACGCCAACCAATCGCTCTCCGGGTGCGTACCGCGACCAGATCAGTGGCGACGTGCTCGGGCCTGTCGGGAACGACGACTCTTCCTGGGGATGAGTCGATACGTCATCGACACCTGTGCCCTTCTTTGGTGGCTGGCTGATGCGAGTGAGCTAGGTGGTGGCGCTCGGCGTGTGATCAAAAAGCGGGACAATGAAATTCTAGTCTCGGCTGCGTCTCTCTGGGAGATTGCGATCAAGAGGCGTCGCGGACGGCTGAGCGGGGTCGACGACTACCTGGCGCGGTACCCCGAGCTCCACGCCGAGTGGGGATTCCAGACCATCCTGATCGAAGCGCAAGACGCAGTCGACGCGGGTTCGCTGGCGATCGACCACAACGATCCCTTCGACCGCATGCTTATCGTCCAGGCCAGGCGTCACGAAGCCCGTATCGTGACTTGCGACGAAGCAATCAGGCGTCACGTTCCGAAGTGCGTCTGGTGACAACATAAGATGCGGTTGTGTCGCATGTCCGGATCTGGTTGCTCCTGTTGGAATTGGACCATTGTAAGATACTTAAATCTTAGAGTCGTAGTCCATTGCGTGCATTCCAGAGGCCGTTAGATCGACAATCTTACCCCCGAAAGTGGGCATTTAGTGTAACCGTGAACCTGCACCGACCATCGCGATAAAGACTTCGTACCGCGCGACTCCGCCGTTCGTTAAAAGGCCCGTTCCGCACCCGAAATCGCGACTCTTAACCCGATATCCGCCTGACAACCAGCACTAGTCTGAGCGATTCCAATACCTTGCGCTGGTCCGACCCCAGACAACCCCAACCTGAGGGTTGCGGTCCCCAATTCCTCCTCCCAATTCCTCCTTTCTCAATGGCTTGACTGGCCCGCTGGTGCTGCTGGTGCACCACCATGTGGGTAGGAGGCGGATGCATCGGCGCAGCGAGCCCGGCAGCAATTCCGAGTAGTTTGGCATCGTCTGGTGCGAGGGGGGTACGGTCAATGCGATACGCCAAAAAGAAAAAAGGGGGGACAGGCACCGATTACTGACCTCAACTAGCTGGTTAGGTTGAAGTTTTAGGAAATAATTGGTGCCTGTCCCCGATTTTCCTCAGATCGTACCGAAGCACCAGCGCAGCTTCGACGGCTTCGACGACAAGATCCTGTCGATGTACGCACGTGGGATGACGGTGCGCGATATCGGCGCGCATCTGCAGGAGATCTACAACATCGAGGTGAGCCCGGATCTGATCAGCCGGGTCACCGACGCGGTGGTCGACGAGCTGCGAGCCTGGCAGAGCCGGCCCCTGGAATCGGTGTACCCTGTGGTCTACCTCGACGCCCTGGTGGTCAAGATCCGCCAGAAGGGGTCGGTGCAAAACCGCAGTGTCTATATCGCCGTCGGCATTGGGGTCGACGGCCGCAAGGACGTCCTCGGGATGTGGATTCACGACACCGAGGGCGCGAAATTCTGGCTCGGCATTCTCGGCGAGCTCCGTGAACGCGGGGTGGAAGATATTCTGGTTCTGTGCGCCGACGGGCTGACCGGAATCGCCGAGGCGGTCGAGGCGGCGTACTCCCGTACGATCTATCAGACCTGCGTGGTCCACGTGATCCGCAGCTCGACGCGCTTCGTGCCGTGGAAAGATCGCAAGGCCGTCTGCGCCGATCTACGCGAGATCTACACCGCCCCGGACGCCGACGCCGCCGAGTTGGCACTCGAGCGCTTCGAGCAGCGCTGGGGAGAGCGCTTCCCGATGGTCGCACAGGCCTGGCGCCGGCGCTGGGCCGAGATCATTCCGTTCCTGGCGTTCCCGCAGGAGATCCGCCGCATCATCTACACGACCAACGTGATCGAGAACCTCAACCGCCAACTCCGAAAGGTGCTCAAGACGCGCGGCCACATGCCGAGCGACGATGCCGCGCTCAAGCTCTTGTTCCTCGCGGCTCGCAATGCCACTAAGGCCTGGAAGGGACGAGATCGTGCTTGGACGACAGCCCTCCACCAACTCTCAATCCACTTCGAGGGACGAATTCCCGAATGCTAACCGGCCGCCCCCGTACACCAAATTCCTGACACTCTC